>JABHVW010000008.1 GCA_018658105.1 Candidatus Peregrinibacteria bacterium
AGATTTCTTATTTAAACATTTCATCTATAAAAACGGCTAGTAATAGAAGTTTGCAGATCCAAAACCACTCTATCTCTCACCCTACCCGGCGAAGACAAAGTCAAATTAAGCTGAACAATAGGCTGATATTGCAAATTGTCTTCTTTTGAATTCTCTAAATCATAAGGATCTTTTCCCGGAAATATTTCGAAGTTCATGTAATCAACATTTGTATGCAAACTATGCAAAACATCAGATTCCATATAACCGTCCTGCGCACCTTCTTCATCAAATTTTTGCATGGTCAAAACTCCATCAAACCATTTAAAAATTATTTGTTCATTTCCATCTGAAGATCTCAAAGCCAAAACACTAGTTTGCAATGCATCAGAACCAAGCAAACTCAAATCTGCAAGCAATTCATTCCCCTGAGCTCGAAGCGCATCATGATCACCTTCCAAAGCATAATAATCATAATCAATTTTATTCTCCAAAAGCGAACTAGTCATAATATTCATAACTGAGTCTAATTCCATAAGCAACGACCGCGTCGCCGCAGCTTCTTGCTGTGCCCTATGAAATGAAATATAAGTCGCCATTGAAAAGCCAATAAAGATTGTAAAAACAGTTATCGAAATTGTCATTTCAATTAAAGTAAAAGCTGGTTTTGATTTTAATTGCTTCATCGCCAGTCAGTTAAAATTGTAGAAAGCTCTATAGATCTAGGGATTTTCTTCTCTAACCACTCAATAAAAACAGTCACCTCAACCGCATCATCCGTATCTGTTGGAATCACTTCCAATCTACGTGAAAATTCAAATCCACTTTCATTCATCACAAGTCCATCTTCTTCAAAAGTCGAAAAAGTCCAACAAGGCGGACAATCTCCATCGTTCAAATAAAAATTGAGTACTTCAGCTTCACCCGGCTCAAATGAACCACCAGAAACCGACTCCCTCGAGCCACCAGCCCAAGCATAATTCTGAAGCCAGTTCGAATCTCGAATATAACGCATAGCCTCCAACCCTTCTTGAGCAAATGCAGTAGCCTGCAAACTATGAATATTCCTTTGATTCGCATTCAAAGTCGTAATTATCAATCCTGTCATCGCAGTAAACACAACCGTAATAAAAGTTATGGCAATTAAGGTCTCAATTAAAGTAAATGCAGAATGCTTATTCATATAAATCATTGTGAAGTGCCGCTTGACCAGTTAAATGCGAAATTTTCAACTCAACTTCTGCCTTTTCATCTTGTCTATGCCCAAAAATAATCGTCGTTTCGCCAATAAATCTTGAACCGCCATCATCATAAAAAGTAATACGCCCATCAGGTGGAATAAAAAATGCCCAAATCTTAGGGGCATCAACCCCGCCAACATCAATATTCTTCACATAAGCTCCTGCAGTAGTAAATCCATATGGTAATTTCTGCCAATCCAAGCAGTTTCTGTTAAACAAACCTTTCGCTAAATTTGGAGTTTTTCCAACTTCAAAAAATGCACCTTCACATATAAATTCACCTTCTTCATCCACTTTCCCAGATCTAACTTCAGCCTGAGTTTGTTGCATCATCGCCAAAGTTTGATCAGCCATTAAAGCCACTTCTTGCCTTTGTTTCGCATGCCTAAAATCCAAAAAAATCGCACTCGCAAGAATACCAATCACAGTAATAACAATTACTAGTTCAATCATGGTAAACGCTTTGTGCTTTTTCAAGTTCATAACTTAAGCAACGAGTGAAGACAGTGAGAAAATTGGACCCAAAAGTGCCAGAGCCAAAACAGCTACAGCAAGCCCAACCAAAACTGTCACAGCAGGTTCAAGTAAAGTAGTAAATGTGTCTAAAGAATGTTCAACTTCCTCTTCATAATGTGTAGCTAACTTTTCAGAAATCAAAGCAAGCTGCCCCGTATTTTCTCCAACTGAAATCATTGTGATAACCGTATCCGGAAACAAAAAAGGTGCATCAGCCATGGCCAAAGCAATCTTCTCACCTGCTTCAACCCTATGCTTCAACTCTTTCAAAAAATCTCTATATAAGAAGTTATTCATAGCCTCTCCAGAAATCCTAATCGCTTCATTAATCGGCACCCCAGATTCAACTAGCAAACTCAAAAGTTGCACAAATTTCGCAACATTCAAGCGTCGCACAATATGATGCACATAAGGAATTTGCATAGTTAAAATATCTATTCGTTTTTTCCCAATATCAGTGGTCACATAAAAGCTTAGTACAAAAGCAAAAAAGGCAAATAATATTAATAAAAGCCAACTAAAATCAATCAGGAAGCGGCCGACGGTTAAAACCAAATCTGTTAAGAATGGCATCTCAACATCAGCCTGGACAAAAAACTCATCTAATCGAGGGATCACAGTAGTCACAACAATAAATCCAGAAACAAAAAGTGCAATCAATACAGTTGCTGGGTAAATAAGTGCACCACGAACTTTCATAAGTAAATCATGAGTTCGTTTAGTCTGCTTAGAAAGCTTAAAAAGCAAATGTTGCAAGTTACCAATCGCCTCACCACTCGTAACAATTCCAATTTCAGACTCACCAAAAATTTCCGGAAATTTCCTCATAGACTGACTCATCTTTCGCCCTCGCTCAACATCATATGCCATAGTATTAATGACCCTTGCAAACCTCTCATTCTCAGTTTTTTTCGCCAAAACTTGCAAACTTTTTACAATTGGAATTCCTGCATCAAGCATCACGCCAAGCAGATGATAAAAATACGATTTATCTTGAACTTTCACTCTAGCTCGATCGATAAAAAAATCGCGCATACGAACAGAAAATGGCTGTGCAGATGAGTCATAAACTCCATACACAACCGAAGTCCCCTTCGTCTGCCTCTGTTGTATTAACTTAGATGCGGACTGCATAAATGTGGGGTCATTGATAATAGGCCTCAATATTGAGGTTAAAAGCTATGTCTGAACTACTTGTTAGTTGAACATTTAAAGTTTTCACCTGCAAAAGTCTATCGGCATTCTCAAGCGCTTTCAAAAAATCTATTAGATCATCTGCCTGGCCAGCAAAGTTTGTAGCTACAACTAATTTATTTCCATAAGTTTGATCGACTGATGCCGAAAAGTTCATAGCATTCAAATCAAAACCAGCTTTCACTGCAATATCAGCAAGCTCCAAAATCAATCGATCCTGACCTAAATTAGCAGGAACAGCAGTTAGCAACGTTTGTTTTGCACCCGCAGATTTAGAAACTTCATCAGACAGAAGCGCCATAGCATCGTGCTCAGTTTGAATACTAACTAAAGAAGCCATCGCAGCATCTCGTTCCAAGCCCAGCACTTCAACATTTTCTCGCAGAGGGAAAACAAAAAGTATTCCACCAACAATTAAAAGAAACATGAGCAGAACTGAAAACAATTGAGAATACTGATTTTTTTGCATTATTTAATTGCATTAACATTTAAACTAAAACTCACGACTTGTTGCCCATCACCAGTGCTACCCAAAGTAACAGTTGGCACAAACACACCTGTAAAATCCGAAGATTTTTCAAGCGCAGCAATCACATCTGAAACCGCTCCATAACTATCACCCAAACCGCTCAAACTTAATTCGCCTGTATCTGAAGTTGAATAAGAGCTAAAGAAAACTGTAATTGGGGTTATGTCTTGTAGCTTCTTAACAATTTGAGACCAAAGCACCTCCTCAGCTTCAACTTTATCTACAATTTGTTGTGCCTCAAAAAGCTCACCGATTTGATCCTCTTCAAACACTGCTAACTTTGCTTCTAAATCCGCAGTCTCTTCAATAATATTATTCATATCTCTATTCAAATTCCACTGAGTTGCCAAAAGAAAAAGTGTATAAAGAATTCCAAGCACAAATAAGAACACAACTAAGCTTGGAAGAAGACGCCCTTGAGGGGCTTTATAAACATTGTCCATTTTGGCGTGGATGAGTTAGAGTTTCATCATGAATTTTACAGTTATAAACGAAGCTTTTCAATGTGGAAACTGCAATGAAAAAAACCCACCCGACGGGAGTGGATCTTGTCGTAATCACTGTCGCAAATGTCTACACTCAAAACACCTAGATTCGGCTTTCCCCGGCGATCGAGCATCCAAATGTCATTCGCTCATGACCCCAATCGGAATAGACCACTCCGGTAAAAAAGGTTGGATTTTAATCCATGAATGTAAAAAATGTCACAAAAAAATTCGCAATAAAATGGCTGAAGATGACAATATGGAGCTCGCTAGCGAGATAAGTAGAAACCCAATTTAGGCCAATTGACAGGTCACCCCATATATGGTTAAATTGCCTCTTCTAAACTAGTAGATGGCACTTTCAGAAATTCCAAAATCAAATCCTCAAAGAGGCCCCTCTCGAAGAAGAATTCTTCAAGGCCTTCTTGCAACTATCGCAACAGTTAGCACAGCAGTTGCATACAATACTCACATACCTGACGCAGAACCTGTTCAAGCTGAACCAATAATGCCAGAACCTGTAAATGTTGAAACAAACCCCTATCAAACTCTTCGTGACATTTTTCAAGAAGAAACCTTCAGCGGCCCAAATCACACTGCACAACGCTTTGAAGCCCTAATCGATATCTTTGACCAATTCACAAGAAAAAGAAAAGAGATTTTCAGCTATTACACCCTCGACGGTGAAATAGTATTTGAAGCTGCAAAACCAGAAAATTGGCACGCAAAAACCGAAGATGAGAAGCAAAAGTGGCACAATCAAAATCGTTTAAATTCTGATGCAAGACAACTACACACTCCAAGCAGTTATGCAGCTAGTGGCTACCCATTGGTTGGAGTCCCTTATTTTGTGAAAAAAGTTAAAGATCAACTACAAGAAGCCGATGCCGTCAAAGAGTTAAATGAACGATTAAATAAAGAACATCAAGATTCAAGATATTTCGATGGCAAAAATACAAGCCTCCGAGATGCAATCCGCAAACTCACTAAAGCCTATAATGTTCCATATGCAATTGCAATCGGCCTTGCAGCATACGAAAGTGGATTTAGAAAAAAAGAAAAGTCGAAAAAAAAGGCACAAGGAATCTTTCAATTTCTCAAAAAAACCTCTGATGATGATGCAAAAAGATACCTAAGAGACACTGAACATAGAGCAGGTGGAATAGGCACATTTAAAAAAGAAATCACTAACAACTTTGCACAAACCGAACTCTTTTGCGCAGAATACAATTTCTTGAAAAAAGCCGCTGCAGAAAGCATAGAAAAATTAAGTAATAGAATTAAAGAAGTCGACCCCGACTTCAACACAGGTCTAGAAACTCTCATAGTCGTAAATGCATATTACTCAGGAATTGGAAATATAATAAATGCTATCAACGCATTCTGCGAAAAGAGCGACGACGAAATAAAAGCAAGAATAGGAGAAGCACCTTACGGCTTCGACTTATGGCTTGGCGTAGTCGGCGATTCATTTAGCCAAAATTCAATTGGCCCACACGGCTTTTTCTACCCTGCCCACGTTTTTGCAATGGCTAAAATTTTAGTACCAGAAACAGATCTACTCGCTGGCCAAAGAACCCCTAGACCACAAGCTCCCGAAGCCATTTCAACAGAACCTGAACCAGAACCAAGCCCAGAACCATCCCCACTAAATCTGGCATTAATAAGCAAAGCAACAGCAATTACCTCAATTACTGCAATCACAAGTTTACTAATTGAAGATTTAGTCAAAAAAAGACCAAAGCTTCCAACTATAGACGGCCTCATATTCACAAGACGGGAAATAATTGCCATCACCCTTGGCCTAAGTCTTGGCGTAGCCCCCCTCTCATTCTTAGCTGGTGCCGCAGCTCGCTATGCACTTGATGACCAAATTCAAACCGAGCAAGTAGAGACTGACGAAGAGTCAAAAGAGTGATATAATCTCGACGTGAAACTCACATTGGAAACACAAATCATACCCAAAAATGCCACAGTCATTGTGGGAGTTTCTGGCGGACGAGATTCTATGTCGCTTGTACATGCGCTTTTAAAGCAACGCAAAGATCTCACAATTATTCCTGCACACCTTAATCATGGGCTGCGAATCGATGCAGATGAAGATGCTGAATTCACTATTGGAATGATGACTCGTTGGGAATTAAACTGCGAACTCTACAAACCAAGAGCAGCAAAAGCCGGCAACATTGAAGAATGGGGCCGCGACAAACGTTATGAATTTTTCACAAAATTAGCAAAAAAACACAAAGCCGCAGCAATATTAACTGCCCACCACCAAGACGACGACTTCGAAAGTATGATGCTCCATTTTCTGCGCGGCACCAGAGTAAAAGGCCTTTCTGGCATGCAATTTCAACGCGAAGAAATTGTACGCCCATTGCTTTACACTTCCAGAAATGAAATCGATGAATACGTAGAAAAGCACGAAATCCCATACCGCGAAGACCCAAGCAATGCAGACGACCGTTTCGCGCGCAATTTCCTAAGAAACAAAATCATACCTGTTTTAAATCATGTATACCCAGAAATGGCTGCAAAATGGCAGGGGCAAAAGGAATATTGGCTCGAGCTTCAAGAAATGCTCGAAACATCTGCCGCAGTTTTCCTGCAAGAATTCCTAGACAAAAAAGAGGGCCTTCACCGCGCAGCATACAAACAACTCCCCTTCCCAATCCGAGCCACAGTGCTCGAACTCTGGTACAGAGAATCAACAGGCGAAAGAGTGCCAGACAGCACAACCCTACACCGCTGGGACGAAGCAATAATCACCTTCAACTCACGCAAAAAAACTGAATGGCACAAAAAAACGTTCCTCACCATGAGCAAGGAACGCGCTAAAATTCAATAAGAAAAACTAAAGTCCTGTATCACCTGTGTCTGCAGCAGTATCACCTGTAGGTACAGTAGTTGTTGGACTTGTAATACCTGTAGCACCTGCAGTATCAACAGTATCTGTAGTTGGCAAAGGACGAGTCACAAAAGAAACATCACCATCTGTATCTTTAAACATGCCAACTGTATTAAAAGTTTCTGCTGTTACAACAAGTTCCTGACATCCATCACCAAGTTCATTAGTAAAACAAACAATTGCTGCTTCACCATTATCATCAAATCTTACATCTTCAGATCTACCCGTAACATACAAGTGCCTACCAGAAACATGAGGAACAAATTCATCTGAAGTCCCTGCACTTTGAGGTTCCTTATCATATACCCAAAGAGGACCCGCTTCAGTTGGAGCAACAGCATTTGGATTCAAACCAGGTATTGAAACACAATGCAGACGCCCATCTTCAATCAACTCAGCTGGATCAGTAGGTAGAGCAGTAGGTAAAGTGCTCAAATCTAACTGAGCTTGCAAATGATCAACATTCGGAGTGTCAAAAATAGCAGTATTTGTAATTTCTTCTGGTCTAGATTCTGTCGGACTCATAAAAATCCGCTCATCATCAGAGTCATCACCAAGCTCATCTTCTGAAAGAAGTCCATCTTTCCAAGCTTGCAAACAAGCAACTGGATCAATTGTTACTGGCTCAGTTAAATTAACAATGGTAACTGGTGTAGAAGCACTATCCACCTCATCAATCCCACCATTACCACAACCATCTCCACCACATGCTGCAAGTCCTGCGAAAACGGCAGCTCGACTTAAATTATTACTTAGACCCATAACCATATATTTATTAAATAGGTTGGCTATAGTACCAAGTTAAGCCAAATTGTCAATAGCCGTAGCCATAAATTCCACTTGAATATTCAATCTCAACTGCATCCCCAAGCTCACCTCTCGGCGAAATCAAGAGCTGACAGCCCCCAATTGATTCATTTGTAAACAAAGCAACATAAGCATTTGGAAATGCAGAAAGCCCAGTATCCTCCCCTTCAACTTCATCCACCGAAAATGCAGAAATATCAAAAGCAACATATATATAACCCTGTTGATGTGCAGCAAAAGCATCCTCAAAAGTAGTGAGCGGCGCAGAATAAATCGTAGCAGCATGCGCCTCAAGCGAGCTTGCTTCCGCCAAAACCGAGCCCTCTAAGACCGCCGAATATAAGGTGCCATCCCATATCATTTGTTCAGCATTCACCCCCAAACCTTCAGATGCAGAACTTACATTAAGTTGAACAACTAGCTTTTCTTCAGCATTTTCAACCTCAACTAATTGCGGCGCACTTTCTGTATGCCAAAACTTATATAATTCAGATTTAACCGAACCCGCCGCCTGCGCTGTCTCAACACAAGCTACCGCCCCAATTTCCGACTTAAAAATCTGCTGTTCAATCTCCAAAGCAGTATCGGCAGTATCCGCAGTCTCCAAAGTATCTTCAGGAGTCGTATATTCATCTACAGATGTATCATAACCATAATCACCACTGCCACTACCATAACTTTCAGAAGTCCAAGTTGAAGTATTTGCAGCCTCTACAATTGAACTCGACGTATCTTGCAACTCAGCACTGGCCTCTGGCTTACAAGCTGCTAAAGCCAGAACCAAACATGCATTTTTCATTTTCATATTAATAAATTAGAAATAAGGACTATCAACATCTCAAAGCTTCAAAAATTGGCCAAACCAAGTCAAAAACTCTATCTGAAAAAGCTGTGTTGAAGCATCAACAACATATAATGATTGCACACAATTCTTACCTACACTACAATAGCCCCACTCATAAAACGTAGACCACATATGGCAAAATCAATCAAAAAAAAGGGGCCAAGTCCTCTCATATCCATTCTAATTGTAGCTCTGCTTGTATCTGCAATTTATTCAATCTGGAACCCCAGTTCTAAAACACCAAGTGAAAAGGTTAACATTAATCAGTTCGTTGCAGATGTAGAAAGTGGTGAAGTAATTGAAGTTAAGGTTGAAGATACTCGAATTACATACACACTCAGCAACGAAACAGAAAAATATACATATAAAGAAAGAGGCCAAACCGTAAACGAAGTACTCGAAGGCACACCTGAAGTCAGAGTGAAACAACTAGAAATTGAAGTAGTAGATACATCTGGCAAAGATGTTTGGCTAAATATTGGCCTGGCAATCGTGCCTTTCATGCTGATTATCGGATTTTTATACTTCATGATGCGCGGCGCTGCAGGTGCAAACAACCAAGCAATGTCATTCGGAAAGTCTGGCGCACGCTTACACGACAAAGAAAAAGGCAAAACTTCATTTAAAGATGTTGCAGGTGTTGCAGAAGCAAAAGAAGAACTAGAAGAAGTTGTGGATTTTCTAAAACACCCAAGCAAATACCGTGCAATGGGAGCTAAAATCCCTAGAGGTGCAATGCTTATTGGAGCACCCGGAACAGGTAAAACTCTACTTGCCCGTGCTGTTGCAGGTGAAGCAAATGTTCCTTTTTTCACAATTAGCGGATCAGAATTCGTAGAAATGTTCGTAGGTGTAGGTGCATCTCGAGTACGTGACACCTTTAAAAAGGCTAAACGCAACGCACCTTGTATTATTTTCATCGACGAAATTGATGCTGTTGGACGCAAACGTGGAGCTGGTTTAGGTGGAGGACACGACGAAAGAGAGCAAACACTAAATCAAATTCTTACTGAAATGGACGGTTTCGAAAACGAAACCAGTGTGATTGTAATGGCTGCAACTAACCGCCCAGACGTTCTTGACCCTGCCCTGCTCAGACCTGGCCGTTTCGACCGCCGAATTGTTGTAGATAAACCAAGCATGCAAGGCCGAGAAGAAATCCTTGAAGTACATGCTCGAAATAAGCCAATGGCTAAAAATGTAGATTTGAAACTCGTAGCAGGTAGAACTCCTGGATTCACGGGTGCCGATCTTGAAAATCTACTAAATGAAGCCGCAATTCGCGCAGCAAAATATGGTCAAAAAGAAATAACAGCCAACGATATTTCAGAAGCAATTGAAAAAGTATCACTTGGGCCAGAACGTAAATCACACATTATGAGTGATGAAGAAAAGAAACTAACGGCCTACCACGAAATGGGTCACGCAGTTGTTGGGCATGCGCTTGCAGGCTGTAATCCCGTGCAAAAAGTAACTATTATCCCAAGAGGTATGGCATTAGGTGTAACCTGGTACACGCCCGAAAAAGACGAGTATTCCCTTTCAAAGGAGAAATTTCAGCACAGAATGGCTGCTGCTCTCGGTGGCTACGCTGCAGAAGAAATTATATATGGCCAAGTTTCAACAGGCCCCGCAAGCGACCTGCAAAAAGTAACTCAAATGGCTAGAGATATGGTTACAAGATATGGAATGAGCAAGATCGGCCCAATTTCTCTTGGCGATCAAAACGACGAAGTATTCCTTGGTAAAGACTTCGGCCACGTTAAAAATTACTCAGAAGAACAAGCTGCACTCATCGACAAAGAAGTTAAACACTTTGTTGAAAGCGCTCACAAACTGGCAAAAGACACACTAAAGAAACACGACAAAACCTTCAAAAGGCTAAGTAAAGCTCTACTTAAGAAGGAATCTATAGATAGAAAAGAATTCCTTGAACTATTTGAAGGTAAAAAATTGAAGAAAAAGTCTGCATAAGTTAAGATAAGCACATGAATAAAGTAGGCATTGGCGATCTCAAACACGCAAAACCCGCAAAAACGGGTGCTAGCACTGCACAAACAAAGCTTTCTCAAACACCAAGAGAGGCCAAAACTCCAGATAATAAAAAGGCTGAAGGTCAGCTATCTGTAGATATTGTGCAATCAGAAGATAAAATGATCATTATTTGCCCTATTGCAGGTGTAGAAAAATCCGAAATTAAGGTGGCAATTCAAGACGATGTGCTCACAATCCGTGGTGAACGCAAACCAATAAGAAACATCGATCACAATCAATCACTTGTACGTGAGCTATTCTGGGGCACATTCTCCCGCTCAATCGTACTGCCAGACCACATAGATCGTGGTGGAATTGAAGCGAAAACACACGAACACATGCTTGTTATCACAATCCCAAAAACAGAAGATTTCAAAACAAGAATTATCCATATTAACGAAACAGAATGAAAGCCGTCATTTTAACTGCAGGGCTGGGCACGCGTTTTTTGCCAATGACTAAGGCAATTCCAAAAGCAATGTTGCCCATTTTAAACAAACCCATCATTCAATACCTTGCAGAAGAAGCACTTTCAGCAGGAATAACAGATCTGATCATAGTTACCGGCCGTGGTGGTGAACTCATTGAAAGACACTTCGGTCGCAGCCACGAACTAGCACACGACCTCAAAAGCCGCGGCAAAGAAACCCTCCTAAAACCAATTGAAGACCTAGAAAAACAGCTCAATATTGCATATGTAGAGCAAGACGAAGCTAAAGGCGACGGTCATGCCATATTATGTGCAAAACATCTGCTCGAGGGCGAAGATTTTGCAGTTATTTTCGGCGACGACATCATAGATACAGAAGAATCGGCACTTAAACAGCTACTCGACGTATATAAAGAAACAAACTCCCCAGTAATATGCACTCAACAGGTGCCAGAAGATCAAATTTCAAATTATGGAGTTATAGAACCACTTAATATAAACGAAAGAAAAATCGCAGTTAAAGGGCTTGTAGAAAAGCCAAAACGCGAAGATGCCCCCTCAAACTACGGAATTATCGGTAAATACATATGTACTGCCGAGGTTCTAAACCACCTGGCAGCAGCAGAATCCAGCTACAAAGACGGTGAAATTCGCTTAATCGACGGTTTTCGAAAAATGTTAGAAGAAAAAAAAGAGATTTATGCCCTTGAAGTAAAAGGAACCCGTTTTGACGCCGGAAACGAGAAAGGGCTATTAGAAGCCAACATCGCATTTGGCAAGAAAGCCGGCCTAATCTAAAACACAACATTCCACATAATTGCCAAGCCCCAGACACTTGTATAGCAGGTTAATTTCTGCTATAATGGTTAGATAAATAAAAACAAAAAATGCTCGACGAACTCTTAAAAGAGGCCGACCAACTAAAATTAGCTGGACGCCACGAAGAAGCCATAGCGCTTTCAAACAAAATGCTAATAAGCGACCTAGACTTCATCGAAGCCTACGAAGAAATTGGAGACAATTATCTTAGTATGCGCGAGTATGACAAAGCTAAAAAAGCTCTAAAACATGCATTAAAGCTGAATCCTACTAGCCCAAATGCACTTTACCTTCTTGGTTTTCTTTATTCATCACTTGGAGATTTCGACCGTTCAATTGAAACGCTAGAAACTGCAAATCGTGTTCAACCTCATCACCCAGAAATTCTGAGATGTCTTGGTTGGTCTGTTTTCCACGGTGGAGAACGAAAACGCGGTCTTGTAATTCTTGAAAGAGCAAAAGCAATGGCTCCACAAGATACTCTAATCATTTGTGACCTCGCTGTTTGTTACCTGAACGACCGTGAATTCGATAGAACAATCGAACTTCTTGATCACGCCCTTCAAATTGACCCAAGCAACGAAAAAGCAAAAGATTGTCTTGAGACAGCCAAATTCTTCAAAACAGAATTCAGCAAACTTAAGAAGAGCAAGTAAAACCTTGACATAAGCCAGGTTAATGGGAACCTTATTGACAACTTATGCCGACAGGGTATAGAGTATTTTTGCTTTAGAAAAATTATGATTAATTCAAACATTATTATTTCTCTCCTCCCACAAGCCACGACGGTCGTGTGCTTTAAGGTCGAGCGAGCATAGTGTTTAATTCTAAACAATTTTACCCACTATAAAAGCTCGCCGCATAGCGAGTATTTTTTTATTCTAACCCCCAATAATATGCCAGAATGTAATGAAGACGATATATGGGCAGCAAATCCATGTATAACTCTGAAACGTAATCCGGATGGAACACCTGAAATTGATCTAGGCCTAGCTGCCGAACAATTGAATACTGCAAAAGAAGATTTAACAAATGCATATCCCCAATCTGCAGAATTATTTGCAGCATGTGAAAATCTAGAAGGGCTATTAACCGTAATCCCAAAAAGAGCGGAAACAAGCAATGCGGTAGAACATACCCTTCAAGCTTGACACACTACAAATTCCCCGTACAATAAGTTAAAGCTCCTGAGTGATCGCATCCATTGGTTTTAAACCCAGAGGATGAGGAAAGTCCGAGCAACATTGCCAGGAAGGTCGCTAACGGCGACCGTAGCCCGATCTAAAAAACGGGCTATAGGGAAAGTGCCGCAGAGACGACTAATGTGAAACGCCCCCTCTGCATATGGGGCGCCCCATCGTGAGGTGGATGGCGTGGTAAACCCCTTCTGTTGCAAGGTGAGGATGGAGATTGGGAATTAGAGCCGGCATGCTCCCCTTTCGCTCACCGCTGGAGCCACGCAGCAATGCGCGGCCAAGAGAGATGATCACCTAGACAGAACTCGGCTTATGAGGGAGCTTTTTTAAAAGCCACACACCTGCTACACTCCCCACGATGAAAAAATCTGAAATCATCTTCGGCCTCCTCAGAATTCCCATTGATTTCTCAATGGTTATTTGTGCATTTTGGCTCGCATACACAATTCGACTTAAAAGCGACCTAATACCAGGAGTCCAATTAGAATTAGACACGGCTCTGCTACCAAACGGCCAGGAATACATTAAATTAAGTATATTTTTCGCAGGAAGCTTACTCGCAATCTATGCGCTTTTCGGCTTATACCAACTCAAAAACCAAGACGGCCCACTAAAAGAAATCAGACGAGTTTGCTCATACACCTCCGTATGGCTCTTGCTCTTAATGGCTTTCTTTTTTGCAACTCGCGAACTCTTTTTCTCCAGATTAGTACTCGCTTATGGCGCAATTTTCAGCCTTGTATTTATTACGTCAGCGCGCAGCATTTTAAATCTGATAAAATCTCAACTTTTCAAATTTGGAATCGGAAGAAGACACATATTAATAATTGGGAAAAACAAAATCTCAGATCGACTTATCGAGACTCTAAAAAACGACCCTAAATACAAAGTTTACGGCCCGCTAACACAATTGAAAAACCTTAAAAGAACAGTTAACAAAAATCGTATCGAAGAAATTCTACAAACCCAAGATATCAGCGAAATTGAAGATCACGACATACTCGAGTTCTGCCAGGAACATCATTTGGAATATCGCTTTGTACCAGACATTCTCGCAGTTGAAAGAAGCAATATCGAAATCGAACCAATTGCAGGGTTTCCACTAATCCATCTAAAACCAACCTCACTCGATGGCTGGGGCAAAGTTTACAAACGAAGCATCGACATTCTCGGCAGCGGTTTCGGCTTAATTCTGCTCAGCCCAATTTTTCTAACAGTCGCCCTAGGAATCAAAATCGACTCCAAAGGCCCAATATTATTTTCAAAACTAGACAACGGCAAACCAGTTTTAAGAGTCGGGCAAAAAGGCAAAACATTCCGCTTTTTCAAGTTTCGAACCATGAAACACAAAAGCCACAATGAACGTTACGGAAAGCTAGCAGATAAAAATATTCGAAAAGGACCACTCGTAAAAATCAAAAATGACCCTCGCATTACAAAATTCGGCGGCTTCCTTCGTCGTTTCGACATAGACGAACTGCCTTCACTTTGGAATGTTTTCACTGGCCACATGAGCCTGGTTGGCCCAAGGCCTCATCTGCCAGAAGAAGTTGAGAAGTACGAAAAACACCACAAATTCCTCATGACAATAAAACCTGGCATCACTGGACTCAGCCAAACCAGCGGCCGCAGCGATCTCGATTTTGAAGAAGAAGTTCGCCTAGATAGCTACTACATCAAATATTGGTCACCATGGCTAGACTTTAAAATTCTTCTCAAAACAGTTATTGTAGTTTTGCGCGGTCACAGCGCAGAATAATAACAATTGCCACATGTTCAAACTTCTTGAAGCACACTTAGAAAAACACAAAGAAAAAAAAGAAATGCGCGAATCAATGCAAAGCCTAATTGACGAAAGCACAATCACAGTAAAATTCATTCTTTTTAGTATACTTTCTGGCCTAATCGCAGCTCTTGGCATAATGATGGACAACGTCACAATTCTTATCGGTGCAATGCTAATCGCCCCACTACTCATACCTGTAATCAGCCTTTCCGTCGGCGTCGGCGCAGGAAGCATCAAACTCATATCTCACTCAATTAAATCGCTCACAATTGGAATGTTATTGGCTCTTGGCAGTTCAATGCTAATGACCGTAATTGTAGCCCCAGCAGAAATAAATCGAGACATTTACGCAAGCTTCGGCGACACTTATCTTTACGCAATCGTCGCATTTATCGCAGGTGTTGTCGCAGTTTACAGTTGGTTCAAACCAAAAATGAATCAGGTAATACCTGGCGTTGCAATTGCCGTCGCGCTGGTACCGCCAATCGCATTTGCGGGAACAATTATCGTACTAAAAAATCAATACTGGCTCGCAGACGTTTTACAACTAATTTTCATAAATTTAGGAGGGATTTTTCTAGGAGGATTACTCACCTTTCTAACTTTTGCATTTGTAAGCAAAAGACCCACTCTTGAAGTAGAGAAACAAGTGCATATCGAAGTAGAAAAAAAGGAAAAATAGTGCTAAGCTACGCGCATGCCAATAAAGAAAATTATAGAGAGGCTCGTAGGAAGCCCACAAAAAAAAGACCTCAAAAGAATCGATAAACTCGTCGAAGAAATTAATGTAATTGAAGCACGATATCAACTCGATCTTAATGATGAAGAAATTGAAAGAAAAACTGCAGAATTTAGAGATCGTTATCAAAATGGCGAAACCCTAGAAGAGCTTCTGCCAGAGGCTTTTGCCCTAGTAAAATTTGCTTGCCGCCGTCTAGTTGGAAAAAGCTGGAAAGTCCGCGACGAAGATTACACTTGGGACATGGTTCCATACGACGTACAACTCGTTGGTGGAGTTATAATCCATGAAGGTAAAATCGCCGAAATGAAAACGGGTGAAGGTAAAACTCTCGCCTGTACTATGCCAGTTTATCTAAACGCAATTTCCGGCAAAGGTGTCCACCTTGTAACTGTAAATGAATACCTGGCAACTCGTGATGCAGAATGGATGGGCGGACTTTATCGCTTCTTGGGTCTTAGTGTTGGAGTCATCAAACACGGCGACAACCCTACTGAAAAACGCGAAGCATATGAGGCAGATATCACTTACGGTACCAACAACGAATTCGGCTTCGACTACCTCCGCGACAACATGGCACAAACCAAAGAACATCAAGTTCAACGCGGCCTTCATTACGCAATTATTGATGAAGTTGATTCAATCCTGATCGACGAAGCTCGAACTCCACTTATCATCTCGGCCCCTGCCGAAGAATCGACAGAAAAATACACACAATATTCTAAACTCGTTCAGGGCTTACAAGAAAATACTCACTACAATATCGACGAAAAACAAAAGGTAGCAACCCTAAATGAAGATGGTATTTCACAGATGGAAACGCTACTTGGAGTAGACAACATTTACACAGAAAAAGGCTTCGAAGAAGTTCATCATATTGAGCAAGCTTTAAGAGCCCACGCTATTTATAAAAAAGACATAGACTACGTAATCAAAGACGATCAAATTATGATTGTAGATGAGTTCACAGGCCGCTTAATGGCAGGCCGACGTTTTGGCCAAGGTTTGCATCAAGCAATCGAAGCAAAAGAGTTAGTAGAAATCCGCCGCGAAAGCAAAACCCTCGCAACAATCACTTTTCAAAATTACTTCCGAATGTTCGAAAAGCTCGCGGGCATGACAGGTACTGCAATCACTGAGGAAGAAGAATTCGCAAGCATTTACGGCTTAAATACAGTTATTATTCCAACTCACAGACCAATTGCTCGTAACGATAGACCCGATGCAATTTACAAAAATATATCTGGCAAATTCAAGGCAATCGCCGAAAAAACCAAAGAGCTGCATGACAAAGGCCAACCAGTTCTTATAGGAACAATTTCCGTAGAAAAATCTGAAACTCTATCTGCCCTTTTAAAGGCGCGCGGCATTCCACACAATGTTTTGAATGCAAAACATCACGAAAGAGAGGCCGAAATCGTAGCAAATGCTGGGCACAAAGGCGGAGTTACAATCGCAACAAATATGGCCGGTCGTGGTACCGATATCAAAATTAAAGATGACGTAAAAGAGCTCGGCGGTCTTTACGTAATAGGAAGCGAACGACACGAATCTCGTCGAATCGATAATCAGCTCCGTGGTCGTTCTGGCCGTCAAGGTGACCCAGGCCACACACAATTTTATGTTTCAATGGAAGACGATCTAATGCGAATTTTTGGCGGTAGCCGCATGCAAGCAGCAATGGAAAAACTCGGTCTACCAGATGACATGCCTATAGAAAATCGCATGATTAGTGGCTCAATTGAAAGCGCTCAAAAAAAGGTTGAAGGGCGAAACTTCGATGTTCGTAAGCACCTCGTAAAATACGATGATGTAATAAACACTCACCGAGAAATCATCTACAAACGTCGCCAAGAAATGCTGGATCAAGAAAATCTTAAAAACAAAGCACTCCTACTCATCGACCAAGAAGCTGAACAAATTGTACTAAGCCATCCTGAAGATCTTAAAGAAGTGTACGAAACAGTTTCTGCAATTCACAAAGACTCAAGTGCACCTCTTGCACTGCAAACTCTTGAAGGGCTCGAGCAAGAAACGCTGATCAAAACAATCAAAGATTATTTATATGAACAATACGAAGAAAAAGAAAAATCTCTACCCGAAGAATCAGTAATGCGAAAAGCCGAGCGCTACATAATGTTAAGAGTTATAGACATGAATTGGATGAATCACATCAATGCGCTCAAAGGCATTCGTGAAGCAGTTTCACTCAGTGGATACGGCCAACGCGACCCGCTCATTGAATACAAAAACGCAGCATTCCTCAGCTTTGAAGAAATGATTGCTCAAATTGATCACAACATTGTGAGATCTCTTTTCCATGTGAAAATAAATGTGCAAGCTCCACAACCAGCACCAAAACAAGTCACAAGGACCAATGAAGACACAATTAGCCAATCAATCACAGATGGCAACAAAACCAGCGAAGACAAAATTAAAATCGGCCGCAACGATCCTTGCCCATGTGGCAGCGGCAAAAAATACAAAAAGTGTCACGGCAAAGCGGACTAAAAACAGTTTAGTAAAGTATCAAAAGCCAGCTTAGTGTCTTTTTTATGCACATAAACCATAAACACAGTATGAGTTGATGCAACCTCAACAACATTTATATGCTGCAAAGTTACCCTTTGCAAAACAGCATGCAAAAAGCCAGGAATTTGGATATATGAATCATCAAACTGCACTGCAATACCAGAAATATTCTCCACCAAATTCACCGGATCAACTTCAATAAAATTCTTCATCTCATCAATATATTTAGCCTCAGCAATAATCGTAATTTCCTTTCCACTATCAGTCACCGTAACAAAAGACCCTTCCCGGTTCAAAAATTCGTAAAAGTCATTTGCCTCCTTATGCACACTCGGCGTTTTACTGAAGCTCGCAGTGAACAAATTCCCATGCACAGTCAAAGTTTTAATTTTAAAATCAGAATTAAACTGCCCCTGTTTTAAAAGCCCACGTTGATAACGGGATAAATTCATCACAATCGCACTCACCTTAATTTTCTTTTTAAGTCGAGTTTCAAGCAATGGCTGCAAAAAAAACGCCAGTTGAGTCAAATTAAAAAGCTTGTAAGAAAGCCCCACTTTTACAAAATGATTCTCCTCCACCAGCTCCTGCAAAACATTAGAAATCTTCTTCATATGTTATATATATAACATATTTATATAAAAATCCAGATTTTTAGCAAAAAACTCGCTCCCAAAGCCAAAAAAAGGGTAAAACACATACATGGAAAACAGATCACAAGCATTGGAAATAATTGGAGACGCAGAGCTCCTTGTTAAAAAAATCGGAGGCACACAAGCCGCCGATGTCGCTGGCAACCTCGCCCGCACCAAAACTCACTCAGCCGAACAAGACATAGTTATATCTGCAATTCGCACAGAAGAATTTAATACCACAAGCCACCTTATTTCTGCCGCTGAAGCAATTAGCAGATGCGACAGATCAAAAGCCGGCCGCGAACTAGTCACAGTCAAAAATTTCTTCCATGAAGCAATACGACAACTCTTCGACGATAACGAAGCCGTCCACGAAAGATTTCAAGCCGAACTAACAGAATTCCGTGCTCAACTACTTGCCGCCTTACATGCAGGTGAAACAATCCAACAAAATGGATCCGACTGGAGCTACAAGAACTTTTCAATTACAGGCTTCGGTGAAATTCTCACAGCAGCACTTTACGAAACATACTTCGAAGACCAAGAAGTAGACATGTCTACTGTGCGTATTCATCCCGGCTACAGACCAGACCTCGCCCATCTTCGCGGCTACACAGATTTACACGCAGCACATATCGCAAAAGACCATGCAGATGCAGGCCGTAACCCAGTGCTCTTCATCGAAAAAGAATGCGCCCTACGTGAAGCCGACCCTCGAGAAGTTCCAACAGCAGCAGTGATCCCAGCAATTGATAGAACACTAACAACAGCACTTTGCACCTCAGAAGAAGGCCCTCAAGCTAAACTCCTACACCCAGGTGTGCTACCATTACTCGCAGACACAGACATTCAAATAGTTATTGGCAACCCAGACAGACTTGAAACCGAAGGTACAACTGTTACTCAAACTCGCACACCAAACGTAGTAGTAAGGGCAGATACATTCGTAATCAGCCACCAAGAAGTTCCACACACAATAGCAACAGGCACTCAAGGCCTTCGCCGTAGACAAACTCAATCACTAGCAATAGCAGCATGAAAAATCACGCAATCAATATAGCCGATCAATTCGGTACGCCTTTATATATATACAACGAAGCAGCACTACGCCAAGCCGCAAACGAGTGCCTCGCCTTCAACGCTGACTTCGGACTCACAGTCCGCTTCGCAATGAAAGCAAACCCAAATCGCAGCATTCTCCAACTTTTCCACAGCATGGGAATCCAAATCGACGCCAGTTCAGGTTACGAAGCAGAACGCGCAATGCTAGCCGGAATCCCTGCCGAAAACATTCTACTCACCGTTCAAGAAATTCCAGAAAATTTTCAAGAACTAATAAACGCCGGTGTCGAATTTAACGCTTGTTCACTTCATCAACTTGAAGCATACGGCCAACTCGAAAGAAGGCCAAACACAGTAAGTATCCGCATTAACCCAGGTAAAGGCAGCGGCCAATTTCCAGGAATGAATGTAGGCGGTCCAGGCGCGGGCTTCGGTATTTGGCACGAACAAATCAAACAAATACAAGAGCTTCTAAAAAGACACAACTTAAGCATACAAAGAGTCCACACTCACATTGGCTGTGGAACAGACCCCGAAATATGGACAGAAGTGGCAAAAATAAGCATCAGCTTCATGCACACTTTCACAAAAGCTACCATTCTCAACCTCGGTGGTGGCTTCAAAGTTTCACGTGTACCAGAAGAAAAAACTGCAGATCTCGCCGCAATCAGCACAAAAGTAAACGAGATTCTCAAAAAATTTGCTGAAGAAACTGGACGAAAGATTCACCTAGAAATTGAACCAGGATCTTACCTATCAGCAAATACAGGACACCTTCTTTCAAGCGTTATCGATCTAGTTCAAACAACCGAAGAACATAAATTCATCAAATTAAATTCTGGCATGACTGAGCTAATTCGCCCAGCAATGTACGGTGCACAACACCCTATTGAGATAATCAGAAAAGACCAGCAAGAAAGCCAAGAAGAAAACTTCTACGTTGTTGGCCACTGTTGCGAAACCTCAGACACATTCACTGTAAAAAAAGACGTACGCGGCCAACTTGAAACTCGACGACTCCCAAGACCAGAAATCGGCGACCTAGCAATAATCGGAGGGGTCGGCGGATACTGCTCATCAATGGCCACAATCAACTACAACTCCTTCCCTCAAGCAGCCGAAGTCATGGTTCACGAAGACGGCACATACAAACTCATCCGCCGCCGCCAAAGCATGGATCAGATGCTTCAAAATGAAGTTAGTCCATGACACTCCATATAAGGGTTCAAAATCTCCAAATCTTCCTGAGCACCAATTGCCTCATAAGATTCATATAAATGAACTAATGAATTATTGAAATCATGAACATTTTTATAGAAAATTCTATATTTCTTTTGTTCATATGCACTTTTCTCAGAAAGCTCAGGGCACCACGACCAAAATTCCGGAACTATCAATAAATATTGCTCATAATAATCAACCGCCCTTTCATACTCTTCATTTACATACAAAGCATCTGCATAAGCCCTTACTGTATGAGGATATTCAGGATTTATCTCAATCAACTCCTCAAAAATTTCATATGCTTTTTCAGGATCCTTATATATATAACTATTCGCCATCCACGCCAACACATCAATACTATCCCCCTCAATCAAATGCAAAGCCCCAAGTTCTGTTTCCATTTCTTCAGGAAACCACATCAACAAATTATATCTGAACTCCGGCTCAAGCGGCGCATAAATTGTCGCCATCATCAGCCCATGCTTAGTATCATCAGTACCAAGTGCATATGCATACCAAGCCTCAGCTTGCAGAGGGAATAAAACAGATTCCACAAAAACGAAAAAGACAAAAGCCACCACAATCAAAGGAGACACAAATCGAAAAGGCTTTGAAAAAGTAAGCTCTTTCACATCATCTGGCTCTCTATAAATCACCCATGCAGCCAATAGAAAAATCCAAAGCACATAATCTGTTATTTGAGGAAAACTCAACTGATTCTGCATAGCAATCGTAATCAAAGCCAAAGCAAAACCATAATCTAAAGACTTAGGATTTTTATGCAAATATAAAGACCGAAGAATAAGAAAAATCAATGCTAGATATAAAAGCATCATAGGAATCCCTCCAATCAGTCCCATATCTAAAACCTCATTATGAGCCCTATCACCAGAAATATTCAGATCATCTTCTAACACATAAAATTCAGGGCTTAAATATTCAGGAAAACGAATAGCAAAATTATCTGGCCCAATACCTAAAATAGGATTGTCTAATATCACTCTAGTCGCCACATCCCAGAGAATTACGCGAGACTCCATAGACCGAAAATTCTCACTATTAATCTGAAATCTATCAAAAAGTGGCAAGTGCAAACTGGCACCTACAATCATCAAAATCAAAAAGGCAGTAAAAGCAAAAAATAAGCGTTTTTTATTCTTAGTTAAATGAACAAACATAAATGTAAGACTAAAAATAACTGCTAAAAACGAAGCTCGACTTTCAGTAAAAACCAAAGCAAACAAAAGCACTAAAATTAGCGGCAAATAAATCCATCTCTTTTCGTTCCAACTTAAATAAACTGCATACACAATCAATGGCGCCAAAAATTGAGCTAAGAAATCTGGATTACCCAAAGTAGAAAAAACTCTGCCCTCTAAAAAATCTACATTAAAAGATGCAAAAATAGGATCAAATCCCATTTTCTGAAACACAGCATAAGCAGCTACTAAACCACCAAAACCCAAAATCCAATATGAAGACCTTTTCACAGATTCACGTGAAAGACATAACAAAAGTAAACAAAAATAGAGCAAATAAAATGCCCATGGAATCAACCCTTGCCCCCGTTCAAAATTCCCCCACAAACTATTTAACATCTGAGGTGAAGCCATAGTCGCCATAAACACCACTAAAAGCATCAACCCAAGTACAATTGTCACATGATTAGAAAATCTCTTAGTTGGGATCTTCAAATAACCAAACCATAAGCCTCTGAGAATAATCAATAAAGAAGAAAGAAGTACAAAAGTTCTGAAGAACAAATGTTTAGAAAAATCAAAAGTTCTTACTACATCTGTCAAAACAAAGACAGCTATTAAACCAGGTAAACACCCAAGTAGAACTAATCCTTTCCACTTCATTGAGTGAGAGAATTAGCACGTGGTTGAATAGTAGCTCCTTTTAATGAATCAGCATTCGCTGGTCTAAACCAAGAT
This sequence comes from Candidatus Peregrinibacteria bacterium, assembly GCA_018658105.1. Lineage (GTDB taxonomy): Bacteria > Patescibacteriota > Gracilibacteria > UBA1369 > 2-02-FULL-48-14 > JABHVW01. The sequence continues at coordinate 22,898 of JABHVW010000008.1, forward strand.
TTTCCTTTCTTCACCCAAAGAATCCAATCAGCAGGTGCATGAGTACCTTCACGTAGACAACTTGGAACACCAGAAGGAACATCAGTTACAACCTCAGAAGGTACATCGGAGATAACCTCAGAAGGGACATCAGAAATAACAATAGAAATACCACCATCAGAAGTCACTTCAGATGGAACCTTTGAAATCACATCAGATGGAACTTCAGATGTAACATCAGTAGGAACATCAGAATCAACATCAGTTACAACAGTTGAACCAGTTGTTTTACCACATGAATAACCCGGGAAATGCAATCCAATAGCTCTTGAAGTTAAAGCAGCTCGCTTAGCTCCAGCAAAACGCCCCTGCAATCCAGCAGCATCAGAATATGCAAATGCAATTCCACCAAAAATTAAAACCGCAAGAACAATTACAGCAGTCTTTTGATTATTATTTAACTTAAGTTTTTTTACTGACATAGCGTGGTGGTAAAATTACAAAATATAGAGGTAGCATACACTACAAATATTTAATCAACAAATTAGTCCTTTATAAACACTTCCCTAGGTTTACTCCCTCTCGCAGGCCCAATTACCCCCTCCTCTTCGAGTCGGTCGATTATTCGCGCAGCACGTGAATAACCAATCTTCAAATACCTTTGCAAAGAAGAAGTAGAAGCAGAACGTGGATTTTTTCTCAAACAATTCATAGCAAGTACCATCAAGTCTTCATCTGTCTTAGGGTCATCCGGCAAATCAGGCACACCCACAATAGACCGTTTTGAAGTCTCCTTTGAGGTAATATTTTCATTATAAACAATTCCACCCTGATCAACATCATCCACAGTTAGCTTAAGCTTATTTACCACAGATTGAATTTCTTCAGTTGAAATATAAATCCCCTGAACACGAACCGGTTTACCCATAGTTCCAGACAAATAAAGCATATCACCAGCACCCAGCAAATCCTCCGCACCAGAAGTATCCAAAATCGTTCTCGAATCAATAGAAGACGCAACAGTAAACGCAATACGCGCAGGAATATTCGCCTTAATCAAACCAGTAATAACATCCACCGACGGCCGCTGAGTCGCAATAATCAAATGCATCCCAACTGCACGAGCCATCTGCGCAATCCTACAAATCGAAGCCTCAACCTCTTTTTGCGCCTGCATCATCAAATCCGCAAGCTCATCAATCACAATCACAATCTTAGACATTCTGTCATCTTTTCTTCTACCTTTATTGTAATCATTTATATTTCGCGCCCCAGCATCTGCACACACTTTATAACGCCTATTCATCTCAGCCACAGCCCACCTAAGCGCAGTCGCCGCCTTTTCAGGATCAGTAATCACAGGAGTCAACAAATGCGGCAAACCATTATATGAAGTAAGCTCAACACGCTTCGGATCGATCATAATCATGCGGAGTTCCTTCGGAGAATTATTATAAAGAAGAGAGATCAAGAAACTATTCATACCCACAGATTTACCAGCACCAGTCGCACCAGCTATAAGCAAATGAGGCATTTTCACCAAATCTACAATTACTGAATTTCCAGAAACATCTCGCCCAAGAGGCAATTTCAAAGGTGATTTATTAACCTTATAAGACTTGGTTTCCATAATTTCTCGCATGTGCACAATCGCACGTGAAGTATTTGGAATTTCAATTCCAACCAAAGATTTACCAGGAATCGGAGCTTCAATACGAACCGCCGGAGCGGCAAGCGCCAAAGCTAAATCATTCTTTAAAGAAGTAATCTTCGAAAGTTTCACGCCATCTGCAGGTTTCAAAGTATATTGAACCACCGTAGGCCCAACATGAACTTCATGCATAATCACAGAAATACCAAACTGCTCAAGCTTCGCCTTAATCAAAGCCGCCTTGCTCTTCAAATCTTCTGGATTCAATTCGAAAGCCTCCTTACCTGCATCTAAAAGTTCAAGCCCCGGATACTCCCATTTTCCACTTTTTGCCTCAGGCTTTTCATCAACCATAACAATCTCACCTTCCACATTTGATTCATCAGTTTTATCCGCTTTTTCCTTTTGCAAACGCTTCTCAATTTCCGCAGCAGAAACCTCTTTAATCGCCATTGCCGGAGCATCATCGGCAGACTCTTGCTCAGCAATATAACCAGGCTTAACAATAGTTAACTCTTTATCTATGTCTTCTGCAGCCTGAACGATATTAAATTCTGGAGTAGCAACCTGAACCGCCTTTTTCACAAGCTTTGGAGAAGGTGTAATAAAACGAATAATCGCGCCCAAACTCACCTGCAAAGTCAAAAGAACACCAATCAAAAATGTTGCTGTTAAAAGTACATATGCACCCGTTTTGCCAAAAGCAGCTGTAAAAATAAAACTAGAAACAAAACCAATATAACCTCCACCCTCACCTCTTTGTGCAAATTCTAAAAGCTCATCAGGTGGAACTGTCATATGAACGAATCCCAAAATGGCAACAGCCAAAAGCAAAATCCCCGTCAAACGAGCTAGCCCCCAAGAAATCTTCTTTGAGAAAAACACAGATCCACCCATCAATAGAAGTGCAACAGGCACCGCTCCCATACCAATTCCAAAAATTGGATGCAGAGCAGAAACCCAAATTTCACCAAGAACTCCCAACTGTTGATTCAAAGAAAGCCAAGTCAAAGCAGATAGTGCCAAATAAAGCACAGCCCAAATCTCCCTAGCAATGTGCTTTTCAAGCTCAAATTGTATAGATTTCTTCTTAGTCCTTCGCCTGGTTGTTCGTCTCTTTGCAACTGTACGGCGTCTTCTTCTTCTTACTACCATTTTGTATAATAATGAATAACAAAGACAGGATAATAAAAAAGCCCTATAATGTCGACCGAAATGAGAATATTCATCTACATATTGGTCATTGTTTCAATCTCAATCCAAAGCGGCATATACCTCGCCCGCGAAGATTGGCAGCTTGAACTGCTCACACACTTCCCCCATTACTACACGTTAATAGGTTTAATTATCTGCGCCATTTCACTAAATAAAAAAATGTGGAAAACAGCTGCAATAATGCTTCTACTGGCCAGTATAAATTTCGCTACAATAAGCCCTTATTTCTTCAACACCAAACTCGTCGAAGAGCATGACGAAAGCATAGAAATTTTAAGTAGTAATTTTTATTATCTCAACGAATCATACGAGGAATTTTCAGAAACACTCGAAGAAGAAGATCCAGACATTTTCATGATTCACGAAGCTGAAGAATGGTGGGAAGAAAACAAAAATATATTTAAAGGAAAATATCCATATCAAGGATTCACCGAAAAAAAGAGTATTAACGGAATGGCTATCTACAGTAAAATCCCAGGAGATTTCGAATTTATAAACTTCGCAAAACACACCGCACTTAAGTTTGAAACTGCCGATTTTGAGCTAATTGCAGTTCATCCACCTGCACCCGTAAGCGAAATCTTCTCTTACAATCGCAATGAAGCCCTCGCAGCAATGGCCAATTACCAAAGCGACAAACCCTTCATGTTTATGGGTGATTTCAACATCACGCCATGGTCACCATATTTTAAAGATTTAATCGAAAACAGCACCCTTAGCGATTCTCGGCTAGGCTTCGGCATGAACCCAACCTGGCACCACGATTGGTATATGCCAAAAATCCCGATCGATCACGCACTCGTAAGCCCCGAAATTAAAGTTACGAACTTCCGCACAGGAGATGTGCTAAATGCAGATCACCTACCAATTATTGTGGAAATCGTGCTATAAATGCCCCATATGACTAAAAAGGTAAAAACACGTTTCGCACCTTCACCAACAGGTTATTTACATGTAGGTGGACTTCGCACTGCACTTTTCGCTTATCTATTTGCACGTCAAAATGAAGGGATTTTTCTTTTAAGAATCGAAGATACAGATCAAAAACGTTTCATTGAAGGCGCAGCTGAAAGTCTAATGGATACTCTAAAAGCCTTTGGACTCGAATGGGATGAAGGCCCATATTACCAATCTGAAAGAACCGATATTTACAAAAAATACGCGAAACAACTCCTTGATGACGGCCACGCTTACAGATGTTTCTGTACTTCAGAACGCCTGCAAAAAATGCGCGAGGATCAACAAAAAAACAAACAATCTCCAAAATATGACCGAAAATGTCTTGAATTAAGCGAAAAGGAAGTCGAAGACAAACTGGCACAAGGTAAAACATATGTAGTTAGACAGCAAATCCCACAAGAAGTTATAGAATTCCATGACCAAGTTCGCGGCAATTTAAGCTTCCACGGTAAAGATGTAGATGATCAAGTACTCATAAAATCAGATGGCTTCCCTACTTACCACTTAGCAAATGTTGTAGATGACCACGAAATGGAAATCACACATGTTATTCGCGGCGAAGAATGGCTGCCCTCAACTCCAAAACACATTTGGCTATATAAAGCACTGGGCTGGGAAGCGCCTGAATTCGCACACCTATCACTCTTATTGAACCCAGACAAAACCAAGCTAAGCAAACGCCAAGGAGACGTAGCCGCAGAAGACTTCATCAAAAAAGGATACTTAATTGAGGCAATGATCAACTTCATCGCATTTTTAGGCTGGAATCCAGGAACCGAAGAAGAAATATTTTCACTCGAAGAGCTAGTTAACAGGTTCAGTCTAGACAGAGTTCAAAAAGCAGGCGCAGTTTTCAGTCTTGAAAAGCTCGACTGGCTAAACGGCCAATATATAAGAGAAATGTCTGCACAAGACTTAGCTAAATTCATTTTAGCCGACATGAAAAACCCACCCCTTACAGGTGAAGAAATCGACGAAGGCACAAGCGACGCGGCTAACAATTTCTTAAAATACACAGATTGCATTCAAACCAGAATGAAAACTCTAAATGACGGCCCAGAAATGATCGCACCCTTCCTAGCAGATGAATTCGACTACGATATAGAGCTTTTCAATCACAAAAAGATGAAAATCGACAAAGCAACGGCAGTAATGGCAATAGAAAACTCAATTCCTACCCTAGAAGCTCTCGAAGATTACGGCACAGAAGAATCAATTAAAGAAGCTCTCGTAGGTGTAATCCAAAAACTCGGCTTTAAAAACGGCCAAGTTCTATGGCCTATCCGTGTCGCCCTCACAAACGAACAATACTCACCCGGTGTATTCGAGCTTATAATGGTTCTAGGCAAGGAAAACACCATAAAGCGCCTCTCCTCAGCCCTTGACAAAATGACATAATTGTGAGATAATTAGCCCTAGTAACCCACTACTATGCAAGACGCTAATGCTCACACTGTCGATGAACAAGAAATAATCTTCCCTGGTGAAGAAACTTTTCCTACTGCAGATATTCCTGTAGAAAATCCTGAAATATTGGATGCAGATACAGGTGAAGTTGTTGAAGACACACGTGATAAGGTTGATGAAACTCTTGAAGACTCTGAAGCAACAACAGAAACAACAATTGCAAATACTCTTTGGGAAGTAGCAAAAGGCGCCGGTGTTGAAAAACTTGGTGTTGCTGCTCTTGAAGCAAAAGCTGTCGATGCACTTGCCAACATGGCAATCAAGGAAATGAAAAATAACGGTGGTAAACGCGAACTAATAAAACAGTGGAGAGAAACAGTTTACCTTGTAGATGGAGGGAAAAACTTTATGAATAAAAATGGACTTGTTAAAACTGTTGGAGTTGAATCTCTAAAAAATAACTTTATCCCAGGTAGACAACTCTACCAAGCGGCAAAAGGAGTAAAAAATAACGCAAAACTAAAACTGGTTGATAAAGGCTATCTTTCAACTAATTGGGTAAATCTAAATAAAGACGTGAGCAAATTCGAACAAAGACTTTTAGCTCAAACTGGAGTATTTCAAGTTGAGGAAGCACTTGCTCGTCAAGGTGATGCAACTCTAGCAAAAGGAGTAAAACTAGCTAGCCTAGCTCTTGCCGCAGCAAATCCAAAAGCGGGTCAAACATTCAACGTGCTTGCAGGCGGACTTGTAAGAATAATGCCTAGAGTTAGAAAAAAAGTTGGCACAGCAATTGAAGCTATGATGACTGAAGGGGCAAATGACAACGACAACTGGGTAGACCTTGCCGCTGCATAAGACATAAAAGACAAGTGAATTAGCTTGCTCATACTCCTGCTAAGGAGTATCATTTAAGCTGCAATTAACAAAAATTCATGAATTTTCATGACCTAAGAATTATTGTCGGCCAAATTAAAAAAAGCATAGCTTGCCCTAAGTGCAAAGCTACCTACCACGATGAAGATATTGAGGTAATTGGTAATCTTTCTGAGGAACATAGTTTTTTCCACGCAGCATGTGGTGAATGCAATTCTGAATCCGTAATTAATGTTACTCTGGAATATCCAGAACACGACCACTCTTTAACTTTGCCTAAACTAGGCTCAGCTCCTCGCCTCGGGAACATATCTGTAAACGATGTGCTCGACATGCGAAATTTCCTTAAAAGCTTTAAAGGAGATTTCAAAGAGCTACTCTCATAAATGAAAAAACTTCTCGCCACACTCATTCTCAGCAGTATATTTTTCAGCGCTTGCAGCCTGGAAGATTTTTCTTTCTTCACAAAAGAAGCAAACGAAGCAATATACAACTTAAGTAATGAAGCAATGCGTATCAAAGAAGGCGTTGAAACAAAAGTAGATCAAGTGCAAAGCGCAGCCGATTCAGTTCGCAAAGCCAGCGAGGCACTTAACGATGCAAGCGATGCCGTTCAAAGTGTTACCGAAGACATTAAAGATCTCACCGGATCATCTGACGAATAATGGAAAATTTTCTTAAAAAAATTAAAGCGCGCGCAGCAGAAAATCCTCAGCGTATCGTTTTTCCTGAAGGCTCTGAACCTCGCATTGTCGAAGCAGCAGCAATCATCAAAAATGAAGGCACTGCCATTCCAATCTTACTCGGCAAACCCGAAGAACAAGAAAAATTTGAAGAATATGTAAAACTCTACTCAGAAATTCGCGGAACCAACGAAGCTGAAGCTCGCGAAGAAGTTAAAAAACCAAATGTATACGCAACACTCATGCTCAAAGCAGGCGAAGTAGACGGAGTAATAACCGGACCAACATCTACCGCTCGTGACCGCATTTTACCGGCACTTCAAATCATAAAAAGTAAAGAAAAATTCCATAAAGTCAGCGGCTTTTTCTTCATGGTGCTCCCAGCTTCCGTCGACAAAGACGCAGCCAACGGCGGCATTTTAATATTCGCCGATTGCGCAATCAACATTGAACCCGATGCAGAAACTCTCGCCGACATCGCAATAGACAGCGCCGAAACCGCAAAACGCTTCGGCATTGATCCAAAGATCGCAATGCTTTCATTCAGCACTGAAGGATCCACAGATCACCCACTCGTAAAAAAAGTACAAGATGCCTCAGCCCTCGTAAAAGAGCGCCGCCCAGACCTACAAATCTCAGAAGACATGCAAGTAGACGCCGCTCTCATCGACTCAATCGGAGACATAAAAGCCCCCGGGTCACCCATCGCTGGCAACGCAAACATACTAATTTTCCCAGACCTCGAAGCCGGCAACATAGCATACAAACTTGTCGAACGCCTCGCCGGCGCCAAAGCAGTCGGCCCTATACTCCAAGGCCTAAGCCAACCCGTAAACGAACTCTCCCGCGGCTGCTCAGTCGAAGACATCACAAACCTCGCCGCACTCACAAGCATCGAAGCTCAAGAAATAGACTTTAATTAGGCATCCTACCTAAACAAACAAATAGCCGCTAAGATAAGAGCAAATCAAACTCTTAACATTTTCAATATGGAGGGTAAAGCAATGAAACATCGAGCAATAGAATTATTCCCCATCGGGGATATAATTGAATTCAACCGAAGAGGCTTAGACGACAATGATGATCCAATTTCTGTAAGAACTGACTTCGCCTTTAGAGTAGATGAAGTCCTATTAACTCCACTATTTAGAGATGAACCTAAGGGAGTACAAGTTGCAACTATAAGTACAACATTATTTACACGCGATCCTGAAACAAAAGAATTAACTGAAACTACAACACCTATATATTTCCACGAAGGAACAATAGGAAGATGGCACTGTAGACATTGGAGTCCATATGAAGATGAAGAAGGATACAGCTTTTATTCGTAAATCCACTAAACCTGACTAAGACACCTCCAAATATTGATCTAAGTTATCCAAATCGATAACTCCATCAGTAGCTTCTCTCACAGAAATAGTTTCATCCACTACTTCAGGTTCAGCAACTAATACCTTAGCTTTTTCAGAAGTTACAGCAGCTTTTGGCCTGCGTGCTGGACATGGATAATCATCAACACGATCCAAAAAACTAGAAATCGTATTTCCACTACTTGCTCCACCTGGGCCAACTATTGCCATAATATATATATTAATTAAATAACAGCCAAGTTATAACAACTTTCAAACTTTATGACAAGAAATTATTTCTCTCCCCAGCACATTGCTTTCACGTCTTCAGGGTCATCACCAAATTTGCAAATGTGATCTTGGTGCGCCCGAATCCTCTTATTTATTTCTTTAAGCAAAGCTGGCTTACGTCGCGCCATTTTCTTATCTGTCTTTGCAACCTGCTCAATCATATCAATCGCCAAGTGGTAAAAACTAACCTTGTTCGCAACCTTCATATCAAAAGGAGTCGTGGTTGTTCCCTCTTCGCGGTAACCATGAATGCTAAAGCGATCACTGTCTACATAAGGCCAAAGAATCTGCTCAATGTCATTTACATAACCATGATAAGAAAAGACTACCGGCTTGTTCTTAGTGAAGAATTTCTCCACACCTCGCCTATCCATACATTTCCCGTCACGCTTGCAGTAATCACCCAAACACAGTGATGTCAGCTCAGAAACATTCACATATCGAATCTTCATTTCTGGCACAAGTTCGTGGCAAAGTTGCACAGCATACAAAGCTTCTTGAGTAATATAATCCCCAGCCGAAGCCAAAACTACATCTGGATTTTTCGATGCCTTCTTCCCACAAACCCATTCCCAAATACCAAGACCATGCTTCGCTTGCTCACGCGCCTCCTTCAAAGTTAGCCACTGCGGCAAATCACGTTTACCAGCAACAATCACACAAATTTTATCTTTTGACGAAAGCGTTTCTTCAAGCGCCACCAACATACTATTCGCATCAGGCGGGTAATAAACCTGGCAAAACTCCCCATGCTTCTGCAGAACACCACTTACAAAACTCGGATTCTGATGTGAATAACCATTGTGATCCTGCCTCCATCCAACAGATGAATTTATATAAACCGCACTCGCCACCGGAGTTCGCCAAGACACTTTAAAACTCTGCTTCAAAAACTTCGCATACTGATCAACCATACTATTTATAATTGTCGTGAAAGCCTCATAACTCACAAAAATTCCATGCCGGCCAGTCAGCAAATAACCCATATACCAAGCCTGCAAAGTATGCTCACTTAGCATCTCCATAACTCGCCCCTCCGGATCCATATTCTCATCATTCTTTTCAGTCGGCCACATAAAAGCCCTCTTAGTAGCCTCAAAAACAGCGCCCAATTTATTCGACTCAACTTCATCCGGACAATACAAACGAAAATTCCGCGGATTCTTTTTATAAATATCGCGAATCATTTTTGCACCAGTTTTCATACTACTCGCCTTCTTACAACCTCGCCCATCAAACTTCACTTCATAACGTTTCATATTCGGAAATTTCAATTCTTTCAACATATTCCCACCAATCGTGTGCTTGTTCATTCCCATCCTCAATTTTCCACCAGGCACATATTTCATCAAAGAAGGCTTAGGCCTCCCCTTTTCATCCACCAATTTATGAACCTTGTAACTCTTTAGCCATTTTTCAACAACCGCCAATTCCTCAGTATCACTTTTCGGTTTTCCAAAAGGAATTCCATGAGAGTGAAAAGAACCCTCAACTGCATGCCCATGAAAATCATGCACACCCTTCCAACCTTTAGGCGAACGTAGCAAAATCACTGGCCACTTAGGCTTTAAAACACTTCCACCATTTCGCGCCTTTTTCTGAACTGCTCTAATTCGTTGATAAGATTTTTCCATCGCATGCATCATTTTTTTATCAAGATTCGCCCCCGAAACAATATGAGGCTCATAACCATAACCAACAAAAAGCGAGTGTAATTCACTGTCATCCATCCGCCCAAAAATTGTCGGATTAGAAATCTTATAACCATTTATATGGACTATCGGTAACACAGCTCCAGAAGTTTTCGGATTGAAAAATTTATTACTATGCCAAGCCGTTGCAATCGGACCAGTCTCAGACTCACCATCTCCAATAACCGCTGCAACAATCAAATTTGGATTATCCATCGCCGCGCCATAAGCCGTCGCCAAACTATAACCAAGTTCACCTCCCTCCAAAATCGAACCAGGAACAGTCGGCGTCACGTGTGAAGGAAATTTCGAGTGAGGCCAAGAGAAATCTTTAATGATTTTACCCATTCCTTTTCCATCCAAAGTATATTCCGGATAAACATCATGCATGCTTTTATCAGCAAACAAATTCGCCAAAACCGCCGGCGCTCCATGCCCCGGACCAACCACAAAAAGCATTTCACATTTGTGTTTGTAAATTAAATAATTCAACTGCGCGTAAATAAAATTCAAACCTGGCACCGTACCCCAATGACCCAAAACCCTCGGCTTAATATGCTCAGGCTTCAAATCCTCTTCCATCAAAAAATTATCCTGCAAATAAAGCTGCGCTGCAGCAATATAGTCAACGTAACGCAAATATTTTTTAAGCCAACGTCGAGCTTGGAAATCTTGTAATGGCATGGCGTGAAATTAATTCACGATCATCTTACACCAATTACAAATCTCTTAGAAGAAAAATCTCAGAATGACTACTAGAAAAACACTCCACTCTCTTGATCACCCAAAGATGGCTCTGCAGATCTACGCAGATCAGGCAAACACTCAACCTCTACACTTTCAGGAAGTATTCGTTGATCACAATCTCGAACCACAAAGAACCAATTGTAAGATCCTCCACCCTTCAAACCTTCAACAGAAACCTCATAGCGACCAGGCTGAACTTCATAGTCATCCAAAGTAATTTCAAGTGCAGTCGGATGTCCATCCAAATTCCCATTATCAACTCGAACACTAACAGCTGAAGAATCAAACTCCACATTATTAAATTCAACCCGCACTGACACCTCACTTTCTACAGGTTCAAACACACCCACTTCATCAGCATAAAGACTCAAAACAGGACCAACCAATTCAATAGGCCACTCCCTTTCTGCAGGGTAAGGAAGCATATATCCAGGCTCAACATTATCAAAATTCGGATCAGAAATATGCACCGCAGATGCAAAATAATTTGAACCCAGCCCAAAATTATCAAAATATTTGCTGATCAAATACCCCCTAAAAATATTATTTTTAACTGACTCAGTTAAGACCCAAACCAAATTCGTATTATTATATTGCAAAGATAAATCCATACCAGATTGAGTCGCCTCACCATTACAAGCATCATTAGCCAAACCAAGTGCAGCATATTGAGCACCAAGATCCAACACTTCATCAAGAGGTATTAAATGCAAACCTGGTATAAGATCACGTATTTCATTCAAACGATACCTAGCAGCACCTCCAATTAATGAACCAGGAACACAATTTGCAACAGACACCCCAGTCGGCACATCTTCTTGTAAATACCAATCCCAATCCCTACAAACTTGCGCAGTCTCACACTCCTCACCTACACAACCGTCAGCCACATACACATCTGCAAAACAACCTTCTTCTTCATCCTCAGTCTCTAAACCAGCCGTTTCCAAAAAAACTGCTCCCGACCCCGTATCCTCAGCTTTATCTACATCACCTCCACACGCAATAGCAGCAACTAGAGGTAAAACACTTCTTCGTACAGAATTCATAACCCCCTTAAGTACAGAATTCACAGACTCAACCGTCTGCTTCATCCAATCCAAAACACCAGCATTCTGTTCAAAATCTCTCATATAAATATTTATTAGACAAAAACATAGGATAATTTCAACACTATGTCAAACCGCCTCCAACATGATACAATCATCCCATGTCCACGCTAACCATCAACGCCGGCTCTTCATCTCTTAGATTCACTCTTTTTGATGAAAAATTAAAAGAAATTTACAAAGGGCATATAGACGCCATTGGCCAGCCACATTGTCATTTTCGTCGTTATTTTGCAGATGGCACAGAAACTAAATCCAAGATTAAAGCAAAAAATCACACAGACGCAATTGCCTACGCAATAAAGCAATTAGAAGACAAAGAGATAAAAAAAGTGGCTCACCGAATTGTTCACGGTGGCGAAAAGTTTTCCAAGCCACTCAAATTAAATGCACTTACAATCAGACAACTCGAGAGAATTTCTTCGCTTGCCCCACTCCACAATCCGGCCAATTTATCAGCCGCAAAAGCTGCACGCAAAGCTCTAAAAAAAGCAAAACATTACGCAATTTTCGACACAGCATTTCACAGCACAATTGAAGAAAAAGCATATCTCTACGGACTTCCTTATGAGCTCTACAAAAAACAAGGAATCAGACGCTACGGTTTTCACGGAACTAGCCACAAATATCTAGCAAAAGAAACAGCGCGTATACTCAAAAAGAAAAATCTGAAACTCATAACCTGTCACATCGGTAACGGAGTCAGTATCGCAGCCATTAAAAATGGTGTCTGTCTAGACACCTCCATGGGATTCACCCCTTTAGAAGGCCCAATGATGGGCACTCGATCAGGTAGTATTGATCCAGCAATCATATTTCACTTAGCCAAGAAAAAAAGCCTAAAAAGCATAGAACATATGCTTCAACATGAATCTGGCTTCAAAGGTCTCTCTGGCATAAGTTCAGATATTCGCAAACTTAGGTCTCGTTCGAAGTCGCCCGGCACCCAAAGAAGCTTCGAAGTTTTCAGTTATCAGATGGCAAAAATCATAATGAGCTATTTTACAACTTTAGGCGGCCCACCCGATGCAATAATTTTCAGCGCCGGCATTGGCCAAAACGGACACTACCTTCGCAAACGAATCTCAAATTACCTCAAGCCTTTCGGCTTAAACCTAGATCAAGCAAAAAACAACAAGGTAACAGAAAGTCAAACCTGGCACCAAATCAGCAAAGCAAAATCGAATATCAAAGCCCTCGTCATCCCAACCGACGAAGCACTACAAATGGCCCGCGAACTTCAATGAGCCTTAGCGGCCCTGCTCCCTATTCTTTAGGATCAGGCTCTTTATGAATTGTTATTATTTTTATTTGTCATTCTGAAGAAGCCGGGGCAGGAAGTGAAACGCTCCTGGGGCCGCCGCTCCGATGAAGAAAGATAAGTAAAAACTAAAACCCTAATTCATAAAGGGCCTGATCCGTCACCAACATGATTACATCACGATCTTTATCTACATAAAGATCTTGTAACTCACCTCTCAGGTCATCAAACAAATATTGCACACTATATGTAATATCTTCCGTTTTAGATGACTTATCAAAAACCAAAAGTCTATCGTTAGCTGGATCCAAAACATAAAGTTGTGGAATTTCTAGCTCAGTATAAATCTTGGTCGCACCTGCAAAACCACCAGTTGGAGACTTCTTCACATTGAATGGCACCTCATCACCACTTAGCACTTTCGTAATACTTCCGTCAGAATTCAAAATCCAAATGTTTCCATCAATCGCAAATGAAACAGCACCCGTAAGATCCAAAGCTTCTGCATCAATATATGCTTGAGATGAACCAAATGCAGTCGTTCCACGTTGATAACGCCAAATCTGCCCATCTTCAGAATCTAAAATATAAACCTTGTTTGAGTATGTTCTAACCTCTCGGCCATTCTCCCATTCAACATCAACTGTATCTGCAAACTGACTATTCCCCTCAGTATATTCAATCAAATCACCACCATTCATCAAAACCACAACATTGTCTCTATCTGGAAAATACGAAGCAGAAACTGCTCGTTTAGACGCGTCAATCACAACCGGAGTTTGCGCCTCATCAATCAAAACTTCATAAACCTCATTTCCAGTATAAAGAAAGTGTTTATCGTCATAAGGAAGCACACCAACAAGGCTTGAATTCCCAAGTGAGCCACCTAAATCTACAAGCAACTTAAGCTCATCATCAATTCGAATCACATTATCTAAAAAGTCTCGTTGCTCAGAAATATCATCGATCACCTGACTAGCTCGGCCAGCCAAATAACCTGAATTCAACACTTCAACAGCCATAAGTTCAGCTTCATCTAAAAGCAATGCAGCCTCATCTTTATCAAATGAACCTCGAGTCGCTGCCTGAGTAATATTTTCTTCAGCCAGACTTAACTTGCCTTCCATACTAGAAATCACTCGATTTTTGCCTGTTGTTAGCGACAAACCAACAATTCCAACTACAACAACAACAGTTAAAGCCACTGCCATTTTCAAAAGTCGGTCTCTCGGCACATCACGCAAACGCTTCACAAACACAAATTTCTCCTTTTTATCTAACCAAGATCTCAAAACATTCAAAGATTTTTCAATTTTCCTCTCCTTTTCAACAACTTTATCCTCAACATCCATAATATCCTCAACAACTCCCTTCGCCTCCATTTTCTCGAGTTTGATCACCGGCTCAGCTTTCTCCAAAATCTCAAAAGACAATAAAGCCAACTGCTCCTCAACATCTGCATGCAATAAATCTTTCAACTCCTTGCCCGCCTCATTTAATGACTGTTCAGAGAATATTTTAGAAAGATCATTCGGAGTCACATATTGTACAAGCTGACCAGTTACTAAAATCACACTGTCCCCAACCTCCAAAACTCCACTAGCAATATTTTGGAACAAATCATCTTTATTCTTCGAATCATATAGCCCATCTGTAATAGAGCTCACGTGACGCTTTCGCACAAGATAACCTTGAGCCTCACCACGTTGAGACAAAAAGAGCATATCCTTTTGAATCACTCCACATATAATATTCATATTAGGCACAAAACTTACTCCAAGCTCTTTTTCTTTATCTGTAATACATAGATTCACCTCACGAAGCGCATTTTCGAACCTATCATAAGGATCTCCAGTCAGATCATCCAAGAAGTGATCTTGCAAAAGCTGAAAGGCCTCTTTACCAATCTCAGCCCCAGGAACCTGTGTGCTTCCGATTGAAACCACAATAAACAAAGCGATCTTCTCTTTGCCCAGGCCATCATCCCACTCAGTATAATAGTGTTCAGTGAAACCAGACGGTCGACGCCCAATTATTAATGATTCTTGTTGAACTTGCAGAAACATAGGTAAATACTCACTTAATTGGCTTTACTCTACAATCGAAGCCGTGTTTTGACAAGCTCAAATAACCTGTGACTATTCAGAAATAGTCACCCGATGAGTTCCCAATAAATACCCAACAGCAGGAAGTGCATAAATCAATGCATCATTATCGTCATATTCAGCATCTCCAAGTAGATCATAAGCTTCAACCGCAACATCATCCTCAGATCCTAAACTAGAAGCTGGCCATTCTGAAACAACAAACCTATCTTCATCCCGACAAATACCATCATTGTTATCATCTACACATATCAAAGTTCCCACAGGCAATTTATTTGAATTATCATCAAGTCCATCATCAACCGTTAAAGTGTTTAGAACTCTATATTCCAATGGTGAAAGATCATGAGTACCATCCAAAGCAAAAGAATTAACATCATACGCGAATAAAGTTGAACCAAAATCAAAATCTTCATAAGCTCCATATCTTGCACTAGATAGCCTATTTAAATTAAAAGATTCTCCTGAACTAAGTCCAAGAGCATCAAATGTTCCAAAAGAAAGGGCTAAACGGAAAGAATCACCATCAACCACAGAAGCGCTCACAACACCAATTACTCCTAATTCTGCATTGCCATCAGCAGGGACATAAATATCTTCACCACTAAATCTTGCAGTCCCATTAATTAAAAATTCTTCAGAAGAAGCAGGAGCTCCTGAACTATCTGTATATTTAATAATTACCTTATCCAAATTCCTATCATATTCTCCTAAATCTGCCTCCGTAACACCAGTTTGCTCCACTGAAATTGTAAAATTGCGAACAGAAAAAGACTCTAACTCCGCCTCCCATAAATATTTTGAAAACTCAAGTACATCACCCGAAGTTGCAGTTTGCATTGGCGGTGTATCCGGATGAACAAATACAGTCAAAGCTCCAGCATCTTGAACTTTAATATAATAATCAAGAGTAGTACTCGTAAGCAAATTAGAATTTCCTAATTCAGTAGGAATTGCATCTCCATGTTCATTTTCAGCAACAATGTCAGACTCCGTTGCAATAACAAAGCCGACGCTATCCATACTGTTATTGTAATATGCATGATTCGAAACATCACCTTTCAAAACAAAATAACCATCTGAAGAACCAACCATCGCAGACAATGAAAGATCAGAAAAAGTTACAGTTCCATCAACAGCAACAGCTTCAGGCCCTGCAACAATAGATCCACGTCTATTTTCTAACCAAACCGTATGCACAACATCACTAACTAAAACACTATTATCTACTCCAGGATTAAAAGTCACACCACCTTCCTCATCAAGATAACCCGTAAAAATCACATCAGAAACGGTACATTCACCACCTATAGAACCTCCACATGCAAATCTATATTCTCCAAAATTTGCACCATCTGCACCTTTCGTATAAGCAACCGGCCCCACTCCAGAAAAAGAATTAACAAGTGTAACCTTTACATGCGGTGTACGCAGCCCAAGTCTACCCTGCAAAATACTGCCATCATCCAATAAATACGCTCCCAACAAAAGAACAGCTGCTGCAATTAGAACAACAAAAAAAGTTTTACGTGATTTAGCTTTCATTGTGGGGTGGTTAATTTCAAATAGAGAATAACAAGAAAATACATAAGCGCAAAATAAGCAGCTTGCCCGCCTCTGGAGGGGCCCGGAGCGCTAAGCTCGCGTGAACTAGAACAGCTATTGACTTCCAACCCCATTCCACCTAAAATCTGCGGGCTAAAAGAATATTATGCTTGGAAAACTAAAAAAACGAAAACGCGCAAAAACACATGGCTTTTTAAAGCGCATGTTTACAAAGAATGGCCGATCAGTTCTATCAAGACGTCGTGCCAAAGGAAGGTGGCAACTAACTGTTAAACCTTCTAAACGTCGTGTTAAAACAAAGTAAACGCATCAAAGGTAAAGACCTGATTGTAAGCGTCTTAAAGGATGGCGCGTTTAGAAAACACAAAACTCTCGCCCTCAGAGAACAAAAAAATGAATTCGGTCACAATCGTTACGCAATCGTTTTAAGCAAGAAATTAGAAAAATCCGCAGTGAAAAGGAATCAAAAGCGCCGGCAGATCTACAATGCCATTTATGAATTAGAAAAAGAAGGAGACGTGCTTGAAAGCAGATCATTTGATATAGTAATCCTTGCAAGAGAAGCCTGCCTAAAAATAGACTTCCTCGAATTAAAATCCGCCCTTAAAGCAATCATCAATGAATAAATTCAAATTCTTCCTTAATTACGGCCTTATCTTTCTGGCTACTTTTTTAATTTTACAAAGTTTTCAAGGTAAAAATGAAGAGCCAGTAGCAAATCTAGATACACCAATCCTAATTGAAGCTGCAAAAAACAACTACGCAATTGGTAAAGATGTAAAAGTAAACGTAAACAATTTCACGGGAGAATCGCTCACATTAAATTGGTCAGGATGTAACGACTACCCTTTTGATGTATTGAAATTCACAAGCGAAGGTTACGTAAAAGTACTCAAAAACGCAGAAACAAGCTGCAGCGATGAATACAAAACTGAAATTGCAAACGGCAAAAAAGAACAATACAGCCTTATAAATCACACATATTCCCTTTTCCCTGAAACTGGCCGATACAAATTTGAACTCACTCACAACGAAAACACATATCAATCCCCAGAATTCACAATTAAAAAACCTGGCTTCATTACTAACATCTGGCGTGAAGCAATTTACAACCCAATCCTAAATGCACTAGTTGCACTTATTATTTACCTCCCAGGCCATCACCTTGGCTTAGCAGTAATTCTATTAACTGCAATTTTAAGAACAATTCTTCTTTTCCCTTCTATGCGAGCAATTCGAGCTCAACAAAGCATGCAAGCAATTCAACCTAAAATCGAAGCCCTTAAGAAGAAACACGGCGATGACCAAGCAAGGCTCGCACAAGAAACAATGCTCCTGTGGAAAAAACACAAAGTTCACCCACTATCGAGCTGCCTACCAATGCTAATTCAATTCCCAATATTAATCGCTCTTTTTTATGTAGTCCGCGGAGGCCTTTCACCAGATCGCAGCTTCCTAGTTTACGACTTCCTACCTGAATTCTCATTCACAGACATCAACCCAATGTTCCTCGACTTCAATCTGCTCGAAACAAGCATGATTGTATTCCCAATAATTATTGCCTCAATGCAGTTCATTCAAATGCAATTAATGATGGCAAAATCAAAGAAGAAAAAGAAAGGAGACAGCAAAGCCCCAGAAGGCATGGCAAAAGAAATGGAAAACGCAAACAAAATGATGAGATATGTAATGCCAATTATGATTGGAGTTTTCGCTTCACAGATGCCAGCAGCCGTTTCTCTATACTGGGGAACAAGCACATTCTATGGCATTCTCCAGCAACTTGTGGTAAATAAGAAAGGCCCATCTGCAGATACAACAAGTAACGAGAGCGATGAGGTCAAAGTTCGCGTAATTAATAAAAAACATGGAAAAACAAATTAAAAAACTGGTTACAGAATTTCTTGTCCATCTTGGGCTAGATTTCACAGATGTAGAAATTCACGTCGAAGGTGATGAAGCCTTCCGTGCAAACGTAGTTTCAGACTCACCTAGCCTACTTATTGGGCATCATGGTGAAAACCTGCAAGCTATGCAAAAAATTCTAAAAGTAATGCTTCACAAAGAAATTGGCGAAGATAAAACAGTAGTTTTCGATGTAGACGACTACAGAAAACGCCAAGAAGAAAACGTTCTAACTATCACAGAGCAAAAAATCCAAGAGGTTCGTAATACTCAAATGCAATCTGCGCTTCCTGCTATGTCTCCATATTTCAGACGTGTAGTTCACCTTTTCATTAGAAACGGCGAATATACAGATCTTGAAACAGAGAGCATCGGCCAAGGAAACTACCGTCAAGTAGTCATCAAGCCAAAAGCATGAAACGCCTAATCTTATTAGCAGCTTTAGCCACAATGCTGATAAGCCCAGCTGCTTTTTCTGAAGAAGACGAAACTCCATGGTTTAACGACGTCGCTCAAAACCACGTTTACAGACCTGCAGTTTTCTTCATGCATGATCGAGATTACATACAAGGATACGAAGACGGCGGCTATCACCCAGACGAGCTTGTGAACAGAATGGAAACTTTAAAAATCATTCTTGAGGCTAGTGAAGTTGATCTAATTGATATGGGAACCATCGATTTTCCAGATGCAGAAAACGGCTCATGGTACGACCCATATCTTAAACATGCATTAAACCAAGAAATCATTCACGGGCACGATGACGGATTTTTAAGACCAGCCGACACAGTAAAAAGAAGTGAAGCCATGAAAATGCTAAGCCTAGCCTTTGAACTCGAACTTCCAGAAGCACGCGATGCAGAATGGTACAGCCCATATATGAGCTTCGCCACAGAAAATTCACTGTTAATCCCCGTGCAAACCGACGAAGAATCTTACGACTACCTGCCAGGCCAAGAACTAACTCGCGGCGAACTCGCAGACATTATTTATCGTTACTTCAAAACTCCATACACAGGAGAAATCGAATTTGGAATCGCAAGTTATTATGGAGACTCATTCAACGGCCGCAACACAGCATCTGGCGCAGTGCTCGACACAAGCCTTCACATGGCTGCACACAAAACCCTACCATTCGACACTTGGGTACGCGTAACAAACCCTGGCACCGGCCAATCTATCAACGTGCAAATAAAAGATCGCGGACCTTTCACACCTGGCCGCATCATCGATCTCACTCCAGCCTCATTCGAAGAAATTGGTCATTTAGGCAGCGGAATTTTGAACGTTTACGTAGAAGTGCTAAACTAAGCACATGAATCACCAATGGCGCCCAGTTCGTGAAGTAAAAAGACGGCAACGCAGAAAGCCTCTCTCTGAAGAGATCCACAGCATGTACCGCCTTTTAACAGTTACAATTATTATCTTAGGAGTCACATGCACAGGCGCTTATTTGTACACCAACAGTGACAATTCTGCCCAAGGATACACCTTGAAACAACTCCAAATAGAAAACGAAACTTTGCAATCTGAACATCGCAAACTTGAACATCGCGTAATCGAAGCACAATCATTCATTCAACTCGAAGGCGAAGAAACCATTGAAGACATGACCGAAACAGAAAATGCCGATTTTACTTATTTAGACGAAGATGGAGGCCTCGCCAAACACGAATAAAATCCTTCAAATACTCACGCAAACATATCCTGAGCTGCCTATACCTTTAAAGCACCGCAACGCTTTTGAGCTATTAATCGCAGTGATACTTTCCGCCCAATGCACAGATGCACGCGTCAACACAGTCACTCCAAAACTTTTCCCAAATGATCGCCCCTGTGCGGCCGCAGACATACTCAAACTTGGCGAAGATCAAGTTCGCAAAATCATCTACCCCTGTGGCTATTACAATAGCAAAACCAAAGCCATCATGGGCTGCGCACATGCCCTATTAAACAAAGAAGTTTCCAGCAACTTTCAGGAACTCACAGCACTCCCAGGAGTCGGAGCAAAAACCGCCCAAGTAGTTCAAGCCCAAGCCTTCGGCATAGACGCCTTCCCTGTCGACACCCACGTTCACCGCGTTTGCAATCGACTCGGCCTAGCAGACTCAGGCAAAAACCGAGACAAAACTGAACGCCAAGTAAAAGCCACAATCTCCCAAAAACACTGGAGCCGCCTACACCTCGAACTCATCTACCACGGCCGCGCCCTCTGCACCGCCCGCAAACCAAAGTGCAGCGAGTGCCCATTGAACAAACTATGTCCCAGCTCTGAGGCTTGACAAAACCAAGCATTTATCCTAATGTGCAACACTTGTATAAGTAAAGTAAAGCATGCAATTCACTGACGGAGGAGGCCCAAGCCCAGACCCAAAACCAACACCTGAACAAGCCCAAGAAGAAGCTGCACTACATGCTGCACTTTGGAAAAAACTAGACGACGCAGAAAAAGAAGCAATCAAAGCTATTCAGCACATAGCATCCCTCCGAGAACAAACCCAAATCGCCCTACATAAGGCAGTCCTTTCCGCCCCAGGTACAGAAGGATTTCGCCAAGCTCAGGGCATTGATTCACCTGCAATCACAACAACAACAACAACAACAAAAGCTTTCTTCCAAACTAAAAATGGCATTCACAGCGGATTCGCACTACCATGGCAAGAAGAAAATGAAATCAACAGTATTACCCCTGATCATCAAGTATTTGCAATAATTGGAGTATTTACAGAGCTAGTGGTGCTCATGTACATACATTCAATAGACCAAGATGCTATCAATATTGCCTTAGTAGCTGCATCCCTAGTCCCTTTCCTCCTAGCACAAATTGCAAACATTAAATGGAACGAGGTTAGAACAATCAATGCACAAAAAGCAGCAAGAGCAAACGGAATAATAGAGCACACTAAAGAGGGACAAAGAATCAGTTTTCAAGCAAAAATAGAAAAACTAAAAGACCAAGCTTTAAGAATTGATAAATGGATAAGAGATGAAAGAACCTTCAAAGACAGACTGCCAGAAACAACACGAAAAAACCTCACAAGCCTTTCAACAAAAAACCTAAATTCAAAAGATTTTATTGCAATGGCAGAAACATTGCTTTTCGAAATAGGCATAATATTGGATGTATTCGAAGGAGACGAATCAGAGCATTGGGCCGAAGAAATCAAAAATGCAGAGAAAGCAATTACCACACTAGAAGGACCAAAACTTGAGGAGGCACAAAGTCAGTGCGTAGATACTTACAAAAACAGATTCAGCGTCTTACTACAAACAACACTCTACATTCAAACTTTAAGAGACGGCATCGCAGAAATAGAAGGCTTAACACAAAGAGCAAAAACATTAGAAGAAAACATAGCTACTATAAGAGATGTCGCAATTAACACCGATATTGAACTTGATGACGGAGATTTGAAATCAGAACAAGACGAAGTCATCCAAGATGCCAAAGAAAAACTAAACGCCCTAAAAGCACTCATTGAACACAGCACAGATGTAAATGCAGCAAAACATGGGGAAGTTAAAACAGTAGGAGAAGGCATACCTCGCCTAATCCCACCACAAATCCCCACAAACTGGGTTCACTTTTTACAAGAACTAGAAGATAGAAAAGTATTAGAAAAACTCACTTCAAACGCAGGAGCCTAACGCTTCCTCTTCTTCATCCAGAACCAAAGAGCAATAAGAAGAATTGGCCATCCAAACACAGCTAGGTAGATACCTTTATCTACAAGGCTTTGTAAAAAGACAACGAAATCGCTTAATGCCTCGCTCGCAGTTGAACCAGGAAGCCATTTACCAGCTACATTTGAAACACTTTCATCTTCGTTCAAGCTCACACTAATTGTTGAGTAATCCACACGATTATCGTAGTAATTCAGTTGCCCTTGAATCCGCTCAATTTGATATCGAACATTCGACAAAGACTGAGTCACCTTCAAGATTTCTTCCACACTATTCGCTCGCTCCATTATCGCAACATACTGAGCCTCCTCAGCTTGGTAGTTCGTCAAACGCGCCTCCAAATCTGTATATTCTTCAGTCACATCATCCGCATCTACATACTCACTTTCAACATACAAAGCAAAACCCTTCAAGCCAACCATTGCCTCCTCAAAACGATCAGCAGGAATTCTCACACTAATCGATGCAGAATAAGAACCCTCACCTCTCCATATATTCGAACTTAAAATGCTACCAGAAAGACCTTCAACATATTCACCAAGTTCAGCAGCAGTATCTTCAACAGAAGTAACGTGCAAATCAAGCGACGCACTACGCATTACTTTTTGCTCATCATCTGAATCATATTTCGCCTCACCAATCGCAGCAACACTCAATGAACGCGAAGCCGCATAACCATCATCAAAAGCCATTTCTTCCATTGCATAATCACCACCTCTAGATTCATTCATTACCACGTTATCATTTTGCTGAAACCACCAAATCGCAAGAATCACGATCAAAAGAATCAGCCAATATTTTTTCAGAAACACTTTCAGAGATTGCATAAGGAGTGGTTAAGTAAAAACAGTATAACAAATAATAGCCTTGTAAAAAATGTATCTTTAAGATACACTTAAGGTGCCCTAAAGATAACCCTATGACCACAAAATTCGTCGGAATGAAAGAGTTCCGCCAAAACATGTCAAAGTATGTAAACATTAAAAATGTTCGCATAATCGTTCTAAGAAAAAATGTCCCTATCCTAGAAGTTAACCCTATAGACGAAAACGAATACGCCTACCTCAAACTAAGCGATGAGCTTGAAAAGTCAGAGAAACAAATAAAAAAAGGCAAATCTCATTCCCAAAAAGATGTGATGAAAGAATTTGGCCTATTATAGATGTACAAAGTTATCTATTCAGAAAACGCAGTTAAAGAATTAAGAAAAATCGACAAGCAAATCGCACAAAGAATAATCAAGAAAATTCATTTTTTTTCGGAACAAAAAGAAATTCAAACTCACGCAAAAAAGCTCAAAGGCTTTGTTGAAAAATTTCGCTTTCGTATTGGCGACTATCGTGCAATCTTTTCTATAGATAAAAAAGGCAAAATCAAAATATTAAAAATTCTCAATATAAAACATAGAAAAGATATTTATGAAAAATAAGAAACTAAAAGGAATAATATATCTAACAGTCGCCGTGTTATCGTTCGGCTTTGTTCATGTTATAGATAAAATTGGGCTAAACGCTGGAGTCGAACCAGGGATTTTTGCACTCTCAAGAGGTTTAATCGCTATGACAGTAGTTGGAACAATTTGGTTCGCTGTAAGAAAAAAAAATAAACTCGCATTCAGAAAAGACTCCATAAAAAGCATCGCACTAATTGGCCTACTCACCTCAGGGCTTGGATCTTTTACAGTTTTATATGCACTCAATTTCACCACCGCAACAAACCGCGGGCTCATGCAAGGGCTCTATGTTGCTGCAACCGCAGTCATCGCATACTTTTTAATCAAAGAAAGGCTGCCAAAAATGTTTTTCCCAATTTTCGCCGCAATAATAATCGGCCTCATTCTTCTAACAAGTAACGGATTTATTCATCCGCCAAACATAGGTGACTGGATACTAATGTCACTCGCTCCAGTAATTGGATTCACAAATGTATATGCCAAAAAAACCATGAGCAAAGTCGACTCACTCACTTTGACTTTCGGCCGATATATTTTTGGCAGCATAGCACTAGCAATCGCTCTATTAATCTTTGGTTTAAAAAACCCCGAATCAGCAAAACTCGGCTGGGAATGGATTATACTTTCAGGGTCATTAACAGGAATTCGCACACTAACTTTTTACAAAGGAATCCAAATGCTCGGAGCCACAATTAGCGCAACGTTTATTTCAGTAGGCCCAGGTATAACAGCTATCACCGCATACTTCATACTCGGCGAGATGCTCAGCCCAATTCAAGGACTAGGCTTAACATTATTACTGATAAGTGGCGCCGCTTTAACTCAATTAAAAACTAAAAAATCAACTTAATGAAAAATCCTAAAAAATTCACCTCTAGATTTTTAGAGAATTTAAAACTCGATCTTATAAGCATCCCTTCTAAATTTATGAGCAAAGAAGGCAACGCAAAATACCACCTGAAATACCTTTGTCCTAAATGTCCAAACTGGCGTAAAAACCTGCGTGACCCCAAAGGCAAAGACAATTGCCTCTGGAATAAAACCTGGAAGGAAAAAGATGGCTTCAATAAAATCACCCGTCACTTCGGCATCAAAAACTGGCTCACCTCTTACTTGGGCTACACACAACTCGGAGATAAAGATAAGTGGCTAAAGTAATGGTGATCTCACGGGGAATATACATTTGTTTCACAAATGCATTACTCATCACTCACTCGGTAATACTCAAGCTAGCTTGGTATTACTCTCACTCCATTCGAGCATCGAACCCGGGTTCGATAGCTTCCTTCGGAAGCACACCAAAACAAAAACACCACCCTTCCGGGTGGCCTTTTTTATTTTGGTGATCTCACGGGGAATCGAACCCCGATTTCCAGGATGAAAACCTGGTGTCCTAACCGTTAGACGATGAGACCATTGAATCTTTCGCTCTTTTGTAGAGCAAAATCAGTATATGCATTGAAATCTCAAAGTCAACAAATTTAACAAAAAAAGACCTATAAACCGCTAAAACAAGCCAGTCAGCAGTGTTTTATCACTGCTTATTCAGCTTTTCCAAAACTCAGCTTAACCTGTAAAAAGACATAATCACTTAATCTCGCAAGGAAAAGCTCTTTACCAATCTGTTAACAGGTATAATAATCTTATCAGTTTAACCCTAACCCATATATCATGGCTTACTCAGTAACAAATGGTAAAGGACAACAATACTTCCTACATGGAAAAACTGTTATCCTTCGTGGAGGTCGCGAACAATTCATCATGTACTTCGCTCGCGAGGTAAAAGAAGAATTCGCTCTAGAAGAACTTCCTGAAGGACGTGAAGTAGTCTTCAATGAAAAGACTGGTCTTCCTTTAGTAAAAAGAAGCGACAAATAGTCCTACTTTAAAAAACTAAAAGACCGCCTCTCGGCGGTCTTTTTTTTATTTATGAAAAATTACTGAGTGTACTCAGATGGGA
This sequence comes from Candidatus Peregrinibacteria bacterium, assembly GCA_018658105.1. Lineage (GTDB taxonomy): Bacteria > Patescibacteriota > Gracilibacteria > UBA1369 > 2-02-FULL-48-14 > JABHVW01. The sequence goes on from JABHVW010000008.1 coordinate 48,793, forward strand.
TAATATCACTAGGAAAAACTGGCGCTGGTGATCCTGAAATCATTACTCCAAGCAATCCAAGAACGGCAACTATAACTACCATCCAAAAAAGTGCATAAAGCAAAATCTGGAATCCAGTCATATGACTTTTTTTGTCTTGCGCGTAATAAAGCGGAAATCCAAATAAAATCAAACCTTGCACAGCCATGAAGAAAGTAAATCCAAACATCAAAAGGTATGTACCTAAATCAAAAAGAAGATTTGCATAAAGCCATGCAGAGAAAAGTGAGCCGACAGTCAAAATTACAACTGTAGACAAAAGAGACATAAGGGCGAGCACAAAACCTATTAGCGATGCTTGTTTGTGCGTGATTTGTTTGTGGTGGCGGAAGAGGAACATTCGATAAGGAAGTTAAGAATATAAGGAAAGCCTACAAGAACAATAAAAGTGAGAATGAGGTAGTTCATGGCGAGCTTTTTATGTATCCTAACTCGTGTCCGCCATAAGTGCAAATGATCAACTCAACCCTCGCCACAATTCTAAACTTCTCAATAATTGAATTCATTTTAGTTGTGGTAATTATCGGCCCAACCATTTATGTGATGGTAACGAGCGCCCCATTTGTGCCAAGCCAAATGAAACAAGTAGATAGAATGTTGAAGGCGGCCAATTTAAAAAAAGGCGCAAAAGTTTACGATCTCGGCGCCGGCGATGGAAGATTCCTACACAAAGCCGCAAACGAATATAAGGCAAATGCAGTCGGCTACGAATATTCCCCTCTCGTTTGGTTATGGTCAAAATTCTTAAGTATATTTTGGCGAAGCAGTGCAAAGCTTCGTTTTGGAAATTTCTGGAAACAAGACTTCAGTGATGCCGATTTAATCGTTGTTTACCTTTTGCCAAATACAATGATCAAATTAAAAAAAGAAATTTGGCCAAATTTAAAACCCGGTACTTTGTTAATTTCACATTCCTTCTCAATCAAAGATTTCAAACCCTGGAAAAAACTTCCTAAGAACCGCGCCAAAAAGCTCGGACCAGTTTGGATTTATAAAAAAACAACGAAGAACTAAACAAAACCAAAAGGCTCACAAGAAAATCCAAAAGATTAAATTCCACAGGAACATACAGAGGCAACTCAGCAAAAAGCAGCGCAAGCAATTCCACTGCTCGTAAATTTACATACGCAAAAAGTGCGGCACTCTTACCAAAGACCAATGCAAGTGCAGAAAAAAACATAGCAAATGGCAAAAAAGGCGCCACCAAAACATTCACAACTGGAGACATCAATGAAAGATATCCAAAGTTATAAACCGTCAGTGGAAACGTAGCAATCTGCGCAGACAAACTTAAATAAAAAGCCTCAGCCAAAACTCCTCGGCCGGGTAAATATTTTTGAAACAAAGGTACAAAAACCAAAAGCCCAAAGGTCGACGCAAAAGAAAGTTGAAACCCAACATCATAAACAAGCACATAAGGATTTATCAAAACCATAAAAGTTGCACTCCACAAAAGCGCAAAAAACACCTGACTACGCCTTCCATTATATAAAGCCAAAAGCGCCATGACCCCCATTATTCCCGCCCGCAAAACCGCAGCACTCGCACCAACCAAAATTACAAATAGCAAAATAATAAAACTCGAAACCAAAATCCTTTGGCGCAAAGGCAAAAATGAAAGCATCCAAAAAACAATCGCGATTATCAAACTAATGTTATAACCCGAAATCGCAACAATATGAGTAAGCCCCGTCACTTTAAAAGCCTCTGTTAATTCCAGAGGCATCCCCTTTCTACTTCCCAAAAGCAATCCAGCTGCAAAACTAGCCTCTGGCTCAAAAAGCAAACTGTTCAAACGCTGCTCAAGCTTCCACTTAAAATCATACAAAAAACCACGCACACTAAAAGACGCCTCTTCCACAAGTTGCACAGAAGCCCGATTCATAAGCAACCACACTCTGTACCGAGCCAAATAAGCAGCATAATCAAAACCTTCAATGTCATCAGACGGCATTTCTAACTCCCCACTCACACTCACCAAATCACCAAAAGACAAATCTTCATATTTCGAAATTTTCACCAAAACCCGCCCAAACTCAGCGGCAACTGTAATTTTCTGATAATCCATCCTCCTATCAATTTCCTCCACAATTTGCCCTTCAAACTGAACAAATCCATATTCAACAAAACCCGGCGCTTGCTTCTCATATAAGTTCACACGAAAAACACCAAAGAGAAAGAAAAATAAAATCGCACAAAGCCACCATCTTTTGGGCAAAAACACAAAAGGCAGAAGCCACATATACTGTGCAAAAGAAAAATCCGTGAGACTCGCAAGCAAAATCCCAAGAAAAAATGAAAGCGTAAAAAATAATGGCAATATCATTGAACAACAATATCCCAATAAAGCTGACAAAACCCTGAATTAATTACCCCTTCATTCTTTCATCATATTTTACGGATTTTTGGAGAGAAAGATGCTTTATGAAAGTATTTATTTCACATATACTCTTTAGCCTTCCCTTCTCTCCAAAAATCCGTAAAATAGAAAAGCAATGAGCCCACAACAATGAATGGTTTTCAAAAACGGGAAATAAACACTTGGAATAAAAAAGCCGAACGCTGGATTAAAAGTCATTTAGTTTTGGCAATAATCGCACTACTGCTCGGGCTACTAACCTTAAAAGGTGTAGTCGGTGCAATCAAAGTTGGCGAGCCATTTTCTGTAAAACAAATTGTAGTTTCTGCCGTAAGTAAAAGCCTCACAACAGATCAAAATGGCAATACAAACATTTTGCTACTTGGAGTTGGTGGTGAAGGTCACGACGGCCAAAATCTAACCGACACAATGATCATCGCATCAATCGATCGCAAAAAAAATCTCGTACCAATGCTGTCCATTCCCCGCGACATTTATGTCGAAAACGATATTGTTGGCTGGGGCACAAGAATCAACAGTATTTATGAATTTATTCTCGACGAACACGAAGACCACGAGCTAGCAATGGATCAGCTAATAAAAGAAGTCGAGAATCTAAGCGATATGGAAATTCACTACTATGCAAAAATCGATTTCCAAGGTGTTACGGATGTAATTGATGCACTCGGCGGCATTGAAGTAACTGTTGAAGAAGACATTTACGATCCATACTATCCAGACGATTACACTTACGAGTTCAACACCTTCTCTCTTTCTGCCGGCACACAAATTATGGATGGCGACACGGCTCTAAAATACGCGAGATCTCGCTACACAACTTCAGATTTTGATCGCGCAAAAAGACAACATCAAATTATCGATGCCTTCCGCGCAAGAGCCCTAAGCATCGGCTTCTTATTGAATCCAAATAAAATCAAAAACACTTATTACGCAATCTCAAACAATTTCCAAACAGACCTCACATTAACCGACATGCTGAACCTTGCAAGCATGGCCCCAGATTTCAACAGTGACAGTTTGATTTCACAAGTATTCCACGACGACGCCAGCCAAACCGGAGGATTTTTATACACGCCAGACAGAGAAGATTACGGCGGTGCATTCGTACTCACTCCCTACAGCGAAAACTTCGACGAACTACAAATCTTCAGCCAGCTATATTTTTATCATCCAGAAATCTTAATGGATCAAATTCCAATTCAAGTTGTGAATGGAACCAAAGAAGAAGGATTGGCAGGTTTGACCAAAATGCAACTAAACCGATACGGCTTCAATCCCGTTGGCTTCGGCAACGCAGTTTCAACTGATCAAAAGAAAAGCCGCATTATTATTCGAAACGAATTAAGAGATGGCGAATTCGAAGAAACAGATATTTCAGAAACACTCGAATTACTACCAACTTTCATTCCGGGAGCAGACATCTACAAAACGGCTCCAGAGGAGTACAATGAACTTAACTGGCCTACAGAAGCCAGAATCATCGTTGAACTTGGAGAGGATTTCCTTGAATATTACCAAGAATACGAAGAAAGATTTTACTGGGGAATATATTAAATATGAAAATTAGACTACAAAAACGAATAGCAGATTCAGGCCATTGTTCACGCCGCAAAGCCGAAGTTTTAATGACGGAGGGAAAAGTAAAAGTTAATGGCGAAGTGGTTACAACGCTCGGCACAAAAGTAAATGAGAAAGCTAAAATAGAAGTTGATGGGAAAAAAATATCTTTCCCAAAAGTTCAAATTACAGTCGCACTAAACAAACCAGCCGAATACATCAGCTCAAAATTCGACCCGAACAATCCAAAAACAATAATGGATTTACTGCCAAAAGAGCTACAACTTTTAAAACCAGCAGGCCGTTTAGATAAAGATTCAGAAGGTTTAATGATACTTTCTAGCGACGGCGCATTAATTCAAAAACTCACCCATCCAAAACACGAGCACACAAAAACTTACGAAATAATCATTAAGGGTTACGCCAAAGACAAAGATCTAGCAATTCTAACAAAAGGAAAAATTAAATTGGATGGCTACACGCTAAACCCAATGGAATTCCGCATAATCAAAACTTTAAAAGATCGAAAAACACTTGTAGAAATTAAATTAAATGAAGGTCGCAACAGACAAATCCGCCGCGTAATGGATTCTATAGGCTTCCCTGTGATATATTTACAAAGAACCGCCATAGGACAGTTTGATTTAGGTGATCTAGATAAAGGCGATCACAAAATATTAACTGACGCAGATATTAAAAACGCACTTTCATAATGTTTGAAACTTTATTCACACTACTTCTGGCTGGCACTTTAGGCACCAGCGCTCCAATGAGCAACCTAGCCAGCAGCTTCGACGAAAGTCAGCTTTTGCACGTTTCGCAAATGCCCTACCAAGAAGTTGAAAGTCTCACCCCATACATGAGTGCAAATTCTGTTCTGGCAATCGATCTGGATTCACAGGCAACTCTTTACGAAAACAACGCAAACGCCGTTGTACCAATCGCAAGTCTCACAAAATTAATGACAGCTTACATCGCACTTACAGAAAACGACCCAAATGGAATCGTAAAAGTCAGCGCAAATGCAGCAGGAACAATTGGATCAAGAATGGGCTTATATACAAATGAAGAAATCACAGTTAAAAACTTACTATTCGGGCTTTTAATCCGCTCAGGAAACGATGCTGCTGTGGCACTCGCCGAACACAATGCAGGTTCAGTTTCTAACTTTGTAGAGAAAATGAATCAAAAAGCAGCCGAACTTGGTTTAGAAAATACTGTCTACAAAAACCCTACTGGCCTAGATTCAAGCGGCGCACATTCTAGTGCTCGCGATCTCTCAATTTTAAGTACACGTTTACTCAAATTCTCTAGCATTCAAGAAATTGTTGGCATTCAAAAAACATCTGTAAGTAGTCAAAGTGGACATGCTCACGAACTTACAAATACAAATATCCTTCTGGGTCAAAATGGAATTAAAGGCTTAAAAACGGGTAAAACCCTGGCAGCTGGTGAATGTTTAATAAGTTTTGCCGAAAGCCCAGATGGTCATGAAATAATTACAATCGTACTTGGCAGCGCAAATCGCTTTACAGATACAAAAGCCCTGGTAGATTGGATCTATAACAGTTTTGCATGGTAAATGCTTTCCCTATCACCGAAGAAGTAAGACATTTAATTTTAATTGTCGGCTCAGGCTTTCTTTCTTTTGTGATCGCATTTCTTGCCGCGAATCCATTTATAAATTTTTTACGCAAACACAAACTAGGTAAAAACATTCGAGAAATCGCCAGTGACGGAAAATCCGCTCCACTCTTTCACGCTTTGCACAACAAAAAAGCCGGCACCCCCACAATGGGCGGAATTCTAATTTGGGGCAGCGCATTAATTACAATCTTACTTTCAAGAGTTTTTTCATACATCGGCTGGTTCGATCATTCACTAATAAATCGTAAAGAAACCTACTTAGCAATTTTCACGCTAATTTCAGTCGCATTGCTCGGCATGGTAGATGACCTTTTCAACATTAAAGGTTGGGGCCGCAGCAAGGGCTTAAACATAAAACCAAAATTCTTCTGGCTCGTAATGTTCGCGCTTGCAGGTGCACTTTGGTTTCATTTCAAACTCGGATACGACCAAATCCACATCCCAGGCGTCGGCGATTTCATGATAGGCGCATGGTACATTCCACTCTTTATGTTCATTATTGCCGGCAGCGCTAACGCCGTAAACATCACAGACGGCTTAGACGGGCTTTCCGGCGGACTAATCGTAATCGCTTTCGGCGCTTACGCAGGAATTGCATATGCGCACGGCTTATTTATTTTAGCCGCATTCTGCGCTGTAATAGCCGGCTCATCTCTCGCCTTCCTTTGGTTCAACATTGCCCCCGCCCGCTTTTACATGGGCGACACAGGCTCAATTTCACTCGGCGCCACCCTCGGCGTTATCGCCATGCTAACTAACACAGTTTTAATCCTTCCATTCATTGCTTTTATTTTTGTAATCGAAACACTCTCAGTAATCATCCAATTAACATCAAAAAAAATCCGCGGCAAAAAAGTCTTCCACATCGCACCCATTCACCACCACTTCGAACATATCGGCTGGCCCGAAACGCAAGTAGTTATGCGATTCTGGATTACCGGCGCACTAGTCGCTTCCCTCGGTCTCGTCCTCGCTCTCATCGGAATGGGAGAAATCTAAAAGCCGAGTATCTTGAACCGGCTCTTCAACTAATTCAACAGTCACAAGTAAATCATCTGATTCGGTTTCAGCTATTTCTGCTTCCACATCATCAAACTGATCAGAAAGTTCAGTAGTCAAATCAGAAGAATCTTTCAAACGATCGTAAAGAGCTTGTTGCGCATCAATGTCATAGTTTGTCTCAGCAAAAAATTCAGATACATGTGTTAAAGATTTTTCTCTTAGACTCAGAATCATCACACCCATTTCTTCCAAAATCTGAGACTCTGCATCCAGAGAATCATTAAATTCAGGCATTGAAGAAACAACTCTCAACATATCAAAATCAGAAAGCTTCCTATCTAAAACACTAGATACAACTTCTTCTTTTTCTTCTAAAGAAACACCTTCAAGTTCAAGCAAAAGAGACATAGATTCATCTTGATAATCACTCAAAAACTCAGCTGCTTGCTCATAATTTCCATCCTCCAACAAGTCGGGTAAACGTGCCAATTTCTGCGACGCAGAAAGCATACGCAACTCACTCTTTTCAGAAACAGTTTTCGCTAGCGACAATGTCGCCTCAGCCAAATGATCTTCAAGAAGCTCTACACCTTCGCCTTCATCTTCATCAACAGAAACAGCTTTTTGTACTTCTTCCAATTGAGCCACCAAAGGCGCCGTATCACTTTCTACCTCATCAATCTTTTTTTGATATTCATTCAAAACATCCTCCGCCAATTCCAAATTACCATTATCAATCAAAACACGAGCCTCATTCAAACGATTCTCTGCATGCTGTAATTGAAGTTCTTGTTTCGCCACATTCGTAAAAGTCAAAACCTCCTGAACATCTTCTCTAAAAGTTTTAAATTTATATAAAGGATTCCCCGGCAAAATATTAATTCTATCAATCGCTTCACGTTTATATCGTTCATCCAAATGCCTTAAATGTTCTTTTCCATAAGCCAAATTAAAAGTCCACCAAAGATCAGATTCAAATGATTTATTTAATTCTTCAAACTCCAAACCACTAGAAACAAGCATGCTCGTCCCCTGTCCCAAAGTTCCTGCATAATTATCATCCGCCTGCACATTTACCTCCACAACATTTCTCGCAACATTTATTTGAGTTTCATCATCTACCAATTCAATATCAACCATTGCTCTCTGATACATAGAAAGCTCACCATGCGGAAACTGAACTGAAAGATAAGCATCCGGACTAACAGGATTCACAAACTGAGACCAAAGCCGCCCTTCATGCTGAGTAATCATTACACCAGTCACCGAAGAACTCATTGGATTCAATTGCACATCTGTAAAAGTAATATGAGTATTCGGCGCAAGAGTTAATCGACTATCATCCAATAAAACAATATGCGCCATTGACGCACTTTCCGTATAGATGTTGTCACCCTCTTGCAAGAAAACCGTACCAGTCACCAATTCACCATTTACTCTAACTTCACCCTGCGCCACTTCCAAAGTACTCACTGCTGAAGCAGCCACAAGTTTCGGACCAGAAAATGCCGGCAAAAACAGAGCCGCACAAAACATAGACAAAGTAGACATTGCCAAAAATCGTTTTGAGTAAGCCAAAAGATGCACCCTTTCTGGGCGATCTGGTAATAAATTCAACATATTTTCTTTCGCTTGAACATGGCGCAAACGCGGCGCACTCAAAGGCTTTGATACCTTAAAAGAATTCAAAACACCCTGATAAGAACTGAATCCCCTCTCGGGCAATTTCGATTCCATCCTGTTCCAAATTCGTTTTTTAATTAGATCAATGTCTTCCATACATGTATTAAAACGCAAAAAAGTTAAAAGTATTACAAAAACTCTGCAGATATTCCCTTTTCACCCAAACCAATCTTCAATTCTTTCAAAGCTCTAAACTGTAAAACACGAATATTTCCTTCAGTTTGCCCCAAAATTTCCGCAATTTCAGAATTTGAAAGCCCACTCAAAAACTTCAAAGTAATCACCTGTTTATATGGCTCTCTCAATTTATCTACCTCTTCTCTAATTTTTTCAGCCATCAAAGATCGTTCGGTTCTCTTTTGCGGAGCATTCCCAACTGTCTTATCTGCCATACTCGGATCAATAGGCAAAATACTCCTATGCGCTCTTCTATGGTCTATAACCGCATTATGCGCAATCCGAAAAAGCCATGCACCAAAACTCACATCCCTCTTCTCATATTTCTCAAGATTCACCCACGATTTAATAAATACATTTTCAACAATATCTTCAACCTCCTTTGGAACAACTCTAAAATGAACATAGCGGTAGATCTTTTCAAAGAAATGATCATACACTTGGCCATATGCATCTTTATCCCCTTCTTGTGCAGAAAGTATAAGAGCGTCTATATCAATATCAGAAATATTGCCTGGAGTGGACATTAGTGTGGACTAAATAGCGTGTAAACAAAGCATACACTTCTATTTAAACGGAATCTATATAAGAATGTTACGAAAGAGCGCTTGCCGCACGCGAAACTTCTTTTTTACTACCAATTAATATTGGCGTGATTTGAGTTAGATCTTTAACTTTAATATCTAAAATATCAATCTCTCCATTACTCGCCGATCCACCAGCCTGCTCCATAATCATTGCCATCGGACCACATTCAAAAAGTAACCGCAACTTACCATCCGGCGCACTCGGCATTCCAGGATACAAAAACACACCACTACCCTTTTTCAAAATATGATTGATATCAGGCACCATTCCACCAGAGTATCGTAAAGTATATTGCTCCTTCATAAATTCACAAATTAAGGCGAAATAATCATCGCGCTCCTTCGTCGCGCGCAAATTACCAGGCGCAAAATATGCCTTATCACCACCTAAAGAAAGCTCACCTTCATATTTCCAAACGTCATCCAAAAGCAAAAACTCATGCACACCATCCCCAACTGTAAGCACCAAAGTAGTACGCGGACCATACACAACATAAAGCGCCGCAACCTGCTCCCGCGCCGTTCGCCCAATCAAATCTGAACCCTCATAAATCCCAACTATCGTACCAACCGCCATATTAACATTCACCAAACTCGAACCATCTAACGGATCATGCACCACAGTATATTTACCATCATCACGAACATGAATCAGATCGTCTAGCTCTTCACTTCCAATCGCCGCCACAAAAGGGCAACTCTTCAAATGATTCTCTAGAATATTTTCAGCCTGCACATCCAAAGCCAACTGATCTTCACCATAAACATTTTGAGTGCCAGCCTTACCAGTGCTTGTATGAACAATCGCATTCGAAATTCCAGCACAAGCCCGACTCAGTTCAACAATCAATTCAGCCAATTCCATCGACGCACCATTCTTCTGTAAGAAATCAAACATAATATAAAATTAAACTTCTAAACTAATATCATATTCACCTTTCGCCGCCAGCCCATTCATTTTCGCCCTGTGCACAAGTACATTTTGCGCTTCACCAATAGCTTGATGATCTCTCGCCCAAACCTGTAAAGCTGGCGCTTGAATACCTCGCCCATAAGAGAAACTTAAAGGCCAAGGCATACCGCCAATTTTATTCATTTCATTCAAACGAATCGTAGAATCTTCTGCAGTTTGCCCTCCTGACAAAAACACAACACCAGCAACTTCAGCCGGCACATTCGCCTTCAAACAATTCACAGTCATTTCTGCAATGGTCAGCAAGTCCGCCTGATCATCACAAGTAGAACCCGGAAGAACCATACTAGTTTTCAAAATCAAACCTTCAAGTGCAACGCCCTGTGCAGCCAATTCTTTAAACAAAATTTCCCAAGTTTCAGCCGAAGTCCCATAACAAGCCTCAATACTATGAGGCCCCTCAAGCAAGATTTCCGGCTCAACCATTGGCACCAAACCAGCCTCCTGACACAAAGCCGCATAACGAGCCAATGCATGTGCATTCGCCATCAAACAAGCCTGACTCGGAAGCTCATCACCAATTGTTATCACCGCACGCCATTTCGCAAAACGCGCACCAAGCTCATAATATTCAGCCAATCTCTCACGCAAACCATCTAAACCTTCTGTAACTTTTTCTCCAGGATGCAGAGCCAAATCCTTAGCACCTGTATCCACTTTTATTCCAGGAATAATCCCTCTGTCTTCAAGTAATTTCGGAAAAGAAACTCCTTCATCATTCGACTGCCTTAGGGTTTCATCAAAAAGAATCATCCCAGAAATCGCAGCTTCTGCTCCAGGAGCAGCAACCAAAAGCCCTCTATATGCCCGACGATTTTCTGCATCACACTCAAGCCCAAGCGCCGCAAAACGCTTCGTGCAAGTACCATGACTTTCATCAATAGCCAAAATTCCCTTCCCGGGCGCAACCATGGCCTGAGCGGTCGCCTTTAATGCCTCTAAATCCATATGAAAAAGTTAATAACGATGACGCGACTATAGCACGCAAACGCGATTATTGAACAGCTTCAATATTAAAATCTTCAGCTAGGCGCAACAGAAAAGAAGCATAAGCATCGCTATTTACAGAATGCACTACACCATCAGCATCACCTTTAAATACAATCCAATTATTCATAGGCTCACTAAGCTCAGGTTCATTAGGCTCACTAAGCTCAGGCTCATGAAGTACAACAACACTAGCACCTTCTCGACTTAGCTCAATCATTGCCCCCTCAAATCTACAATCTACACTCACACCTTTAGGTAACTCAAGGCTCTCACATACCTCATGCATCTTAGCCCTTTCTGCCTTAACCAAAAGACGCCTCATATCATCATATTTTCTAGCCAAAGTATGAGTTAAAATATCATCAATTCCAGAGGCATTTTTCACAGCAATAGAATCAACTTTCTGCAAATCAACTAAATTCCTATCTAAAACATTAATAACCTCAAGAAGCTCCTCCATAGAATAAAGCTTATCAATACCTTCCAAATACCAACCACCAATACCCGGAACCACTTCATATTCAACTCCAAACTTAGACTTCAAAACCACCCTATCTCCATCCTCAATTCGTCTCGAAGCAAAATCTATAGCCATTTTCCTCAAATCCCAAATTCTACGAGACACCGGATCCTCTTCCACATTAAATTCTAAAAACACACCTTCATCAATATCATATAAATACCAACTTACTATCCCCTCACCCGATTCAACTCGCAACCTCGGCAAATATTTATCATGATCAACAGAAAGTGTAGATTTTCCCAAATAAAACTCCTCCACTTTATTCCCCTCATCCCTCAAATCATCAGCCTTTTGCTTAAGAATTTTAAAAGGATGAATACTTGGTTGAAGTTGACTTTCACCTCCATCAGCCTCAACATCAGCAATCAAAGCATCTATACGTTTAATATCATGAACATTTCCAAAATGTTCCACCAAATGACCTGCAGTCAAAAATTCACCATGAACATCAAGATCCCTCCATCTAGCTGAATCAGAATTATAAAAGAATGAATTGGCATCATACTCACAAGAAACATTAACCCGAGTATAATTCGCCAGCTTAGTAGCAGGAATCACAGCATACTCACATCCCTCTAAATTTCCTTCATACCACTCATTCGGAATAACTACAGCAGAACCATCACTAGGATTCAAATCCTCCCATTCCTCATTAATGGAAGTAACTTCTCTCATCAGAGATCGTAAAACTGGAGATTTCAGCTTCAATCTTTTACAAATCCATATACCTTCTTCTTTATCCCAATCAATTCCCAATTCACTTGCCAGAAACCAAGAAGAATCACTCATGGTATCCGGCTCTAAAACAAAACCATAAACATCAGTATGAACAGCTTTATAATCCGCCACCGAATCAACTTCAGCAACTTCTACCACTTCATCCTCTTGATTCACAACAGTTTGATACGCAAGATCTGCACCCAATCCAAGTGCACCCAAAAGTCCAAATTTCGCCCCAAACTTCATCAAACCACCCATACATCTAGCTCCCATACCAACCACACCACCCAAAAATCGTCTCACCCGCCTAGAAAAAACCAAAGGCGACAAAACCGATAGAGAACATAAAGCACCATAAGCCCATCCACCCAACTCCATAACCCAATTTTCTCCCTCAACCCTCTCCCTCTCTTCTTCACTAATTTCAGAAGCCCAATCTTCAGCACAAGCAATTTCAAGTAATCTATTCAAGTCATCATCTTGATAACCAGTAGACCTCCCATCTAGAATTGTCCTATCTCCAATTTGATAAGCAAAACCATCATAAATTGCTTCAAATTTTTCATCACAATGTCCCGTAGCAACGGCATCATAAACAGAATCAACCGTCCAAACGCCTTGATCCAAAACCCAAGCCCCACCCTGTGTATATGTAATAGCTTTTTCAATCATCCATTGATTAATAGAGTCATCATAATCTCCTCGCTGTATAATATTCACACTAAGCTCTCCCTCTGAAACAGTAACAATTGAACCATCCTCGCTACACTCAACTTCAACACCAGAATAGCCAGCAAAATATGATTCACACTTCCTAAGCATCTCATTCCTATATTCCTGCATTTTATCAACTTCTACAGGCTCTTCAACAGCAGCAGGCAAATCATCCCCACCCACATCTGGAGCATCCTCCACTGGCTCCTCCTCTACCATCTGACCATCCATATAATTCCAACCCATCACCGCACTAACAGATCCAACCACACCCGCAGCCAAAAGAAGCACGGCAACTCTTGGATTAGCCAATGATTGCAAAAAACCACGCTTAATATCCTCCTCAGTAGGATTTTCCTCTGCAAGCAAAAGTTGATATTCTTCATCACTTAAATTCTCATAATAATGCCTGAGACGCGCAAACATTGCAGTCTGAACAGTATCATTCTCAGTAAGGTTTTCTATAAACCCCAGATCAAGAGTAGCAAGCAATGCTTCCCTAGTATCATTAACACCCCCATGAAACAAAGGTGCCAGATACTCACCATCTCTACACATAATAGCCTCAAGCTCCTCCAACATTTTTTCTTGTGACCTTTCCATATTAACCATTTAAAGAGTGTACCCTACAATACAATCCACGTTTTGTCAATATTAGCATTGACAAAAGCTCCCTTTAGTGTTAATATCACAACTCTTAAATCAATCTATGTCAGAAAGACTACACACATCGCCAGATCTAAGTGCTATTGAAACAACAACTATTGCAGAGTTTTATTCAAAATTCCCTACACTAATGAAACTCGTAAATGGCAAACTTTATAATGTAGATGAATTGCCACGAGATATTGAGTTCCTAGAAAAAGGTCATGGTATAGTCCTCAGCGATTTTGGCAACGTACAACCAGATCCAGACAATAATCAATTGGCAGCCATCATACAAATTTTAAACATTGCCGCTAGAAAACTTTGCCAAGCACCACAACCCCAAACTAATACTGGCACACCAGTACAATCACCAGACACCCATTGGATGGATTATATCAATCTAGGCAGTCTCAAATTTTCATATCCCGAAATATACAAGCTGGCAACAACGGATGATCCCATCGATAGAGGTGTATTAGATACTGAACGAGATGAACTTTTTGCAAATGCTTTAATAAACCTCGAAGAGTGTGGAGCAATGATAGCAACTTCAGGATTAGAAGACGTATTTAAAATCATCAATGCAGCCGCACATAAAATCAACAATGGAACCGTAAACTATATTTCTGATAGCACTCTACCCCCTGCCCCTAAGGACCCTAATGACTGGTTCGATAATACAACCCCTGAAGAAGATGACGATGAAGAAGAAGGCGACTTTGATACAGCAACAGGATGGGTGGCCTCTCTAGCTGAATTAAGCTTTTTTGGTGGAGCAGTCGGACTCGCTTCACGTGCCTCAGAACGCCTTGGATTAATTTCTAAAAGAACCAGAATTGTCGTAACAGTTGTTTTTGGTGGTGGTGCAGCATTAACAGCACTTGCTATTGGAATTAACGAATATGACCTCTTAGACAAAGCAATGTCATTCATAGGATCACCAGACACAGAAGAAGCAACAAATAACTCAAGCGCAGAACGCTCTTTAGAAGAAGTTATCCCTACCGCAAGCGTCGCAGCAGCAGCCCATGCCGTCACTGGTAAACCAATAGCATTAGATACAGACACAGAAGAAGCAGCACGTGCTCGAGAAGCAGAACAAGCCGCTCAACAAGCTGCCGACCAAGCAGCCCAAGTTGCTCGAGAAGAAATCGCTCGTATCGCATCCGAAGAAGCAGAAAAAGCAGAAGAAGCTGAACGCAATGAATTAGAAATAAGCTCAGACTCATCTTGGATAGAAATATCTACAAGTTTCCATATTTGGAAAACTACAGAAACCGACCAAGTTGAATTTGGTATTAACTGTAAGCCTGGAAACAAAATTTCTGGTTACGCAAAAGCTCCAGAAGAAGAACCAAAAATCAAACTATCTGGAGTAGATAAAGATAATAATGAAACACCGGCAACATTTGGTGACAAAACAATAGAAAACCCTTACAAAAAATGTAAAGGTAATACTGGAAAAGCTTTTGTAATCACAAACTAAAGTTCATCCTCCACCAAACTCTCAGGACCTGTTGAATCAGTTGGTTCAAGCCATGGAAACAAATCAACACTAACATCTTTACCAGAAGTCTTAGATGCATCTGCACCTGCTTTTCTAGTGATCTTTAATGTACCACTCTGAACCATAATTTTATCACCTATTTCAAGAAAATTAATTCCATCCACTTGCTCTAACATATACCGATAAGACAAGGCGATCATCTGTTTCTTTTTAAAAGCGTCCTTGAATTTAGACTTCAACACCCCAAATAAAGTCTCACCCTTCACAACTTCATGAGGAGACGCCATACTCAAAGTATCTCGTGCAGGAATTGCATCTCTTACATCTTTAGCTAACTCACCCAAAGCAGTTTTTGTATCCTTAGCGTGTTCTACAGCATGCTCAGTTGAAGCACCTGTTTCTTTATCTATCCATTTTTCTGGTGATCCTGGCATGTGGTAGTTGTTTATTATTAAATCTAAACATCATACCATATTTACACAAAAATCACAAGCGCCACTTATCACCTCACCTCTCTGCGCAAAACAAAATCTACAATCGACTGCACCCAAGCTCGAGTCTCTGCTCTTACAGGCACATGTTCAGGCACATATTCCAGCTCAGGAACCTCTTCAGTAAAAAAATCTTCAGTCAAAAAATATAAGTTGGCATATTCATCTGGAGTCATATTCTCAAAGACATATTTCATTCGGAAAAATGCCGCTTTCAAAGGCGTCAATTCAGGCCTATCAATAGGAAGCATATAACCCAAAATCTCCCCACACCTATCTGCCAACTCACCAGGACGCTCAGGCAGTTTATCGATACACAAAAATTCAAGAATCAGATTAGAATTATCTAAAACAGTCAAATGCCATTTATCACAAAGTAGCAAAGAATACGGTAAATTATTAGGATCCAAATGCCTCTCAACAGCCTCCATCGTACTTAAACTTTCAGATTGTCTTTGAATTTCACTCATAAAAGAAATTAGCCACGAATATATAACAAACATACACAAGCGTCAATGCACATCTTGACACAAATAAGCCTTTATATTACCTTTCATGCATTTTTCATTAAAATATGCTTGCTCCAAGCCACGAACCAATAGAATCAAACGAAGAAAAACTTCAAGAAGCCCTCGAGGGATTAACTGAGGAAGATTTCCGCCAGGCCTTTCCAATAATCTCTAGATACACCGAAGGCATCACAGATATTACTCAAGAGCTCCGTAGAGCATTGGAAATATTAAATACATTGTTAGGCGACGTTGACCCACTCGACATAAATCCTTGTAATTTAAGCAACGATTTAACCGTAATAATCGGTATCATTCAGATTGCACTTGATGGTAGAAGCATAGAAAGTCTGATTACAACATTTGATGAAAGTGAGAAAAGTAAACTTGAAATGGCACAGCGTACACCTTGTAGACAAGGCTCATACTCTCAAATCCCCTTCAGTGCTACAGATTTTGATGTACCTGCAGACCCAGGTTATGAAACTGATGGAGAAGAAAATATACAGGCTACATTAGATCTTTTTGCTAAAAACACCCCAGCTCCAGCACCTGCAGCCGACGACGATGACCTACCCAGTGACGACGACGATGACCTACCCAGTGACGATTCTGAAGAAATAATACTTCCCCCTATGATACTCGAAAGAGAACCTGAACAAACCCCACCTCCTCCCGCTACAGAACCTGAACCAGCCCCACCAAAACGTAAATCAAATTCAACTAGAATTACAGTGGGCATCACCCTTGCTGCAGCAGCAGCAGCAGTAGCAATTGATGTAATAGGACCAACAATCATGCAAGCACCAGAAATACCAACTCCGCCATTAACAACCCTTACAGCAATTACCGCAGAACCAGCACAAGAAGACCCAGCACCAAGAAAAGCACCCCCAAGCACATCTCCGCAAACAATAGAACTCCCCCCAACAGAAGCACTTTCAAATAGCCTTGTAACAACAGAGGGCTGGACCACAATCGACTCAATGCCACAACGCGGTGAAAGCTTTCAAGGCTGGCAAAGTGCATTACTGATAGTTTGTAACAACAATGGCTTTAGAACAATTAAATGGGCCGCAAAAGGCTCAAATAAACCAAAAGCACCAAACACTTCAAGCGGCAAAACCGAATTCACCCGTGGCGACCAAGAAGGCATAACACTCAACGACACTCCAAGCGAACTATGTGCAAACGGAAACTCATTCATCCACGCACTAGGATTCACCGCAAACTAAAACATAAACCCCTCCGCAATGGAGAGGCTCATGTGATTTCCCCTTAACCCCTATAGGGTTTCGTTAATTTATTTAGCAGCAACCGCAGTCACTGGAAGCACATATGTAATATCGCCTTCATCAGCTTTATACATTCGCCCTGAAACACTATCTTCAATATTAATGATCGAACGAGCATAAAGAGTCATCATATCTGTGACTTCCCCATCCGTTACAAGCTCCTGTCTTTCTTCCTCTAATTTATTTAGAAGATAGCCCTTCGTCGCTTTATCGTTTAAAGACGCAAGCGAGATAAGCCCCATGCCTAGCATGGCAGCGATCAAGATCACCGCAAGAGATGCAGTGCTCAGACGCTCGTGGCGACTGAAAATATTTTGAATTGTTTGAACGGCAGTAATCATAATTTTTTCGCGGCCCGTAGTTTTGCGCTACGTGCACGCGAGTTATCGGCAATCTCTTCTGGAGACGCCGTAATCGGCTTTTTATTCAAGAGGGAAAGGCTCTTTGGTCTTAGGACTCTCCGTCCAAATGGGTCATTTGGATCGCGGAGATCAGTGGCAAGTTGCTTGAAGGTCTGCTTAACAAAGCGATCTTCAAGAGAGTGGTAACTAAGCACGACCACGCGTCCATCGTGAGCTAAAAGCTCCAGAGCCTGATTTAAACCAAGCTCCAAGGCCTCAAGTTCCTTATTAACAGCAATACGAAGGGCCTGAAAAATACAAGTTGCCGAATGTTTACCCGGCTTACCCTTCCCAAGAACCTCAGTAATGAAGTCCCTAAGCTGCAATGTGCTCTCAAATCTTGCCTTTTTACGAAACTCAATAATTGCTTTTGCAAGCCTTCTCGAGCGCCGCTCTTCTCCAAAATAGTAGAAGATATCAGCAAGTTCACTTTCGGTGCGCCCATGCAGAATATCTGCGGCAGTTTCACCTTGTGTGGCATCAAATCGCATATCCAGCGGTCCATCCTTTTGAAAGGAAAAACCTCTAGCAGCATCATCAATGTGTGGGGACGAGAGTCCAAGATCAAAGAGAATAGCATCAACTCGTGACACCCCTTCCCTCTTGAGCCGATTTTTCAAAGAACTAAATGAGTCATGTATGACTTTGTAATTGTTTCCTACAGCGTCTAAATTCGGAATTGCGACGGCTATGTTTCGTTCATCGAGGTCAAAAGAAAAGAGTTTTCCTTTTGGTCCCACCAATCTAAGCATTTCAGATGAGTGGCCTCCGAGCCCAAGCGTGCAATCTACTACTATTTCGCCCTCTTTAACATCTAGATAATCCAGACATTCTCTCAGCATAACAGATTTATGCTCTAACACTTCACTTGAATCATTTTTGTGCACAACACTTGGATAAGTTTTTTGAACGAGCGTGGAAGGTAAAACCAAACTATGTCCCCGCCCCCAAACCGTCAAGGATTATGTATACAAAATGTGAACAATAAATGTCGCCCACACCCGCTCCAAACCTGTTAAACAGCTAAAAAGCACCCTCAAAATATACTTGCTAAATCACACTCACATTGCATAACAAATGTATACAGCAAACCTGTTTAGTGTCGCCCGAAGCCCCAAAACACGAAATCTAGTGGTGAGAGCGTACTCACTGCACCTCTAAACCGCCACCGAACCCTGCCTCAGCACCTCAACTTCATTGCCATCTACACGCACAATTGTCGACGGAAGCTCCGCCCCAATCTGCCCGCTATCTATCACAAAATCTGGCGCGAGCCCCTGATCCAAAAAATCTGCAACTTTATATGCACATGACTCACCCGAAACATTCGCACTCGTGGTAGTCACTGGCCCGCCAAACGCAGCCAAAAGTTCACGCGTCTTTTTATTCGAACTCACCCTAAAGCCAATAGTATCATCCCCCGGATTAATCCAAAGCGGCACACTCGGCTTACGCGGGACAATAATCGTTAGCGCACCAGGCCAATATTTCAATGCATACTGCACAGCCAAAGTAGAAAACTCACCATATTGCTGAGCTTCTTCAAGGTCTCGCACAAGCACACTCACCTGCTTAGAAAAAGGCATGCTCTTTAAGCGATATAATTTCTCTACCGCAGACTTCTGAAAAATATCTACAGCAAGTCCATAGCAAGTCTCGGTTGGATGTGCCACAACACCCCCCGCATACAAAGTTTTCACCGCATCTAATATTAATTCAGCCATATATCAGTAGTACTATCCCACAAAAACAAAAGAATACAATAGTATGCATTCAAATCCTTGCCTTATTCAACACTTTATGTCATAATATTTAGATACTTCACCAAAAACAACAATGAAAAAACTGCTCATAGGCCTTCTACTATTAACCCTCGGAACAGGAGGAACTCTTCTTAACCAAAGTCAAAACGCAAACGTTACGCTTGCGAGCGAAGAAGAAGATCCCCAAGAAATCCCCTTTGAACTTCGCATAAACGGCGAAACCAAAGAGCTAACCCTTGAAGACCTGGGAGTAAGAGTTCACAAAAAAAGCAAATATTACTTCACTTGGAATGCATCGAGTGTTGAAGAAAACCTTAGAGCACTTTGGAATATTGATCATGCAAAAAATGCGCATTTCACCTTTAAAGAAGGTCAACTAAGTATGGAAGCCGAAGTCGATGGTGAAATTTTCGAAGATCTGGAAGATACACTTGAAGAAATCACAGACGATTACCCAAAATTCGATATTTACTCACTTAAAACAAGTGAAACAAATCTAATCACAGCAAACGATTTAATGCCTCATTTCCAACAAGTTCAAACTTTGTTAACAGATGGCCTGACAGTAACTGTACAAAACGATAACTTCAAATTTCCTGCCCAAATTAAAGACCTGGTTTTCAAACTAGAAAGCAATGAGACAAGCATGTCATTGGGCGCACCATTTCTAAATTACGTAAGCACAACACTTCAAGAACATGTGGATCAAGAAAAAATCGACCTCACAGTTTTCGAAGCAGACCTAAGCCAAATAACACTGGCAACGACAGAAGGCCGCGTGCAAGATGGCCGCTACTTAATTACAGATACAACTCGAACTCTAATTGAATCAGGAATCGAAAATGGCGAAACCACAGTTACAGGTTTGGCAGATTTCACTCTTGGCCAAGTTATAAATAAAACAGGAAAAGACCTCGGACCTCTAACCCATATTGCTACCGGAGTTTCAAACTTCGAATCGTATAATGAAGGTCGTAATTTTAACGTTAGAAAAGCGCTCAACGAACATTACAGCAATCTTGTAATTCCTGCTGGAGCCGAATTCGCATTCAACAGCTTCCTTGGACCAGTTACATACAGTGCCGGCTGGGAGGGCTCACTTGCAATTTTTGGCGGAACAAACCTACGAAAAGTACCAGGTGGCGGAATCTGCCAAGTTTCAACCACAATGTACCGAGCTGCATTAGATGCAGGCCTTGAGATCAAAAAACAATACAATCACAGCCTTTATGTTCACTACTACGAACAAGAAAGTAGCTACGAAGGTGTTGAAGGCGCTGGGCTAGATTCCACAATTTTCCCAGGTGTAAAAGACCTGATTTTCGTTAACAACACGCCAAATCCAATCCTTATTGAAGCCTATGACGATGGTTTCGATGCAGTTGTAAAATTCTACGGTGAAAACGACGGCCGAAGCACTAGCCTCGAAGGGCCATTCACTCAAAGCAATCAAACTCAAGAACTCATAGATGCCACTGGCGGTCTAACTCTTAAGCAAATTGCTTGGAAATACCGCATAAACAAAGCAAACGGTGAAAGTATTACTGACTGGCTAATTTCAACATATTTGAAATATAACGTTGAACAGTATTAAACCTTCAAAAAAAGCCCATTTTATGCTATAATTATAAGATTAAATAGCTCAATATGGCTTCACGCGAAAACGCACCAAAAGGAGGATCTGCAGATGCTTTTGAAGAAACACAAAAGCCATCAGAATCTTTTGCAGATAAAAAAGAAAAAGCCACTCAAATCAAAGAAAGCGCTCACAAAAAACGCGCTGAATTTGCAAATGAATTAAACGCTTCAGGAACAGACTCAGACCCAGAAAAAGAAGCAAGTGCAAAAACCATGGCTACACCCGGACAACAACCAGGTGTAGCTCCAATCGGCGGCCCAAAAGAAGACCTCGACACAAATGACAAACGCCAAGCAATAATCGATGTATATATCACTGAGCACCCTGAAGTAATCGTAAACAATCCCAGGGCAAAGACCGATTATAATCTCAAAATTTCAGATGACGGCCCATCAATAACTATAACTACAGAAGATGAATTCTGGCACACAGATGACAATTTTATTTTTGCAACTTTCGCAGAAGCAGCCGACCACAGTATTGAAATAATTAAAACGAACACAAAAGAAAATCGTCAAAAAGCAATTGAAGAATATTTCGCATCCAATGCAAACAAAGGAGTAAAAATGACTCAACATTCAGATGAATGGGATCAAATAACTCTCACCTCAAAAACATATGAACATCTTTCAGTTGAGATAAAACAAGATGGAATATATTGGCGTGCAAATAACACAGAATTCAATATTCATTTCAAAGACGCAGCAAATGAAGCCAAGGAACTCATTGATGAAATTTACTTTCATGAAAAATCTCTACCCCAACTAATTGCAAAATCAAAAGTCGAGGGTGTGAAATTAAACAAACAATTCGAAGCTGGCAAAGGCCACTACTTAATAATTCAATTAACTAATGGGATCTCATTTGAAAAAATCCTGTGGAACGATCCAAGCCTAGATTTTGATGCAGAAGTATCTGCAGCAAAAGACCAACTAGAAACGGCACGAAAATTAAGAAAAGAAGAATTTGAAAAAGTGAAAAAAACATACACAGATGCAGTAATGGAAAACACAGATAATACTTACGAAACTATCAACATTTCAATGAAGTCAGGATTACAAACACAAATTCATTTTGAACAAGATGGGAAATGGACTATAGGCCACAACCTTAAAAAATATCCATCTATAACAGATGCCGTAAAAGAAGCTCATAAGCAACTAAAACAAAGAACCAAATTAAGAGAACAAGTAATAGAAACAGGCGAAATTGAAGGCATTATTATAAACACAAAAACCCCAGAATATACAGAGAGTACAATACGATTTACTGATGGCAAAAAAAGCATGAAAATCAACTGGAAAAGCAACAAATGGGATATCTCAGGTACTAGTAAAAACTACCATAAAGCAGCCGTAGAATACGCAATTCACAAATTAGCTAAAGAAGAATTAGAAAGAAACAAAAAACTAAAGATTGATGCTGTTTATCTAAACCAATTCACCATCAGTGCAGAAGGCTCAGACTTCCCTATTACAGTAACCAGCCGTCCTCCAGGTAAATTCGAACTTGCAACCCAAAACGGCCTTACATTAGCAGAAAATCTTTCCCTTAAAGAAATCCAAGCCCTTACAGATTTCATAGAAGAAGTAATGGTTGAATACACTGGCTACGATACATATTTGGATGGACAGAGAAGCGATTTTTTCTATCTAGAACAAGGTGACATTTATTATGAATATAGATGGTTTCCATGGGGTATTGGAGATCCAGAAATATCTGCACCAATACCAAAAGAATTCAGCGAAAAGAAAGAAGACTTAGTCAAAATGCTCAACTCAGTTTACGACAACTATTAGTCACACCCACAATCGTCATTCAATTGCCGATGCAAAAGCCACAGTGCAAAAGCCATCATGCTAATGCTAAGTGCTTTAAAAATGCCTTCATAAGCGGTGAAAAATCCTAGACCCACCGCAAAACCAAAAACCGAAACAACAGGGATCGTACACACTGCACAGAACACAGTAAAAAACCCAAATACAAAACCAAACACCCCAAGCACTCCCCCAGCAACACCGCGCGCACTCCGCGCGCGCTTCTTATATAATCGAATCAAGCCATCGATCATAAAAGCCATCATCAGACTCAGAGATAAACTAAAAACCACATTCAAAGGCGTAAAAGCCGCCCCCACAAAACAAGCTGGCACATCCCCATGCGAACTCGGCAACTTCTGCATAATCCACAAATATCCCACAAAAATCGGCGCCGCCATCAAAAAAATTCTCATGCATCTAAATTACAGGCTACATCTCCGTCTTGGCAAATCGGCTTGTAGCCCATATACTAGGCGCGAAAATATCACTGCCCTATAACCCCAAACTAATGCGAGTAGCAATCAATGGATTCGGTCGAATCGGTCGAATGGTCTTTCGTGCAAATTTAATGCGCGCAGAGCAAGGAAAAGAACCACTAGACATCGTGGCAATTAACGACCTTGGCGATCCCAAACAAACTGCACATTTACTAAAATACGATAGCACTTACGGCATTTTGCCAATGACTGTTGAAGGCCGCGACGACGCATTAATTGTAGACGGAAAAGAATTCAAGCTTGTGCAAAATCGCAATCCAGAAGAGCTGCCTTGGGGTGAACTAGACATAGATGTAGTCATCGAATGTACCGGAGTTTTCCGCACGCGCGAAGGTGCCGGCAAACACATAAAAGCAGGTGCAAAAAAAGTTGTAATCTCTGCTCCGGCAAAAGACGAAATCGACCTAACAGTTGTAATGGGTGTTAACCACGAAGATTACCAAGCAGAAAATCACCACATTATTTCAAACGCTAGTTGTACGACAAACTGTCTTGGCCCTGTCGCAAAAGTTATCCAAGATACTTTCGGAATCAAACGCGGGTTAATGACAACAATTCACGCATATACAAACGACCAAAACATTCAAGATAACGACCACAAAGACATGCGCCGTGCACGTGCCGCAGCTCTAAATATTATTCCAACTTCAACCGGTGCCGCAAAAGCAATCGGCCAAGTTCTTCCTGAACTCGAAGGCAAACTCGACGGAATGGCAATGCGCGTTCCTGTACCAGTTGTTTCACTTGTAGATGCAACTTTCGAACTCGAAAAAGACACAACAGCCGAAGAAATTAATGCAGCAATCAAAGCCGCAGCAGACGGCCCCCTCAAAGGAATCCTTGGTGTAACCGAAGCCGAAATGGTTTCAAGCGACTTCAAAGGAGACAGCCGCTCAAGCATTTTCGACAGCTACGAAACGAAAGTTATCGATGGAAACATGGCCAAAATCCTATCTTGGTACGACAACGAATGGGGCTACTCATGTCGATGTCTAGACCTCGTTGAATATATGGCTGAACAAGCATAAAATAATCACATGAGTGACGAAAGAAAAAATCAAATCTTAAGTGCCATTATTGAGCACTTCATTGAAACGGCTCAACCCGTTGGCTCCAAAACTATAATTTTGAGCTACAACTTTAACGTTAGCCCAGCCACTGTCCGAAGCGACATGGCCACTCTTGAAAAAGAAGGAATGCTCACCCACCCCCACACTTCATCTGGCCGCATCCCAACCGACAAAGGCTACCGCATGTATGTAGACGAACTTGCAGACTACCAAGTCGCCGAAGCAATGGCCCGCGAAACTTTGCAAAGCATCCGTGAGGAACAAAAAACTGCACTCGCAAAACAGCATGTGCACGCTGCAGTAAATCTACTCAGCCAGGCCAGCCCAAACATGGTCTTCGCAACAATCCCTGAAAACAATCGAACCTTTTTTATGGGATTTTCCAAAATGCTCAAACAACCAGAATTCCTCGAAGCACCAATGCAAGCCAGCCAAGTTATGGAAGTAATCGAAGATCGACAACACTTTCTAAATGGACTCGCAAAACTCAATCTAAAAGAAAAAGCCCAAATCTTAATTGGCGAAGAAAACATTCTCGAAGGAATCGACAGTTGCTCTTTGATCGTAACGGAATATAATTTCGACGGATTCAAAGGCGCAATCGGCATACTCGGACCAAAACGAATGCCTTACGCACTCAACAGCGCCCTCCTCACAGAAGTCCGCAATTTATTACAAAATCACGAACTATGACAGACGACAACACACAAGATCAAACACAAGACGACTCAACAAATGAGCTAGACCAAATCCGCGAGGAACTCGAACAAATGACAGAGACCGCCAAACGCGCGCTCGCAGATTTACAAAATTTCAAACGTCACAGCGAAGAACAAAGAGCAGAGCTCGGAATCTTTGCAAACATTCAATTATTAAATGCCCTCTTCCCAACCATCGACAATTTCTCTCGCGCATTCGAACACGTTCCAGAAGAAATCGCTGAACATGACTTCATAAAAAGCATGCGCACAGTCCAAGAAAGCTTCATGCAAACCCTCAAAAACCTCGGCCTTCAGCCAATCGACCAAACCGAAATCCCCGTCGACCCAAATATGCACGAAGTCTTAATGGAAGGCGAAGGCCCAGCCGGCCAAGTCATCCAGATTTTCGAAATCGGCTACAGCTTTAACGGCAAAACAGTCCGACCCGCAAAAGTACAAGTTGGGAAAGCTTAATTATTTTCAGCTGTAAGAATCTCTCCCTTCAATTTTTCTACATTCAATTCCTTATCCAAGATCATCTCATCTGTCCATTTCCCAGATGATTGAACTTTCATTTTATAATCTGCACCGATTTTCACAAATTTAACTTTATACTTCGTTCCACCAGGTTTTTCACTTATCTCAATGCCATCTCGATTTTTATTAAAATTCAATAAATTTCTCAATTCTGGAGCAATAGCTCCCTTAGCTTTCAAATACCCTCTTAACTGAGTACTAAGATCAAAGGAATCAGTCTCAACTCCCTCAATAGCAGCATCAATAAGCCCCGCGTTCCTCTTAGTACTTGAATCTATAATCTTTCCATACATAACTTCTCCCTCAACTTCAGCCTTAGCAACTGCAATTTTAATATTCGTTCCACCACCTGTCCCATAAAATTCAATCACCTCATGTTTCTTACCACCAAGCTCATACGAAAGGCCTGTCGCCGAATCAGAATCAGATAGTAATCGTTCAGCGATAGAATATTGATCCTCTCTAAGAGCCAAATAATTAGTCTTATTCCCTTCAGACAAGTTATCAACTACACCTTCACCTTGTGCCAATTTCTTAACAGCAACATCAAAAGCTTCTTTTCCACGATCAAAATTGAAACCATTGCCAGTCCCGCTAAAGCCATCAAGCAAAATTCCAGTATTAGTTGAATTTTGTACTTCAACCATTCTACCAGCTTCATAAGAATAATGCATTTTAGCTCTTCCAGTTTCAAGATTAGGCACAATGACAAAACTAGATTTAAAATCAGATGGAATATCTTCTAATAATTTATGTTTTGCTCTAAGACTATCTAAAACACGTTTAAGCTTTTCAGCATTTTCCGAAGTTAATCTAATACTATCTACACTCGAGTTCTCAAATGAGCTCAAATCTACATTTCCCGTATCTAAATCCAAAGGATATTGATGTCTATCTATAGCTAGTTTTGCAACTCCACTCTCAATTTTAACCTCAACACCATTCACAGCATTCAATGCATCAAACCGACTCTTCTGACCATCAAGGTAAACTTTTAAACTAGAAGCTGCATTAGAACCCTTCCTAAATGAACGTGCATTTTTTAGAGAAACTGCTAATTCCTCTTGAAAATCACCTTCACCCACTAAAACAGTTATTGACTCATATTTCTTTCCATTTGCCGAGAAATTACGACTTTCAATTGGAAATTTATAATTCTGGTGATTGGTATATGTAGCACCACTAATAAACTTTTCTGCAAAATCTGGGAGCTCTGGCGCTTGCCTTAAAGACTCTCCTTCAACACCCGCCTCAGGTTCCAAATCTACAACACCACCTGAAGAAACCACAGGTGTTTCTATCGCAGGCGGAGCCGCTGCCGGAGCACTAGGTGCAGCCGCCTCAACCTCAGCCCTCTTCTTTTCTTTTTTAGCTTTTTTCTTTTTCCCTTTAAGCACCGGAGGCGCTACAGCTGGAGGTACTGATCCAGGAACTGCAGGTACGCCAGCCGGAACTGGTGCTGCAGCTGGAGGTACTGATCCAGGAACTGCAGGTGCG
>JABHVW010000011.1 GCA_018658105.1 Candidatus Peregrinibacteria bacterium
CTGTCTGTATGGGAATGGCTGCCTCAATGGGTGCAGTTATTTTGACTGGTGGAGCAAAAGGTAAACGTTTCTCACTGCCAAACGCAGAAGTAATGATTCACCAACCACTTGGTGGAACTGAAGGGCAAGCAACAGACATTGCAATTCACGCAGAACACATCTTAAAAACAAAGAGCCGCCTAAACGGAATTATCGCTCATCACTGTGGCAAAAAAGTTAAAGTGGTTGAAGACGATACAGAGCGAGATAACTTCATGAGCGCTGCAGAAGCAAAAGCTTATGGCCTAATTGATGCAATTGTTAAAAGCCACTGATGCTCTCTTATTTTAAAAGAAGATACAAAACACAAAATATTGTGAAGGTTTCTAAATCGGCTTTACTCAATAATTTTGGCCTATTTAAAGAACTAATTCCCAACAAAGAAATTTGCCCAGTTTTAAAAGGCAATGCTTATGGCCACGGCCTAGTGAATGTGGCCAAAGTAATAGAAAAAGAAAATCCAGCATTCATTGTAGTCGACTCACTTTATGAAGCTCAAAAACTAAGCAAAAGCGGCGTTAAAAATAAAATATTAATCCTTGGTTATAACTTTGCAGAAAACCTACACAAAGGTCTTCCCTATGAATTTTGCGCAGGCGATATTGATTCGGCAAAACGCCTTGCCGAACTCGATCTACCCTGCCATATCGAAATAGATACAGGCATGTCTCGCATGGGATTTAGTTTAGAAAATTTCACAGAAACACTTTCTGAATTAAAAAAAATGGGGCTAAAAATTAATGGCTTATTTAGCCATTTCGCAGATGCAGATAACACAAATAATGAGTTCACAAAACAACAAGAAAAAAGCTTTAAATCTGCAATTTCCGAAACTCACAATGCTGGCTTCAAACCAAAATGGATACACCTTGCAAACAGCGCAGGTGCACTCAAAACAAATATTAAAGAAGTAAATATGATTCGACTCGGCTTCAGCCTATATGGCTACTCACCATACTCTCCAGAAGATGAATTTTTTGCCAATCTAAAAAGGCTAAAACCTGCAATAAAGCTATATTCACATATAATTGCATGCAGAGAAATCAACCCAGGTGATAAAGTCAGCTACAATTGCACATTTGAGGCAAAAGAGAAAATGCGAATCGGAACAATCCCACTTGGCTATTACGAAGCATTACCAAGAAGTCTTAGCAATAAAGGCCCTTTCCTTGGTCGAATATGCATGAATCACAGTGTAATAAAAATTGATGATCACAATAAAATTGGCGATGAAGTAGAAATATTTGGCGATTTAAACGAACTAGCAAAGCTAGCAGGAACAATTCCATATGAATTAATGACTCGAATTTCAGAAACTCTCAAAAGAGAAATAGTCGACTAAACCTCTCCAGCAACCTTTGCAATTGCATATTCAATAATTGGAGTAGCAACGTCTATTCCTGTAATTGCCTCAAGAGCCTTAAACCCAGGATTCGCATTCACTTCAAGAACCACAGGACCATTTTTACTTTCAATAATATCTACACCTGCAACCTCAAGGCCAAGTGCTCGAGTTGATGCCAAAGCAATTTTTGCATATTTATCTGAAACTTCAATTGCATTAGTAGCACCACCGAGCTCCACATTACTACGAAATTCTTCCGCCTGGGCACAACGCTCCATACCGGCAATCACTTTATCTCCAACCACAAAAACACGAGTATCGCGTCCACCAGACTCTTCAACATACTCTTGAACCATAATACTTCGCCCAAAACCTAAATTCGTCATTCCAAGCACACTCTTCGCAGCACGCTTCGTTTCTGCGATTACAACACCACGACCAAAACTTCCAAATGGATCTTTCAAAATTACCGGCGCTCCTCCAACAGCATCAATAGCCATATTCAAAGATGCAAGACCATTCAAAGCAACAGTTCTAGGAGTTGGAATTCCAAGCGAGTGCAAAATCTGCATAGTTCGTAATTTATTTTTCGCACGTGCAATTGGCATATATTCATTCACAACAGGCATATGCATTAATTGAAATTGCTTCAGCGGCGCAAGCCTCAAATCTACATTATTTATAATGCCGGCCCTTGGGATCAAAACATCAATTTTAGGGAATTTCTTGCCGTTATAAAAAACGCGCTCACCTCTTCCATCGTAAACTAGCTGACAAGAATCAACTCGAAAAATCTGTAATTTATGCCCCATTGCCAGTGCCACCCGACGCAATCTCAAGGCTTCTTCTGACGCCTTTTTCTTCAATGGTCTAAAAGAAAGAATACCTATTTTCATAGTAATATATAATTTGTAGCCGCATTCTTTACTAAAATCATCAGATTGGCAAGTGCTTCCACAAAATACAAAATTACGATAGACTCTATCCAATGAAAAAAATACTTTCTGCATTGATTCTATCCAGCCTATTACTAGGTGCATGTGGTGGTGCTTCTGGCAAAACCACTAGTGAAGAAGACACACTTTTTTACACCTACGAAACAGCTGAATTTTCAATTGAAACACCAAGAGATTGGGAAACTATTACAGCCTTCCCTGCTGAATATCCAAAAGAAGTACGGGTGGCATTTCGTGACAACGTAAAAGATATAGATTTTCTCGCCAACGTAAGCATTATTCGCGAAGAAGGTACACGCACAAACATGGATCATGCACAAAAAAAATTGAGCGATCATGAGGCAACTCTTTTAGATTTTGATTTAAGTTCACAAGAAGAAATCGATCTGATCGTCTCAGCCGGCGAAAGCGCAAGCATGCTAAACACCTTTATTGGCAAAAATTCAAGCGACGGCCCAATGCTCGCTTTCATGCAAACTTATTTAACGAAAGGAAGCAAAGTTTGGAGCGTTACAGCTAGCTACTCTCCAAATGAAGATGAATTCACAATCGACAACATGGAACAGATGCTTAAATCTTTCACTCTCAAATAATGATTTGGAACATTGACCCCATTCTACTCGAGCTTGGGCCACTAGAAATTCGTTATTACGGATTATTTTTCGCGCTCAGTTTATTTTTTGGATACATGCTAGCCCGCAAAATGTGCAGCATTAAAAAGCTCTCACTCGACACCCTTGATTCA
>JABHVW010000010.1 GCA_018658105.1 Candidatus Peregrinibacteria bacterium
CAATGAATCCATTTAAATTATTTAGTCCATCTTACTTATTTGATCCAACTCCTGGCTTTTCATTTGCCTATTTTTGGCCATCAACAATATTTTTCGTATTAATTTTTGCCCTAAGCTGGTATGCAGCATCACTAGTGCAAAAGCATAGGCACCAAAAGCTCGCTAAAGAATTCCTAGGTGGAATACCTGCTAGAATGCGCGAAATAGCATTAGCAGGCCTTACACTTACATTTTTCCGTGAAGAAGGCATCCCGTGGCTAGGAATGCGTTTCTGGATAATTTTACTTGTATTAGCAGGCCTAACTTATGGAGTATGGGTTTGGAGACGTTACCAAAAAGGTTTTCTTGAAAGATTAGGTAAACAAAAGAAAAGGGAGGCAGAAGATCTCTACCTACCCCGTCCTAAACATAAAAAGAAAAAGAAGCGTTAAGAAAGCTTCAATACCTCATATTCATTCTTACCATTTGGTGCATCAACAGAAACTTTGTCACCAACTTTAGAGCCCATTAGAGAAACTCCCATTGGTGCTTCATTTGAGATTCTATTCTCAAATGGATTTGATTCTGTAGAACCTACAATTGTAAATTCATGTTCATCTGTTTTTTTCTTAGTATTTACTACTTTTACCTTAGTGCCAATCTCAACAATCTTCTTTGAGTGATGTTTTTCATCAACTACTTTTGCCCTCTTAATCATTATTTCAAGCTCTTTAATTCGCCCTTCAACGAATGCTTGTTCATTTTTAGCCTCTTCATACTCAGAATTCTCAGAAAGATCACCAAAACTAATCGCTTCTTTCAAACGTGCTGCAACTTCCTTTCTACGTATAGTAGAAAGCTCTTTAAGTTCAGCCTCAAGGTTCTTAAGACCTTCTTTAGTAACAATTACTGCCTCTTCATCATCAGAGATCAGAGAAGCTTTAATATCATCTTTTTTAGCCATAATTAATTTAAATTAAATGTTTTTTAGAAATATGAACGGATCTTTACACTTTTTGGATGTTCACGCAACTTATGTAACACTTTTGCTTCAATCTGTCGAATACGCTCACGCGTAACTCCAAACTCATTTCCCACTTCCTCTAGAGTATGACCAATACCATCTTTTAACCCAAAACGCATTTCAATAATCTTACGCTCTCTTGGTGAAAGGTACTGAAGCATCTCATGAATGCTCTCTTTAATTAGCTGTCTATTTGTTTGATCAGCAGGTGACATAGCATCATCATCCTCAATAAAATCTCCAAGCTTACTATCTTCTTCAGCACCAACTGGCGCTTCAAGAGAAACAATATCTTGAGAAATCTTCAAAATATGACGAACTTTCTTCTCATCCATATCCATCTCAGCTGCAAGCTCCTCAATTAACGGTTCACGACCAAGCTCTTGCACCAAACGCCTTTGCGTATGAGTAAGCTTATTAATGGTCTCAACCATGTGTACAGGAATACGAATCGTTCTAGCTTGATCAGCAATTGCACGAGTTATAGCCTGCCTTATCCACCAAGTAGCATAAGTTGAAAACTTAAACCCTCGATGCGGATCAAATTTCTCTACAGCACGGAATAGACCAATATTTCCCTCTTGAATCAAATCTAAGAATGAAAGACCACGACCAATATATTTTTTAGCAATAGATACAACCAAACGAAGATTAGCCTCAGCTAATCTAGCTTTCGCAGATTGATCACCACGAGCAATAGCTTTAGCTAAATCTGTCTCTTCTTTTGCAGTCAACAGATCAACCTTTCCAATTTCACATAAATACATACGAATAGAGTCAGTATGGATTTCAGCTAGATCTACAGTTTTCTTAGCTTTTTTAGCCTTATCTCTCTTTTCTTTATCAGCAGCTTTTTTTGCAGCCTTCTCTTCCGCCTTTCTTTTCTTTTCTACCTCTTTTGCCGCCTTCTTCTCCTCTCTCACACGTTTTGCCTCCGCCGCCTTCTCCTCCTTCGTCATCTTCTTCTTCCTATCTCTCTCCGCCTTCTTTCTTGCCTTCTCTTCTGCAGCTGTCTCTTTAACCTCTTCCTCCTCTTCCTCTTTCTCAACTATCGCGATCACCTCTTCATCGGTAATAACTTCTTTTTTATCATTTTCTTTTTTATCACCCCAGATCATTTTACTTTTCACATCAATCAAATCGATGCCAAGCTCCATCAATAAAGTATAAACTTCATCTGCAAACTCGATATCCTCCTCCATATTTGGAAGAGCACGCATAAGTTCTTGCTGAGTTACAAAGCCACGTTGGCGACCATGTTGAACAAGATCACGAACTTCTACTGGGTACTTAGACAGATTCTCCTCAGAGAAATGCGCTATAAACTTTTTGGTTCGCGCCATATATAGGGTTTAAGAGCTAAATTCGAAATAGAGCAGTGTAATTAACTTTTCAAACTCTTCCTTTACCAACTGCACATTATTATTTTCAATTTCCACTGCAAACGCCATTTTCTTCAGCTTTTCAGCCTCATCCAAATCAGCGTAAAACGCCTCATCTAAAACAGCATGCGAATTATAGTAATCTCTCACCTGTTTGTAAACAGCACTTGCAGAAATCTCATGATCCGGCATTTTAAGGAAATCCTCAAAATCATTCCTAAATGACTCATATGCCTCCACATTTAATTTGTTTAACTGCTTAATTAACCCCATATTCTGCGCCGCAGAAGAAAACTCCTCATATTTCTCAAAGAGAGTCCAGGCCTCAAAAAACTCTTTAGGAAAGGCCAAAAGCAAAGAAAGGAAGTAAACAAACAAACGTTCTTTTTTAGTTTTTAACTCTTTTTCAACCTTCTCTGCAGTTTTTTTACGCTTTTTCAAACCACCATGACTATGACTCATTTGATTCAAATAGTCATAAAGCATATCAATCGGCGTTCCAACCCATTTAGAAAGTTCCTTCAAAAAATGATCCCTATCTACAGGATGAGTCACCCCCGAAAGTAAATCCAAAAATCTATCGCTAAATTCATGCTTACCCTCCACCGTCGCTAAATCTAATTCCTTGCGCCATTTATCTGCAAAAAACGCCAAGTAAGGCTTTCTATTCTCTACAGCATTAATCCAAAGCTTAGGATCTTCCTTCACCGCATCCGCTGTATCTTTACCCTCTGGAATTGCCACAACAAATAATTCAACACCTAAAGGCTGTGCAACTTTCACAGCACGCAAAAGTGCATCTTGCCCAGCATTATCTTGGTCAAAAGCCAAAACCACCTTTTTCGTATAACGCTTCAAAAGCTTAAATTGCTGATCACCCAAAGCTGTACCACTTGTAGCAACCACATTTTTCACACCAGCCTGATAAGAAGCCATCACATCAAAATAACCTTCAACAGCCACCACAAAATCTTCTTCACGAATCGCAGCTTTTGCACGACTCAAATTATATAAAGTCGAACCCTTATGATAAAGCACATATTCAGATGAATTTAGATATTTTGGATTATCACCTTTTTTCAAAGCACGACCACCAAAACCAATTACATCTCCCTGCGTATTATCAATAGGAAAAACCAAACGCAAATTAAATCTATCTATAACTTTAGACTGCTCTGCATCTCTAGCTACAGCTAAACTAGAAGTTAACAAATCATCTTTTTTGTGACCCTTCTCAAGCAAATGTCTATATAAAACATCCCCTTTTTTCATAGGATCCCCAGGTGCAAAACCCACCTGAAACACCTTCAAAGTTTCATCACTCACTGCTCTACTTTTCAAATACCCCAAAACCTTCTCACCAGCACCTTTCGCATACAACTCTTGAACAAAAAATTTGCTCGCATCAGAGTTGGCCGCCTTCAACCTATCCTTCTCATCTTTAGAAACTCGAGGGCCAGTAGAGTTTTTCTTAAGTTCTACACCTGCCTTTTCAGCCAAAATCTCTAGCGCACCTCTAAAATCCACACCTTCAATCTCTCTAATAAATTCAAACATATCACCACCTTTCTGGCATGAAAAACAATATGCAATTTGCCTCTCTGCACTTACATAAAAACTCGGCGTCTTCTCCTGATGGAAAGGACAACAAGCCTTCATATATTTACCAGCCTGCTTCAAAGGCAAATAAGACGCAACAATATCTTCAATAGATAGTTTTCCTTTAATCTCTTGAACCGGATCCTCCATAAATAAACATTAGGGGGCTCAGTTTAGCAGAGCCCAAAGCAAATGTTCTAATTGAAATTATAAAGTGTACTCACTTTTATCTGGTAGCTCTTCAAGCTTTAAGCCATTCATCAAGTGCTTGAAAGACGCCTTAGCTTGCGCTTCATCATTCCCTGCACATAGCTTCTTTCTTAAAATCAAAACTTCATCACCATGCATCACACCACCATATTCAAGCTTACAATTATTAGCTGACTCCTCATAAGTATAAACTTCATGATCACCCATCATCGAAAGTTCTGTAAACGAATCTGCAAAAGGTAATTCAGCATATGGAAGAGTATAACCAACCAGCTCAGCACCACCATTTAACATAAAGTTTGGACCAAAACCTGTTGAGCCTTCAAATCTAGTATCTAAATATTGAGCTTGATTTGGATCGTAATCAAAAGTGTAAGAAAAAGACTGCTGATCACTCATAAAGCTAGCAGTAACAAATTGATCTTCAGATGCTAACTCAACAAAAGCTTCTTCTTCAGAAGTAGTTTGGCAAGCAACAAGTAAAAGGCTGCAAAGTCCTAGCACAGATAATAATTTTTTCATTTTGGGAGGGTTTAGATGTCAAAATTGTAGCACAGCTATTTCTTAGAATAAAGCGTGGCAGCCAAAAGCACCATTACAGATATAATTCCAAACAAGGCCCACACTTTTCCTTCAGTATGTAAGCTCAAAGATAAGCTGCCAAATACAGCCGAGGCTGCAACAAAAAATAAAACTATTCGTCTTTCAGAAAACCCAGCTTTCAAAAATCTATGATGAAAATGCCAAAGATCCCCCTTAAACGGGGACTTACCCTGCCACATTCGCCTTCCGATTACCCACGCAAAATCCAAAATTGGAAACCCTAAAACTAAAATAGTCGTGGCAATTTTTCCGCCAGAAATTATTGCGGTCACCGCCAGCAAAAAGCCAAGAAGCATCGAGCCCGTATCACCAATCAACATTTTGGCCGGAGGAAAATCGAAAAACAAAAACGCAAGACTCGCACCCAAAATAATCGAAGATAAAGTTATCGCCAAAGTCTGATCTATAAAATGAAAGTCAGGCCTCGTGCTCAATACCAACAGAATCAAAGAAGAAACAGCCGCAATCGAGCTAGACATTCCAGGAATCCCATCAATCCAATTAAACGCATTTATCATCGCCATAACCCAAACAATCGTCACCAAATCAGCAAACACAGTCAAAACAAAAGTAAAACTACCAAGGCTAAATGGCAGGTTCATAGAATCCAAAATAATCGGATCCCCAAAAGGATTACTCAAAGAATTAATCCCAATTCCACCAAGTACAAGCAAAACCGCCGCAATAAACTGAATACCCAACCTAAAAAACGGCGAAAGCCCTCTTCTATCATCTGCAAAACTAGTAATGGCAAGCAGTGTCGCCCCACTAATCACAGCTCGAAGCGAAGGATCCAATGGCAAAAAAATCATCAAAGAAATCACCACCGCCCCAAAAATCGCAATTCCACCCGGATAAGGTATAGCAGATCGCTGATGCCCATAACGCTTAGGATTATCCACCAAACCCAGCTTCGGAAAAAACCGCAAAACCAAATAGGCAAACAGTGCCGTCAGTCCGAAAGATGTTAAAAGTGGAGAAAGAAACATATGCAACAATCATAGCGTGCTTTGCTGCACCTCAGCAATAGTCTTTGAATCCTCAATCTTAAACTCACCAACTCTTGTTCGTCTTAAACCCGTCATTATCGCGCCACAACCAAGCTGCTGGCCCAAATCATGCAGCAAAGAACGAATATATGTTCCGCTCGAAACTCGCACTTTAAACTTCAGAATTGGCGCGTCCCACACAATATCTGAGCCCTCCATTTCAACTTCACGAGCAGCCAGCTTCACTTCTTGCCCAGCTCTTGCCATTTTATATGCGCGCCGTCCATTAATTTTCTTAGCAGAAAAAGCCGGCGGCACCTGCATGGTCTTACCCCAAAACTTCGCCAAAGTATTTTCAATCTCCTCCAAACTAAAATCACAATCAACACCAGTCACCTCTACCTCCCCATCTGAATCATAAGTGTTCGAAACCTTACCCAACTCAGCCACAACCTCATAATCTTTGTCACAACCCATATAATTCTGAGCCTGTTTTGTAAATTTCTTACTAACCGCCAAAACAAGCACGCCAGTCGAAAGCGGATCCAATGTTCCCAAATGCCCAATTTTCTTCACACCCAAAACCCCACGCATCTTCGCAACAACATCATGGCTAGTCCAGCCACTCGGCTTATCGATAATTAGAAATCCTTCTTTCATATAAGTTTCATACAGCACTAGGCACATGAATATCAACCGGCCGCGACAAAACCTCCCGCACCACCTGCCTATCATCATAAGGAATCAACTCCTTCCCAATCACAATCACCTCTTCGCCCCCCTTACCCGCAATCACCACACTATCCCCCTCTTTCGCCATTGAAAGCGCCAAGCGAATAGCCTCTTTACGATCTAAAACCTGCCAAAATCCATCACCCTCCTCTCGCGGAATCCCCTCCTTCACCATAGCCGCAATTTCATTTGGATCCTCCTCATATACATCATCATTCGTCAAAATAATCTTATCTGCATATTTATGCGCAACCGCACCCATTTTGGGCCGTTTAGATTGATCACGTCCGCCACCCGTTGCACCAAATGCAACTATCAAATCCCCCTTAGTTAACTCTTTAAACATTGAAAGCAATTTATCTAAGGAATCCTCAGAATGCGCATAATCAACAACAACCGTAAATGGCTGACCTTCATCGATTGTTTCAACGCGACCAGATACAGGCTGCATTTTTTCAAGCGCCTGCTTAATAACCTTCAAATTCACCCTATTCGCAACAGCCACAGTAGATGCAGCCAGAGCGTTATAAACATTCATCTTTCCAGGGATCTTCAGGTTCACTCGCTCTTCACCATTAGGGATTTTCAGATCAAAATCTGTTCCATCAGGCCTTAATTCCAAATTTCTCGCAGAATAAATTCCACGCTGAATTCCATATGGAAAGGGTTGATCTGCAGGAAACTTATCAAAATACTCATGAGAAGGATCATCCTGATTAATTACAGAAATTTTCGGAACTCCAGCTTTCCTGTATGAACCATTTAATTGTTCAAAAAGCTTACCTTTTGCCTGCATGTAGCTATCCATGTCACCATGATAACTCAAATGATCTTGAGTTAAATTAGTAAAAACGGCGCTATCTACCGGAATCCCCCAAAGCCTATTTTGAATCATCGCATGACTAGTTGCCTCAACAATTGCCACCTCACAATTCTCATTAAGCATTTGCTTCAACTTCCGCTGTAATGTAAAAGGCGGCATAGTAGTTTGTTTATTCTTATTGGACTCTTCTCTAGAGCCAACCTTAAAGTTCACCGTCGTCAACATTCCAGCCTTTTTGCCCGCTTCCATAAAAATCGTATGCAACATATTTGCAGTCGTAGTTTTCCCATTTGTACCTGTAACAGCTACAACAAGCATCTTTTTCGCCGGAAAACCATAAAACCACGCAGCCGCTACAGCCATCATTTTATGATAAGCCAATCGCATAGGATGCTGATCTGGCATTAGTTTTCTAAGAAAGTCTTTCATAAGCGTGTCTTGCTGAAACTATATCTTTTGCTATCTGCTCATGCAAGGCCTCAGCATTTTCAAAATGACGGACCTCACGAATAAACTCCAAAATCTCCACCTGCAATTCAGCCCCTTCAAAATCTCCTTCGAAATCTAATAAATGCACCTCTATAACAGGTTTATCTGAATCAAAAGTTGGCTGAGGCCCCCAGTTCATAACTGCCAAATTTCCATCCGCTTTTACTGCATAAACACCATGTTTAATATCAAGATCAGAAATATTCAGGTTTAAAGTTGGAAAGCCCAAACCACGCCCACGCCCTGCCCCAGAAATTATTTTTCCTACCAGTATCATCATCAGAATGTTAACATAGCGATATGGAAGAAACCATTGCAATCATATTAGCAGCTGCAAGCCAAATAGGGTTTTATGCGTTTATTTTTTGGATAATCAAATTCGCGAACAAAAAAACTTTCAGCAAACTCTTAGAAAAATATTCAATAGACAACAAACCAACTAACAAAGGAGTTATTACCGGAACATTTTCCATTGGAACTAAAGTTAAATCAAATAAAATTATCCGAATTAGAGAGGCAGAAGATGCATTGCAAATTAAAGTACCATTTGGCAAGTTTATACTAATACCATTAAGTGAATTCGCTTCAATTACAGGTAAACCCGGCCTATTTCAAAGGTTTGCATTTACACTCAAATTTAAAGACACAAGCCTACTTCCAATTAATTTTTCAATCAAACAAGTACAGCTAAATCTATTCCCAAAAATAAGTGGAACCATTCAACAAACTGACCTTAATCCAAAGCAAAAACCTCAATATCTATCTCAAGTATTTAATTCAATGAAATTCGCAGAAG
Source organism: Candidatus Peregrinibacteria bacterium (assembly GCA_018658105.1). Classification (GTDB taxonomy): domain Bacteria; phylum Patescibacteriota; class Gracilibacteria; order UBA1369; family 2-02-FULL-48-14; genus JABHVW01. The sequence continues at coordinate 8,627 of JABHVW010000010.1, forward strand.
CAAAAGAAAAAGGCGCAAATATAATCAGAGCTATGGTATTAATTTTTACAATTATTGCATTGATTGGAATGATAGGAATAATATTTGCTGCACAAGAAAAACCCTTCTAAAATGCGAAAAACGAGCCTATGTCTTACATTGCTTTTAATCATCGGAAGTAGCTTCCATGGCATTTTAAGTACATTCCTACGCTTCGGGCTCGAGCAATCTGAAAACGCCTACATAAACCTTTTAATCCAAGGTTGGAAAGAAGGCCTAATCGCAATACTTTTCCTACTAGCATTAGCAAGTAAAAAAAGATTCACAAAAATACAAATTCTTATTACAGCATTCATTGCTTTAGGAGTAATTATTAGCTTAATTCAAGGTATAGATTTAAGCCAAATAATCTGGGGTGGCCGCACAGAATTCAGCTTTTTGATCCTATTATTTGCCCTAATCAGTCTTTCACAATTCTGGAGCAAAGAAGATAAAAATACACTAATAAAAACCTTCTTATATTCAGGAATTGCAGTCGTCGCATTCGGATTAATTCTCTCAATAATCGGCCACGATAAACTAACAATTCTTGGCTTCAGAAACGACTGGAGCACCTTTTACCCAGGCGAAGCACCGGCCTTCTGTCAAAAAGAAGCTGGTACAGACTTTTGCAGATTGCAAAGCACCTTTTATAGTGCAAATCGTTACGCCGGCTTTCTACTAATTTTGATACCACTTGCCTGGACTCAATTTAAAAATTCAGCAGCCAAACTCGTAATAATAAGCGCCGCAGTCCTCAGCCTA
>JABHVW010000012.1 GCA_018658105.1 Candidatus Peregrinibacteria bacterium
ATGGTTGAGACCATTAATAAGCTTACTCATACGCAAAGGCGTTTGGTGCAAGAGCTTGGTCGTGAACCACTAATTGAAGAGCTTGCGGCTGAAATGGATATGGATGAGAAGAAAGTGCGTCATATTCTGAAGATTTCTCAAGATATTGTTTCTCTTGAAGCGCCAGTTGGTGCAGAAGAAGACAGTAAGCTTGGAGATTTTATTGAGGATGATGATGCTATGTCACCTGCTGATCAAACAAATAGACAGCTGATTAAAGAGAGTATTCATGAGATGCTTCAGTACCTTTCACCAAGAGAACGTAAGATTATTGAAATGCGTTTTGGTTTGAAAGATGGTATTGGTCATACTCTAGAAGAAGTTGGAAATGAGTTTGGAGTTACGCGTGAGCGTATTCGACAGATTGAGGCAAAAGTATTACATAAGTTGCGTGAACATCCAAAAAGTGTAAAGATTCGTTCATATTTCTAAAAAACATTTAATTTAAATTAATTATGGTTAAAAAAGATGATATTAAAGCTTCTCTGATCGCAGATGATGAAGGGGCTGTAATTGTTACTAAAGAAGGGCTTAAGAACCTTGAAAGCGAGCTTAAGGAGCTTACGACTGTCCGTAGAAAGGAAGTCGCGGCTCGTTTGAAAGAAGCGATTAGTTTTGGTGATCTTTCTGAGAACTCTGAGTATGAAGAGGCTAAAAATGAACAAGCATTCGTTGAAGGGCGAATTAAAGAGCTTGAAATAATGATTAAAAGATCAAAAGTAGTTGATGAAAAACATCACTCAAAGAAGATTGTAGAGATTGGTACTAAGGTTAAAGTAGTAAATACTAAGAAAAAAACAGATGAGCATGAATTCACAATTGTGGGTTCTACTGAATCAAATCCATTTGAGAATAGAATTTCAAATGAAGCACCAATGGGGGTTGCTCTTATGGGCTCTAAAGTTGGTGACAAAGTTTCTGTTGATGCACCACACGGTAAGAGTGAATTTGAAGTATTGAAGCTTTCTTAGCGCTTCCTTTTCTTTTTATGTTTAGGACGGGGTAGGTAGAGATCTTCTGCCTCCCTTTTCTTTTGCTTACCTAGTCTTTCAAGAAAACCTTTTTGGTAACGTCTCCAAACCCATACTCCATAAGCTACGCCAAGTAATACGAGTAAAATTATCCAGAAACGCATTCCTAACCAAGGTATTCCTTCTTCACGGAAAAATGTAAGTGTAAGGCCGGCTAATGCTATTTCGCGCATTCTAGCAGGTATTCCACCTAGGAATTCTTTAGCGAGCTTTTGGTGCCTATGCTTTTGCACTAGTGATGCTGCATGCCAGCTTAGGGCAAAAATTAATACGAAAAATATTGTTGATGGCCAAAAATAGGCAAATGAAAAGCCAGGAGTTGGATCAAATAAGTAAGATGGACTAAATAATTTAAATGGATTCATTGTATTTTCTGTAACGTTTGTAAAGGTATATGCTTGATATAATAAATAGTAGACCAGAGACTATCATAGAAAGTCGAATATCGAAAATCATAAGCATTAAGTCTCCTCTGAAAAAATTAAGTAAACAATATATGCCACTGAAACCTGTTGTTAAGTATATGCTGGTATTACCATCTGTTTCGAAAAATTGTGTTTTCTTTTTTAGTTTGAACTTGCTCCAGAGTAAAAGGCTAATTGCGATTATTGCGTATATTTGAGTTGGATGAACTGGCACGGTGTATCTTACATTCTGAATATGATATGTGACCCCCCAGGGTAGATCTGTAGGATTTCCATATGAATATCCGCCTAAAAATGCGCCAAAGTTTCCAATCATAAATGCGAGTAGGCCGGGTACAATTAATGCATCGAACCATTTCCAAATATTTTCTTTTTCTTTGTGAATTCTATATGTGAGCATAGATAACATACCTAAAACTCCGCCCCAAAGTGAGAAGCCTTGGTCCCAGATTGATATGAAATTGAATAATGTTCTGAAGTCGAATGCGGGGAAGTATGCGTCAGTATTTAAGATGAAGTATACGATTCTTGAGCCGAGGACTGCGCTTACTAAAAAGCTTGTGCTATGTTCAATTATTAGTGTGAAATTTACTCTTCTTCGTTTCAGTCTTTTTACGGCTAGGTAACTGCCAATTAACATGGCTGCAACTGCGAAAACCCATAGTGTTTGAAGTGAAATATATGTATTTTGGTATATTGTTGGGAACATTCTATAGGTTAAATATTAGGCTAGCGTTTAATATGATGCCGAGAGGGAAAATTAAGAGATTAGCCCAGCTTTTGTATCGTAAGTATTCAATTCTAAGGTTAAGGAGTATGTACCATAGAAATATGCTTATTAACAAGCTGCGCAACATGCTGGAATGAAGTAGATTGAATTCACCTGGAAGTGGATTGCCACCTGGAAAATCTTTTGCGATGTAGTAGTAACTTAGGAAATATGCGACTAAATAGAGCATTAGCAGCCAACCTAAGAAATGTTTTAACTCCTCTGTGATTAATGGTTCATCTAATTGGCCAACATCCTTTTTATTTTTTACTTCATTAAGTTGTAAGCTCTTCAGCTCTTTTTTAAGTCTGGTTTTTTCATCTACTACTTTTTGTAGATTTGCATTGGCTTCGGCTTTTACAGATTTACTTGCTTTTAATTTGAGTATCCAAAAAGTCCATACTTGTTTATTCAACTGTTTGATTTGATCTTTAAGGAGTTTCGCTTCTGGGCTGGGTAGCCAGTTTTTAATGTTTTCTGCTAAACCTTTCAAGATGGGGTTTTTTGATTCAGTTAAAGTTTCTTCTAAATTTGATAAGTCATCGAGTAAGCTTTTTTCTTCAACTGGTCTAGCGTGTAATTCAGCCATCATCTTTTGAGTTTCTAACTTCACTTTTTCTTGTTCGGCTTGCATGTTTTCTTTATGCAGGAATAATTCTTGATCTTGAACCTTTTTTAATAGTTCTTCAGATATATGTTCAATATATTCAAGATTTGTACTACTTTTAATCCTAAGTAGTTTATCTACATATTGATCAATAAGTTTCTTGTTTTCAGGTTTAATATCAGCTGCGTATTGAGCTATGAGAGTTTTGATCTTTGTTAGGATGTGGTCAACTTTTTCAAGAAGGTCAGATTTCTTTTTCTCAAAGTTTTTATCTACTTTTGATGCTTCTTCCTCCTCTGCACTGGGTTCAGTTTTTTCTTCGTATTCTTTTTGTAATATGGATAGATCTTCAGTTTTTGCTTTTGCTTTTTCTTCTTCAGTTGCATTTAAATGCACAACAAAAGAAACTTCGAATTCATATTCTTCCATTAGCCTTTTGAAGGCTTTATAACGGCTGCTTGCTGGAATTGTTCCAACAATTTTACGACCAGTTTTATCATATGCTTCGAATTCATATTTCTTTAAATTTACCGTTTTTTCACTATGTACACTTACTTTTGCTTTGTCCTTGATTGTTTTTATGCTCAAAACTGAAATACCAAGTGTATTTAATTGTTTTCTGGCGTCATTTTCGCTTTCAGCTCCAATAACTCCATTTAGCTTTTTGGCATCGCTATTGACTGCTGTGTACTGGAATTGTGGCATGTTGTTTTGTTGATATATTTTTTGCTTTGGCGCTAGCTTCAATCAATCCATAAAACAATGGGTGAGGTCTGTGTGGTCGTGAGAGGAATTCAGGGTGGAACTGTGAGCCAATCATGAATGGATGGTTTTTTAGTTCTGCAATTTCAACTAATCCTTCTTCTTCGTAAATCCCAGATGCAACCCAATCACTTCCTTCTAATTTCTGTTTAAATTTGTTGTTAATTTCATAGCGATGTCTGTGTCTTTCAATGATCATATCTTGGCCATATAGCTTGTCTGCGAGTGTGTCTTTTTGTACCATGCAAGGGTAGGAGCCTAGTCTTAATGTTGCGCCTTTATCTTTATTTTTGTGCTGACCTGGTAAGAAATGAATGACGTGTTTGTCTTTACCGAGTTCTTCATTTTCATCGAATTCTTCTGAATTTAAGCTATCATCTTTTAAGTGATGTCTTGCATATTCGATGGTCATAATTTGTAGTCCAAGACAAATTCCCAAATATGGAACTTTGTTTTTACGGGCATATTTTGCAGCGAGAATTTTACCTTCAGTACCACGAATTCCAAAACCTCCTGGTACTAAGATACCAGCTGAGCTTTCAAGAGTTTCCCAAGCTTTTTCATCTTTTTCTTCTAGTTTTTCTGAATCAACCCAAATTAAATCTAACTCTAAATCTTGGTGATAACATGCGATTTTTAATGACTCGATCACAGATAAATATGCATCGTCTAAACCGGTATATTTACCTACAAGAGCAATTTTAATTGGGTCACGTTTAGCTGAAATTTTTGATACTAGAGTTTTCCAATCTTCTAGCATTGGGCTTACGTTACCTAAATGTAATTTGCTTGCGATAAGCTCTGTTAATTTGTGTTCATTGAATTTAAGAGGTACTTCGTAGATTGATTTACAGGTAACAGCAGGTATTACATGATCTTCTTCAACATCACAGAATTGCGAGATTTTTTTCAGAAGTTTTACTGGAATAGCTTTGTCAGCTCTTGTCATAATGATGTCTGGCTGAATACCGATTGATCGTAGTTCTCTTACTGACGCTTGAGTTGGTTTTGTTTTCAATTCTTTAGCTGCCTTTAAGTATGGCAGTAAAGTTAGGTGAACAAATAATGTGTTCTCTTTTCCGTATTCATGCCTCATTTGCCTGATTGCTTCGAGGTAGGGGAGACCTTCAATATCTCCAACTGTTCCACCGATTTCTACAAGTACAACTTTTGCGCCACTTGCTTTACCGGCTTTGACAACTCTTGTTTTTATTGCATCCGTAATGTGAGGGATGATCTGAATTGTTCCTCCAAGAAAATCACCGCGACGTTCTTTAGCAAGAACTTCAGTGTAAATTTTACCAGTAGAAACTGAAGATAATCCGCTAAGTGCTTCATCTATAAATCTTTCGTAATGTCCTAGGTCTAGATCTGTTTCTGCGCCATCTGTTGTTACATAAACTTCACCATGTTGAAATGGGCTCATTGTTCCAGGGTCAACATTCAAGTATGGATCCAGTTTCATGGTGAAAACTTTGAATCCAGCAGATTTGAGTAGGGCTCCGATTGAGGCGGTTGCAATCCCCTTGCCTAAACTTGAGCAAACCCCACCGGTAACGAATATGTATTTCGTTGGCATTTTTCTTGGCTATATCGGCGGAATTATAGCTACTTTTTCTGGCCTAGTCCAGCGTATGCTCTCATTACAAACGTTACTGCCTCTGCGCGATTTGTGTAACCTTGAGGATTACATGATCCGTTTGGATATCCTGTAATAATTGATGTGTTTGTACCTGCAGGCATTTCAACTTGCCATATGCTTAAAATTGCGAATGCGTAAGCGTATGGATCTTGATTGTTGATGTCGTTACAGTAAGCATTTATATCGTAATCGTATAAAGTCAAACCATATAGTCTAACTAGCCAAACCACCATATCTGAGCGAGTTGCCTCTAAGTTTGGATTTATGAATGCGCCGTCTGGCGTTCTTGTAAGTTGATATTGCTTATCTAGAGCAAATATATTTCTGTACCAGTCTGAGTCACTTACATCTGGATGATTTACTGGAAGAGCTGCACCTTGACTTTCATCAATGCCTGCTGCTCTAAAGATAAATGTTAGCATTTCTGCTCTTGTAACAAGAGAATCTGGCACAAATAGTGTTGCACTTTTTCCTTTTGCGATTCCCATTTGGAATGCAATACAAACTGTTTCTGAGTACCAATTTGATACTCCTGTATCTGTAAATGGATCCTGACACGTATCGCTTGTATTTACGATTTCGTCACGTCTATTTCTGTCAATTATTACGCTTTCAGGCTCTGGCGTGGGAGGCTCATCTACAGTTGGTGTAGTTGGTTCTGTAATGACCCTTTGTTCAACTGTAACGGTTCTTGTTACTTGTTTTGCAGAATTTCCAGCTGCATCATTCACATTGTAAGTTACGCTGTAATTACCAACGATTGTTGTGTTTACAGGATTGAATGTGATTATGCTTGAACTGATATCGCCGTCTGTTTCATCTGATGCGCTTGCTCCTTGATCGACATAGTCAGATTGATATGGAGTGCTAACATTGCCGCCGATCATTGTGATGATTGGAGCAGTTGTATCTTCTAGACCTGGCTCAGTAGGCTCAGTAGGTTCAGTAGGCTCAGTAGGTTCGTCTGGTTCAGCTGGGTTTGATAAATCTTGACCAATAGTTAGGAAGTCTGAACATTCTGCTCCCATGCCGCTTATGCTTGCGACTATTTCATCTCCGATGTTGAAGCCACCATGAATTACTTCAATGTTGTGGATGTTGCCATCTAATTCTATATTTAGATTGTTTTCAGCAGTTTCTCCGTAATGGAATAATGTATCAGGATTTGTACTGAAGAAGTTGATTACACCGCTCCATTCTTCATCTTCTGCAAGGAAAATGTTTAGTGAACGAGCAATTCTTCGAGCCCATCTATTTATGAAGCTTAGTTCATCTAGGTCTTCTTCAAGAGTTGCATTGAATGTTAGATCTACACCTGCACTGCCCTGTTCCTCTTCTCGAATCTCCCAAACTTCAGGTAGAAGTTCGATTGAGCTACATGAGAAGCTAGCAGGTTCAGGTTCTATTACTAGTTCAGGAATTTCTTCGGTAATTGTAAGTGTGTCAGAACAATCTGCTCCCATGCCACTAGCATGTGCCGTGATCTCATCACCAATGCTTACATTGAAATGGTACACATCGATTCTGTGCTCGTTTCCTTCTAGATCTATATCGATTCTGTTGCCTTCGACTTCATCATAATAAAATTCGGCATCTGCACTTGAAGTGCTGAAACTTAGGTTTCCAATCCACCCTTCTTCATCACTTATGCTTAAATCAAGAGTTAGATCTAAGTCGGCTAGGCCAGATTCTTCAGGTGTAATGCTCCATTCATTTGGTAGGAGATCGATTGAGTTACATGCATATATAATAGGTTCTGAAATTGGATCTGGTTCGGGTTCTGGGTCAACTTCAATCGGGACATATGCCTCAAGAGGATCTGTTCCAAGCTCAACTTCTTCACCGTCTAATATTCCATCATCATCTGTATCGATTAAGAGTGGATCTGTTCCAAGTTCAAGTTCAAGGCTATCGCTTAGTCCATCTCCGTCAGAATCTGGATTAAGTGGATCTGTACCTGCATTGATTTCATCGCCATCGTTTAATCCATCATCGTCAGAATCAGAATCAAGTGGGTCTGTACCGGTACTGTAAACTTCGGTTCCATCTGTTAGGCCGTCTTCGTCAGAATCTGGATTTAGTGGATCTGTTCCAAGTTCGGCCTCTCTTCCATTATGTAGTCCATCTCCGTCAGTGTCTTCATCTGGATTTGCATATGAATCATCACTTATGTCAAGTGGGTCGCTACCAAATGCAATTTCATCGCCATCATTCATGCCACCGGCATCGGTGTCACTTAAGAGAGGGTCAGTTGAGTGAGTATTCACTTCAGCACCGTCCGTGAGGCCATCGGCATCTGTATCTGAAATTAGTGGGTCTGTACCATGTTCTGTTTCTTCTCCGTTTAGAAGTCCGTCCAAATCATAATCATCTTCAGGATTTGCAATTACGTCGTCATCTGGATTTAGAGGGTCACTTGCGTAACTGATTTCTAGGCCATCGTTAACAAGTCCACCATCTGTATCAATATCAAGTGGATCGGTAAGGTAAGTGTGAACTTCTTCACCATCTAGAAGGCCATCGCCATCTGAATCGGCTCTTCGAATGAATGTTAGTAGTTCCCTTTCGTCACCGTTATTTAGGCCATCTTCGTCGAAATCTTCTTCAGGATTTGCAACTGCATCGTCGTAAGGTCTGCGTGGATTACTACCAAAGCCAATTTCATCGCCATCATTCATGCCTCCACCATCTGTGTCGGCAATTAATGGATTTGTTCGGTAAGTAAGCACTTCGGCACCGTCTTCTAGGCCGTCGCTATCTGAATCTGCATTTTCTGGATCTGTACCTTGGCTAATTTCTAGACCATTTGTAAGCCCGTCGCCATCTGCATCTCCATCTGGATCTGCAATTGCATCGTCGCTTGGGTCGTGAGGATTACTTTCGAAGCCAATCTCGTCGCCGTCATTCAGGCCACCACCGTCAGTATCGGAATTAAGTGGGTCTGTTAAGTGAGTGTTTACTTCGATTCCATCTAGCAGGTCATCGCCGTCTGTATCTGGATTAAGTGGGTCTGTTGGTTCTTCAAGATTGATTTCTTCACCATCTGGAAGGCCATCACTATCTGTATCTGAGTTAAGAGGGTCTGTGCCTAATATAAGTTCGTCACCGTCTAGAATTTCGTCATCATCTGAATCTGGATCAAGTGGGTCTGTGCCTAATGTAAGTTCGTCACCATCTAGAATTTCGTCATCATCTGAATCTGGATCAAGTGGGTCGAGAGGGTCTTCTCGGTTTACTTCGAAACCGTCGCCGAGGTCGTCGCCATCTGTATCTGGGTTAAGTCTGTCGGTACCGTGAATATCTTCGTCACTATTTATTAAACCATCTGCATCTGCATCAACTGCAGGATTGTATGCATCATCGTCACTGGCATCTAAAGGATCGCTTCCAAAGCTAATTTCGTCACCGTCATTTAGGCCGCCAGAATCTGTATCGGCAAGAAGAGGATCTGTTTCGTATGTGATATATTCATCTCCATCAAGTAGGCTATCGCCATCTGTATCTGGATTTGTAGGGTCGCTCAGCACATCGTAAACTTCTTCATAATCTGTTAGTCCGTCTTCGTCAGTATCTGCTATTAGTGGATTTGTTCCTACACTGATTTCTTCACCGTCAAGTAGGCTATCGTCATCTGTATCTGGATTTAATGGGTCAGAGCCTAATTCAACTTCAACTCCATCATTTAGTTCGTCTTCATCTGTATCCGCGCTTAATGGATTTGTAAGATGAGTCACGATTTCATCGTTGTCATTTAGTGTATCTCCATCTGTGTCGGCATTTGTTGGGTCAGTTAGGAAAATGAAAACTTCATTTCCATCGCTGAGGCTATCGCCGTCTGTATCTGGATTCAAAGGATCACTTGCGTAGCTTTGTTCAAGTAGGTCGTTTAGGGTGTCGTCATCTGTGTCTTGTTTATTGTAATCAGTACCAAGGTCAAATTCTTCACCATCACTTAAGCCATCTCCATCTGTGTCATCGTCTGAATTAAATTCTTTAATTAGTAGCTCTTCTTCACAATTTGAGAATTGAACTAAGAGTATGTCTCCACCATGAATGTTTTCTAATCTACCGATTACATGATGTTCTTCAACTGCACCATCTAGCACAACAGTTAGATCACTTTCATGTAGATCTTCTTCTATGCTGATTGGGCCAGATTCTGGATTGTTGTGGCTGAGTTTTAGATTAAAATCTAGCTCAGGAAAACTTTCTGTTAAAGAGATATCAATTGTAAAATCTAATGTTGCTCCTTCGTGATCTGGATGAATTGTATAATCGTCAGGGCTAAGGTCTAAACTGTTACAAGCCATTACGTCATCACTTGGATCAAGCGGATCGCCACCTGTAATATATACTTCAATTCCATCTTGAATCCCACCATCATCACTATCTGGGTTGAGAGGGTCGGTATCGTATAGATCGATTTCATCGTTATCATTTAATCGATCTTCATCTGTATCTGCATTATTTGGGTCGGTTCCATGAAGATTAACTTCATCACCGTCGATTAGGCTATCTTCATCGCTATCTTCTAATAGTGGATCGGTGAAATATACTAGGACCTCTTCGCCATCATTTAGTCCATCAGCATCTGTATCTGCTCTCATAGGATATGTTCCAATTATACCTTCTTCATAATCAGTTAGGCCGTCATCGTCAGAATCATAATCTGATGGGCTTAATAGGAATTCAAATATAACTTTTTCGTCAGAATTACTTGTTCTAGCAATTGTAAATGATTCATCAATTATTTCTTCATAGTCGACGAGACTTGTAGTTGCAGTAAAAGTAGGAATTTCTGGAGAAGGTGGGATCGGACATGAAAAAGTTCCATGTTGTCCCCAAACTCTATTTAACAGATAGAAACAGTCATATTCAGCTCCTTCTGAATTTGCAGTTACTACAAATGTTTCGGCAAGATGATCTGAATCAGCTATGTATTCATCTTCTGAATTATATAAGAGAAGCTCATAGGCAAAATCAGGATGAATTGAGACGGCTTCAGATTGTTCTAAAATTCTTTCTGTATCTAAATTGCCACTTTCCATTTCTATAAAGCCATCCATGTCATTTACTAGGAAATTAAATGCATCGTCTGTGTTTACTGTTATTAGGTAAGATGGCCTGCCAATTTCATAAATATCACCATAACTTGGATAGTCGTAGTGAGTGTCTGTTCTTTCTACTGAGAGAATTTCTCCATCAACTGGTCCATCGATAATTGTGAAATTGCTTTCATCAAGGCCTTCAATCAAATTAGACCAAGGGCCATTTTTGTATTCGACACTTACATAAGTATATGCAATTGATTCCATTTCATCAGGACTAATGTAGTCTACGATGCTATCAATATTTAAAACTTGACTGTCACTATCAGCGAAATATAAATTATGATTTATGTCGCTAGCTGCAATGTTATCTTCTACTCTTGACCTTTCTAAAACTAAGAAAACGCTCTCGTTTAGAAGTATTCCACCTCCAGTAAAGCTAGATTCATTATCATAGATTTCAGTATCTTGAATAAGTATTGATTCTTCTTCTGTACCCGGGCCATACCATTCTGGTCGGCCCTCTAGATTAATTGCTGCACCTTCGACTGCTGTATTACCCGTGAAAGTACTTCCAATAATTTCCATTAAATAGTGACTATGGTCATAAATTGCCCCACCATAATCTGCGCTGTTATTTATAAAACCTGAATCAATTATTCTTGTATTACCATTCCCATGTATTGCACCACCGTAACTATTGGCACTATTGCTATCAAAAATTGATCTTTCAACTGTTAGGTCTGAAAAGCTACCTTGTTGGTGAATTGCTCCACCAAATGTTCCAAAATTATTCTCAAATATTGAGTCGTAAACATTTGCAACACTTAGGTTATTTATTGCAGAACCACCACCATATTCATTGTTTACGTTATCTATGAATAGTGAATCTCTAACTTCTAAAATTTCTTGGTTGTATATTGAGTGCAGTAAGTTGGCCTCAAAGGTAGAATCATTGATATGAGCTGTACCTTCATTATCAATTCCTATGTCAGCATTTGAAATATGGATGTTATTCAATTGTAAAATTGCATCTTCTTCTACTTGAAATAAGATTTTATCAATGGGTTCCCTCATCCATTCAGGTAATTCTGGGTCACCATCTTCATCTGGGTGGTGCAACTGAATTATTTGTACATCTTGGTCAGCTTCAGCTATAAAAATGATTTCTGAGCTAATTGTAAGAGTGTCATCTATTGTGATGGCGAAAGGTTCAACTCCATCGTATTCGAAACGAATTTCTGAAGCAGTATCTGGAGGTGTAACATTTGCTATGCTTAAGGCCGTTCTTAGGTCACATAGAGTTAGTGGATTATCATCAGCACATGTGAGTGGATCTGTTTCTAAGATCCTGCCCGAAAATTCGTCTGTGTTTGTGTTAACTGTATAAACAATTGGGCCTATTTCGATTACATCATCAAGATCACCTTTAAATAGGGAAGAATTGCTGAATATAAATGCTAGGCCACTTAAAGTAATTAAACCAATAAGTAGGAATATGAGCTTCTTTAAACTGTGCTTAGGCGCAGGTGTAATATTGTCCATACGTGTTTTTATCTACTTATTATAACATAAAACCTCCTTTTTAGTAAGGAGGTTTTATTAGATTTAGCTTTTGTTTATTACCTTGAGGAGATTTGACCTAGGCCTGTGTAAGCTCTAAGTACATATGTTATTGCTTCAGCACGGTTAGTGTAACCTTGAGGTTTACATGATCCGTCTGGGTAACCAGTAATCATAGGGGTTGTGAACCCAGTAGGGAACTCAACAATCCAATCTGTCATTATTGCGAAGGCATATGCCCAAGGATCACTATTTCTTATGTCATTACAGACTTTAGTAATGTCGTAATCGAATGAGGTTAATCCGTATAATCTTGCTTCCCACACCACCATATCTGCACGAGTTGCAGGCAGGTTAGGATTAACGAATCCACCATCGCTTACGTGAGTAATGTTGTAGAGTTTATCTAGTGCATATAGATTTCGGTACCAGTCTCCATCGCTTACATCTGCGTAATTTACGGGTAAGCTGCTCCCTTCGTATTCGCTGATACCAGCTGCACGTAATATAAATGCGAGTAGTTCAGCTCGAGTAACAGTTCCGGCAGGATCGAAGATCACATTTGTTTTACCTTTAGCGATTCCTAGGCTGTAACCTATACAAACTGCTTTTTCATACCAAGGTTCTCCAGTGTGAGTATCGATAAATGGATCTCTACAGCTATTTACTGCATCAATAATACTTTGTCTCTTGTCGTCATCTGTTTCTAGTGGGGGGTCTGGATCAACTTGAGTAGTTACTTCTTCTTGAACTTCAACTCGACGTCTTACTTCGAGTGCAGGGTTTCCAGCTGCATCACTTACATTGTAAGTTACATAGTAAACTCCAGAAATAAGATTGTTAACAGGGTTGTTAACAGAGATTTGATCTGTAATGTCACCGTCAGTATCGTCTGTTGCAGTTGCACCTTGATCAGCATATGCACTTGCATATGGCATGATTTCATCTGAACCGTTCATAGTGATTACAGGTGGGGTAGTGTCTGCTAGTGGCACGCCGTCTGCAAGCACTGTTACAGTTCTTATAACTTCTACAGCAGGGTTTCCAGCCACATCACTCACATTGTAAGTTAGAAGGTATTCACCGGCTATATTCGTATCTACTACTTCGCCACCAATTACAATTGAATCAGTGAGATCTCCGTCACGGTCATCTGTGGCAGTTGCGCCTGGCTCGGTATAGATGCTAGCAAATAATAGTGTTTTATCTCCTTCTACAAGTGTAATTACAGGTGGTGTTGCATCTAAGCCGACACCTTCTTCAAGTACTGTTACAGTTCTTATAACTTCTATAGCAGGGTTTCCAGCAGTGTCAGAAACGTTGTAGGTCATAGTGTAAACTCCAACGATGCTTGAGTTGACTGTGTCTCCGCCAACAATGATTAAATCTGTAATGTCACCATCAACATCATCTGTGGCAGTTGCGCCTAAGTCTTCATAGATTGAATCAATTTCTATTGTTTCATTTGCTCCGATTAGAGTTATGACAGGTGCTGATATGTCATCAACAATAGTGATGTTTCTTGTTTTTTGTATTGCAGGGTTCCCAGCAGAATCACTTACATCATATGTTAATGTGAAAGTTCCTACTGTGCTTGTGTCGATAAAGGTTCCACCGAGCACAACGTTATCTGTTAGAAATCCATCTACATTATCAGTAGCTGAATAACCTGGTTCTTCATATACAGCGCCCTTGCTGATTTCTATTGAATCAGGTGGGAAAAGAGAAATACTGGGTGGGGTAGTATCTGGAGCTCCATCAAGATCTTCAGTTACTATTATTGAATCTTCACAATCTACGCCATTACCCAGAGCTCTTGCTGTAATAATGTCGCCAATTCTTATTCCTGAATGATAAACCGTTGTTAATGTGTTGTTCCCAACAATAGGTACAGCGATTGGGCTTCCAATAATATCTTCTTCTGGTATTAGACCACCAAAAGTGAATTCAGAATCTAAATTGTTATTTGAGAAGTGTAAGGTTCCAGACCAAATATCATGATCTGAAGCAGTGTATACGTTGATAAAACTTAGTACATCATATATCCAATTTGGGAAGAAGCTAATAACTACTTCTTCACCAGAAATATTTAATGACACTTCGATATCAGTATCTGCTACTCCTGACATTTCCTCGGTTATAGAGAAAGAACTTGGGATTAAATTTATAAGGTCACATGAAAATTCGTATGGGATTTCTGTAACTGTTACAAAACGATATACAGGATCTGCATAATTGAAAACTCTATCATTTGCTTTGTATTCAATAGTGTAAATAGCTGGAGTGCTTGTGTCGATATAATCAGATACGGTTTCTTCTTCACCTACATCGAAAGTATCACCTTCAAGCTCACTTACTCTTATTCGTACTTGATCACTTATGTCTCCTTCAACATCATCGATGACAGTTACGCCTGCATCTGTATATTCTTCGCCTATATAAACAGTGAGTTCTTCTTCACCAAGTAATGTTATTATTGGGGCTTCTTCATCGAAATCTGTATCTTCTCTGACTCCAATGAATGCGCCACAGTCACCGCTGATTGCGCCATCGGGCCCTTGTGCACGGAAGTTAAGGGTTGTTCCTATTTTTACTCCTGTAACTCTTAGGTCGAAACTATGTTCATTTCCAGTAAGAGGGAAGGCTAGTTCTGTTCCATCAAATGGTTCACCTTCAATTGGTTCGTAGTAGAAATGAGTTGGTACTTCCATATCTTCTGAGCCAGTGCTCAGTGCAGTAAATTCACCTTCAAAAATTCCACCAATAGGTGAACTGACTGCTTCAAAGTCAATATGTACAATTGTATCAACATCATGACTTTCATCATCAATATGAGTTACTGCTATACCTGCTTCAGGAGAGTCTATAGGGTCAGTTGTAATTGTACATGAGAATTCAGCATCTTCTGGGATTGCAGGAATGTCATCTAAAGGTTCAAATGGGTCACGACCAGCTTCTACTTCTGACCCATCCCATTCACCGCCATCATCTGTATCAGGATCTAAATGGCTTGTGCCTAGTGCACTTTCTTCGTCATTTGTTAGTCCGTCTCCGTCTGGATCTAAGTAGATTTCTAAGCGGAAATATTTTTCAATTTGAGCATCTGCGTGCGCAGTTCTTGCATCTGCAGATTCTTCAATAATGATTGTTTCATCACCTAGTCTCTCTAAGGAGTAAGTTATGATTTCTCCGTCGCCCATTAATGGGACAAGACATGTAAATACACTTGAGTCGAATTCATCCCCTTCAGTTAACTCATCTTTAAGATAAGTACATGCAGTGTCGTTTGCTGTGATTGTCCATTCTAGAGTTGTGAACTCATCATTTGTAATATCTGGAACTTCGATTAGGTATGCGTGATCCATAAAAACTTCTGTTTCTGGGAATTCATAATCTAATTCGCCTTCTTCTGGGCTGATCTCATCAATTGTATATACTTCATCTGCACTAAGAATTAGTACTTTATCAACAAAGCCAGTTACGTTTTGAATTGTGATCGTATGGTCTTCATCATAATTTACAAGTATCTGGTATCTTGAATAATCTTCATCGTTTGATGTGAAGTTTAAGATTTCACTATCAGACTCGCTAGTTAATAAGAAATTTTCTTCAGTTAAATTTTCAATTTCGTCTCCAGCTTCATCTTTTAAGTCTATGTTAATAATGAACATATCACCTAGAATTGACTCAATATTCACTATTGCTTCGTCTCCATTTACATTATGGATGTTGTCTTCTCCGTCATCTGCAATGTTGCTTGAAATGAATGATCTTTCAATTGTTAATGGATTCTCAGGGTAAAGTGAGTTGTAAAGGCCACCACCAGATTCCGTCGCGTGATTTTCTGTGACAACTACATCGTTAAATACTTGTTCACCCACTGATGGAGATTCCTCTTCTGAGTGTGGAGAGCCTATGTAGATTGCTCCACCATATGGAGCTTCATTAGCGGTTAATGCTATTGAATTTAGGTTGAATGCACCTGGCCCGGTTTTGAAGATTGCACCACCAGAGCTTGAAGCCGTATTATTTGCCATTCCAATTCCTTCAGCTCCTGTGATTGTATTGTTAGTACCTTCTAATGCATCGATGTATATTGCAGCACCTCTTGTAGCCATATTGTTGAGGAAGCTTGTGCTAGCTATTTCTAAATCACCATTACCTGTTTTGTAAATTGCTCCACCAGGGTTAACTATTGAAATTGCTTCAGTAACAGTGAAGTCACTAAATACTGAGTTATTAATTGTTAAATCACCTTCGTGAATAGCTATACCTGCAACATTGTCTGTATTGCTGTTATCTGTGAAAGTTGAGTCTTCGATTGTAACTGTGCCCCCTCTACTTACGATTAGACCTTCATTGTCTGAGCTTGCTTGTAATTCGTTTTGATCAAATAATCCGTTTGTTATTGTTGTGTGTGAATCTGCTGTACTATTTAATACAACATAACCCGCATTGAATTGGAAAGTACCATTTTCGATGCTTAGAGTTCCACCCGCATTTTCTATTCCATTTGTACTATTAGATAAAGTCATATCTACTAGCCTAAGATCTGTACCAGCATTCATTTTGAGCAATTTGCTTAAGTGCCCCTCAGCAAATAGTGTGGTTGTTTGTAGTGTAACTCGATCTTCAAAATCGATTACTACTTGGGCAGCAGTATTTGTTATTACTAATGTTTCAGATTCATCATCTTCTAATGGAGTTGCGTCTTCAATTGAGACTGAAATTACGCTTTCATCAAATTCAATAAGTACGTCTTCAATACTTTCATTTGCTGCAGCGATTGCATCTTGAAGATCACAAAGAGTATCGGGGTCTTCATCTGTACAGTCGAGAGCTGTTGGAATATCAGCTGAATATACGAAGCTGGACTCTACAGTGTATTGAGGGCCTTCCCAGAAATCGGTGAAATCACCTTTGAATAAATTGGTATTGCTAAGCAAAAAAGCTACTGCTCCGATTGTTACTATTGCGAGCAGGATATATAGGACCTTTTTCATGGTTGAAGGGGATTAGAGATCGAGTCTCCCGGCTCCTGCTAGAACTCTAAGTGTGAAGGTTACAGCTTCAGCACGATTCATATATCCGCTTGGACTACAAGTTCCATCAGGGTTTCCGGTAAGTATCGTGGTCATATGACCAGTAGGCATTTCAACGTCCCATTGTGCCGCAAGCGCGAAGGCGTAGGCATAAGGATCATATTGGTTGATATCGCTACAATACTGCCTTATCTCAAAGTCGTAAAGCGTGAAATTGTATAGTCTGGCAAACCAAACGAGCATATCAGATCTAGTGGCTGGTAAATCTGGGTTTACAAAGCCAAATTCTTCAGCATGAATCACTCCGCGTGCGTATGCAATTGCGAAATAATCTCTTGCCCAATGTTCATCCGGCATGTCAGCAAAGTTAGTATCTATGTAATAACCTTCACTTGCATATACGCCAGCAGCTCTTAATAGCATAGCCAGATATTCTGCTCGAGTTACATTTGTTACTGGATCGAATAAGTAAGCTGTTTTTCCTTCAACAACTCCAAGCTCCCAACCAATACATGCTGGGTCTGTGTACCAAAGTTCTTCTCCAAAGGCTCCTCGAGTATCAATAAATGGATCGCTATGACATGTGAAGTCGGTCTTATTATTGTCGTTATCTGTTTCTGGATTTGGCACAGGTTTTTCTTCTTGAATATTAAGTGTGTCAGTACAATCTGTTTCTTCACCGATTATGCTGGCTGTAATAATATCGTCGATACTTGCGCCAGAGTAAATTACTTGAATTTCTTCTTCACTATTTACTTCAAGCTCATAACTTGTTTCGCCGTTAGGGAAGGTCCCAGTACCTGTTGTTTCTAGTTTAAGTGTTCCAAGCCAATCAATAGCTGGTTCTTCACTAAGGAAAACTTGTGAAAAGGCAAAGATTTGTCTGAACCAATTTGGTAGAGCTACTTCATCTTCTATTTCTTCAACTTCAAGTTCAATGTCTAGAAGAATTTCGATTGTACCATTGTCTCTCTCAAGAACTCTAAAGTCATCTGGGCTTAGGTCTAGGGAAGTACAAGCATAAGTAGGTTCTTCTGGTTCACTTCGTACATCGTCTAGTGGATCAAGTGGATCTGTTAGATTGATATTTACTTCAGTACCGTCATCTACAGTTCCGCCATCAGTATCAGCCAGTAGTGGATCTGTTTCATGTGTATTTACTTCTGCACCATCTAAGAGAGTGTCATTGTCTGTGTCAGCATCAAGTGGATCAGTGAAGTGAGTATTAACTTCTTCACCATCGTTAAGGCCATCTTCGTCTGTGTCTGGTAAACGTGGGTCAGTGCCGTAAGTATTTACTTCGGCCCCATCTAGCAGATCGTCACCATCGGTGTCATCAAGTAGAGGGTCTGTTCCGTGAATATTTATTTCATCATCGTCAGTTAAGCCGTCACCATCTGTATCTATTGGTTCGAGGGGGCCTCCTGGATCTTCAGGAAGATCATCATCTGGATCTAATGGGTCTGACCCTCTATTTACTTCTGTTCCATCATCTATGGTTCCAAAGTCTGTATCTGCTTCAGTTGGACTAGTTCCATGAACATTCACTTCATTACCATCTGTAAGTGTATCACCGTCAGTATCTGGTAAAAGTGGATCACTGCCATATACAAGCACTTCATCTCCATCTGAAAGTCCATCGCCATCTGTGTCAGGATTGTCAGGTAGAGTTAAATGTAAATAAGTTTCTTCATTGTCTGCAAGGCCATCACCATCTGAATCCATATTTATACTGATACTTACAATTACAGCTGGATCACTGTGTGCAGTTCTAATTTCAGGATGATCAGCTTCTTGAGTTGATAAATGGCCAAAAGTGTTTGCTTGATAAGTGATTGTGTCACCTATGGTGCTAAGTGGTTGAGCACATCCATAAGAGCCATCTTGTTCGTAAAGTGGAAGATAGTGACATGGAATATTTGCAATATCATCTAAAATAATTACAGATGCGTAATCTATATAACCTTCTGCACCACTGAAAACACGCACAATGTGTGAGTGGTCCATCTTAATTGTTTCTCCAATATAAATACCTAATTCTCTATTACTTAGCATGGAATATTCTGAACGAGTATTTACAAAACCTTCGTTATCTATAACTTTTATGTAATAGAATAGATCAGAGTGCTCCTCGAAATAAGTTGCAGGGTCATATTTGATTGCTAAGATATAATCTTCAATATCTTCTGTTGCTTCTACAACTGTTGCAGGAATTAGCTCTTCTTCATCAGAGAATGCTTGGAAGTTCTCTTTGCTTAAGCCACCGATTTTTCGGCCAGCTTCATCGGTAATTTTAGCTCTGATATATGCATATTTTAAATCATCGGCGTCATTTAGTGGGTCGGTTCCATCAATTGTTTCTTGAAAGTCATCAACTCCACCACCGTCTGAGTCTAAGCCGACTTGGTATAGAGTTACTTCATCTGTGACTTGAGGGTCATCGTGAGTATTTCTTGAAGTGTCGAATTGATTAGTGATTAGTGGGCGTCTTTCACTGGTGTGATATGTGACGTCATCATGATCTACACTGTAGTAGATAAGATCGGGTCTTATGCCTGCATTACAGCCGTAAACGCCGTCTCTGCCAATTGAGCCATGAGTTAAATGTATACAATCCAGTCCATCAGGCCCCTCTGAGGGGATACTGACATTTGCATCTGTGATGCCTGCTCCATCTACTTCATTTACAGTTATTGTATAGCCATGGTCACTAAGGATTAGGCTAGGCTCTACATCGACAAAATCTTCTAATGGCTCATATACATCTGGCAGAGTTTGGTCAATGTAGCCATCAATGTCATGAACTTCTAGTGTGAAATCAAATGAATATGGGAATACAAATTTGTAGACTTTTTGGCTAATTACTTCACCTTCAAATGTATAACCTGAGTATTGCCCAACTTCGTACTCTCCAATAATTTCAGGGGTGTCAGTGAAGGTAAAGTTTGATTCATCTAGCCCTCCAATGAATTGACCTGCTTTGTTTTTAACTTTCAAGCGAAGTACGAATTCTGAAGAAACTGGTGCGCCACCATCTATTATTAGATCGATTTCATCTAGGTCTATTTCCCCTAAACGTGCTTCATATTCCTCTTCAGTTATAAATTCATACCCTTCTGGTAAACCTTCTTCAAATGTGGCAACTGCTAGTGGATCGTCACAAATTTCATCATGGTGTGGAGTTCCATCAAGATCCTCCCAATAAAAGTCGATACATTCTGGTTCGATCACTGGCTCTAATGCACCTTTGAATAGATTCGTATTGCTTAGTGCAAATGCGAGTCCACCGATTATTAGCACTCCAAGAAGGGCGTAAAAGAATTTTTTCATGTATAAATTATTTATTCAAGAGATTCTGAGAATCCTTGTGCAATGTAAAGTCTAACTATGAATGCAGCGGCTTCTGCGCGGTTTGTGAATGCGTTTGGCCTACAAGTTTCGTCTTCGAATCCTGTGATTATATTTGTGAAATCATCGTCGTAGTATACTTCTGTATTTGTCATTGCTGCCCATGCTTCATATGAATCGTCATCTTCATCAATGTCGTCACATACATCTGGGTCTAGTTCAAAGTCATCGTCCCATTCGTATAAGTCGTAAGCCCATGTAACCATGTCTTCACGAGTTGCATTGTCGTTAGGGTAAACATAAAGTTCGTTTTCTAGTAGGCCTTCTTCTTTAGCTAGGCCAATGTAGTTGTAGTACCAGTCGCCAGGGTTAACATCGATGTAACTTTGAGGAACATCGTAACCTGAGAATTCAGAGAAACCAGCATTTAGCAGTAGCATCTTAAGAATTTCGGCTCTAGTAACTTCGTCTTCAGGCACATAGTGTAGTCGGTCACGTCCACGAATTATTCCCCATTTATATAGGGTACAAACTGTATCTGTGTACCAACGTCCTTCACCGTCTCCTTCTCGTGTATCAAGAAAAGGGTCATTACAATCTCTTTCAAGAATGTCATTCTTTTCTTTCTCATCAATAACAACTTCTATTACATCGTCCTCTGGATCTAGAGGATCTGTAGCATCTTCTTCAAGATCTACAATTACTTCTTTACCGTCATCGACTCCACCATCATCTGTATCAGCATCAAGTGGGTCAGTAAGGTAAATAAGAACTTCATCGCTATCTGATAGATCGTCATCGTCTGAGTCACTATCTGTAGGATCTGTAAAGTATGTGAAGATCTCATCGTAATCATTTAGTAAGTCTCCATCTGTATCTGCAAGGAGAGGGTCAGTTATGTAGCCGTTGTCTTCGCTTAGTTCGTCTTCGTCTAGAATTCCGTCTTCATCTGTATCTAGAGGAGCAAGAATAATTGTTTCGATCAGAGTTGCTTCTGCAATTACTGCGGGGTCTGCTTGATCTGTTCTTGTTTCAAGAAAGGCACTTTTTATAGTGTCGTAGCCTTCGTATTCGACTGAATAGTCATAGGGAAGGGCAAGTGGATCTTCATTTATTTCAAGAAGACAACCATAAGTGCCTTCTGTAGCGGCTTCAGCTAGATATTCACAAACTGTGTCTTCGCCTGCAGTTACAGTTGCGTCTAAAATTGGGCTTTCTTCAGCATCTTTAACAATGATCTTGTATCCCATTTCCATACGCATTGTTTGGAGTGCGCCACCTTCTAAAGTTGCGGATGCGGTTACGCTTTCGATTTTTGTATTGTCTACATAACCGGAGATATTTCCTACTTTTATTGTATGTTCGTCTTGGCTGCGAACTGCGATTTCATAATAAGATGAATCTATATTTTCAGTTACGCTGAGGACTTTGTTATGCAGTTCTTCGTCTGGGAAAAATGCTCGAATGTTTAAATAGCCAAGATCACTTATAATGTTGTCTGGCTCAGCTTTTGTATTTTTTATGCGAAGTCGAATGTATCCAGTGAGAACGATGTCGTCAGTGGGGTCATCGATTGCATTGGTTCCATCTGCGATTTCGGCTAAATCGTCTGCACCACCACCGTCGGTGTCAGCAAGGATAGGGCTTGTTTCGTGAATTCTTACTTCATCCCAATCTGATAGGCCATCTCCGTCGGTATCGACTTTTGTGTCTAGTGTGCCTAGTGCTTCTTCTTCGGTAAGTGAGAGGCCGTCTCCATCTTCGTCGGTGAGGTCTACGCCGAGTGCAACAGTAACCAGAACTTGTGCGTCGTTTCCTCCAGTTCTAATGCTAGGGAAGTTTGCGACAGCGTCTTCATCGTAGTCAGGATGGCTCACTGTATAAGTGATAATTGTGTCGGCTGATTCTGAAGGTTTTTGGTCACAGCCATATAGTTCGACACTTGGCATGTATGTACATGAGCCTTCAATTAAATCTTCTTTTGTAGTAATTGTTGCGTCATCGAGAATTGTTCCCAGTGGATCTGTAATTTCTAGGGCATAGCCGGGGATAAGTACGATATCTTGAGGGAAGAGTTTTCTTTTATCGGTTGAGATTTTGAGGTTTCTATCTTGGATTTGGTGGTTGACGTATCCATTTGGAAGGTCTTTTAATGTGAGCTTGTCGTATCCATCTCCGGAGTCTTCATAAACTTCTATGACGTAAATAGTGTAGTGATATCTTGTATCAAGACCGCTTGGGTCTATGTAGTGCCATGAATCATTCGTTTCGACGGAAAGAATTGTTCTTGATTCACCACCTATTAGTTTGAAATTATCTATGTCGAGAGTTTCTCTTGGTATAGCGCCGTTTTGATTTGTTATATTTAGACGAATCCAGGCGCTGGTACCATCACCGCCTGCTTCGGCATCTGTTGCATATGAGGCTGCCATGTCAGCACTATCACGCGCGTCGTCACGGTCGATTTCGGCGGTGGTCTGTATGGCTAGACCATCTTTATGAGCAGTCTTAGCCTCGCTGAGCTCCCCTTCAGTGGGAATCGCAACTTCGACTTCGGGCGGGTACCCTTGAAGAATTACCAGTTCGCCTTCAAGGCTTTCGAGTTTATCTACCTGCACACCTATATTGCGGACCTGTATGTTTCTTTTGCCTTCTGCTGCCTCTAGTGCAGGTATTGCAATGTCTTGCCATGCATCCCAGGCATTGTCCATTTCTACCCTCTGTACGGTGCAGAGATCACTGTCACTTGCTATACATACGTCGAAGTAGCTTTTTTTGGTTCTGTAGTCTAGTTCAGCTGCAGCTTCCTCTTCTTCTTTGAGAATGACATCTGCCTCCAAATCCTCTATGAGTTCTTCTAGGTCTTCTATTTCCTCTTTAGTATCTTTTATTTCTTTCTCTATTACATCTATTTCTGCATTTATTCTGGTAACTTCATCAGATAAGTCATCTATAAAAGGTTGAATTCTGTCATATGTCTCTTCTGCTTCAGAGGCTTCGATTTCGGCGCTGTCGGCAGCGATTTGAGCTGTATCTGCGTGGCCTATTTGCTCTTCTGAGAGGGGAATGCTAGTAAAGCTAAGATCCATTTCTTCACGAGCTGTGGCTTCATATTTGGCTGCTTCGCTTGCGTTTGTAGTAATTAAACTTGCCAGACTTGCGGGGCTGCGAAGGAAATAATCTTCTGTTGGCTCTGAGTCACCTCCAAATTCACCTCCAAAGTGACCTCCAAATTCACCTTTAAATAGTCCAGTTTCACTGAAAGTGAAAGTAATTCCGGCGATCACAATTAGTCCCGTGAGGAAATAGAAGAGTTTTTTCATGCGCGCGTGGATTAGTGCCCTATATGTAAGGGCATTCAATAATTAAATATGATACTTTTGTTTATTTCAACCCTTACATATAGGGCATCAATCTTGTAATTATAGCATGAATTCACTTTTTCAACAAGAGTTTGTGGCTAGGAGAGGCCTGTTTTTACGTATACATCTGACATTGTTGTGATGGCGATCTTTTGTGCTTTTTTTGCACCTTCATGCATTATTTCTTTAATGTTATCTGATTCAGCAAGTTTTGTGCGGCGTTCGCGAGCTTCGGCGAAGTGTTCAATAATTTTGTTCAACAATGCTTTTTTGGCATTGCCATAGCCAAATCCACCGGCTTTGTAGTTTGCTTTGAGCTCATCTAGCTCGGCTGAACTAGAAAATTGTTCATAAAGTCCAAGGATAATATCATTTTCAATTGGCATTGGCTCAGCTAGCTCAATACTGGCTGTAGTAATGCTCATTACTTGTTTTTTAATTGTGGCTTCATCTTCGAAAATTCCAATAGTATTGTTGTAACTTTTGCTCATTTTTTGACCGTCTGTACCTATTATAGTTGCAACATCCTCAGGGATGTCTGGTTCAGGTAAGGTGAATGTATCGCCGAAAGTATTATTAAACTTTTCAGCAATGTCTCTTGCGATTTCAACATGTTGTTTTTGGTCTTTTCCAACAGGCACGCTATCTGCATTGTAGAGCAAAATGTCTGCAGCCATTAAGATTGGATATGTGAACAGGCCTGCATTCATTTCGCGATTGCCTTTTGCTTTAGTGTCTTTCCAAGCATGGGCTCTTTCGAGTAAACCGTGTGGTGTGATTGTTGAAAGAATCCAAGCTAGTTCAGCGTGCATTGGTATGTCGCTTTGAAAAAAGAAGATCGCTTTTTCTGGGTCTAGGCCAAGCGCAAGATAATCTAGGGCAATGCCTCTGCGATATTCGCGCATAAGGTCAGCATCCCTAAGAGTCGTGAGGGCGTGGTAATCTGCAACCATATAAATGCACTCATTGTTTTTTTCTTGAAGTGCGATATGTTGCCTAATTGCTCCGAGATAATTGCCGACATGTGGTCTGCCGGTTGGTTTTACACCTGAAAGAATTCTCATAGTCTATTTATACCGTATTGTGTAATGTTGGTCTATGAATTATTGGCTTTTAAAAACTGAACCTGATTGTTATAACTGGAGCGAAATGCTTACAGACAAGAAGACTGAATGGGATGGTATTCATAACTATCAGGCTAGGAATTTTATGCGAGAAATGAAGAAAGGTGACAAGGCTTTTTTCTATCATACGGGTGGTGAGAGGCGAATTATGGGCATTGTAGAGATTATTAAAGAGGCTTACCCAGACCCAGAAGATGAGCGATGGACTTGGGTGGATGTGAAAATGTTAAAGGGTCTTGAGCGGCCAATTGGGCTGCGTGAGCTTAAAGAGCACCCGGGGTTTCCACCTGATATGAAGCTTTTTAAGCAAGGGAGGTTGTCTGTTGTTCCAATTGAAAAGCAAGAGTGGAATTTAATTTTGAGTCTATAAATTTAGACGGTGTGTACAGGGTCTACATCTATGCGCCAATTTTCTAAGGCTTCTTTGTTGGCTTTGATTAATTCACTCGGAGTCGGGCCTTCAATTATTATATGCCAATAGTATTTATTGTTAATTCGTGGGATAAGTGCGGGGGATGAATAAATTTTATGTTCAGTGTCGGTGTTTAATATTGCTTTTAATTTTTGCGCAGCTAAGGCGCTGGCTTCTTTTGAGTCTGTGACATGAATTAATTTGATAATCTTGCAAAAAGGGGGAAGGATTGCGGCTTCTCTTGCGCTAATTTCTTGTTCATAAAAGCTGTCATAGTCGTGTTTTTTACTGTGGACTAGGGAAGGGTGGCCTGGGTTGTAGGTCTGAATGAATACATCTCCTTGGGTTTCACGGCGGCCGGATCTTCCTGCAACTTGAGTGAGTAGCTGAAAGCTGCGTTCACTGGCTCTAAAGTCTGGAATATGTAAACCCATGTCTGCGAGGATTACGCCGACAAGAGAAACTTTGGCAATGTCGAAGCCTTTCCCAATCATTTGTGTTCCTACTAAAATATCAATTTCACCTGCGTTTAAGGCTTTGTGCAGTTTGTCGAAACTGTCTTTTTTGCTCATGGTGTCGCGGTCTGCACGATGAATGCGAGCAGTGGGGAAGAGCTTTCTAAGTTCACTTTCTACTTTTTCTGTACCTGTTCCAAAATGTTTTATTCTAGTGCTTTTGCAGTTTGCACAGTTGTCCTGCATTTTTTCGATGATGCCACAGTGATGACATATTAAGGTTTTATGTTTTAGTTTTCGAGCATGGTAGGTGAGTTTAGTATCGCAATTCTTACATGAAATTGCTAAACCACAGTCACGACAAACCGTTGCAGATGCTGAACCACGTCGATTTAAAAATAATATGATTTGCTCTTTTTTCTCTAAAGTTGAGCTAATTTTTTGTTCAAGTTTGTAGCTGAACATGCTGTAGTTTCCTCCTTTTAGTTCTTCACGCATATCGACGATTTCTACTTTTGGTAATTCTGTGCCAGAAAATCGTTCTTTTATAGTGAAGAGTTTGTATTCTTCGATTTTGGCATTATACATACTTTCAATGCTTGGTGTTGCAGAGCCGAGCACAACTTGGCAGCCTAATAAGTCGCGCATTTTTTTTGCGAGATCTCTAGCGTGATAGCGTGGGCTTTGATCTTGTTTATAGGTCCATTCATGTTCTTCGTCCATAATGATTATTCCTAGGTCGTGAAATGGTGAAAACATTGCAGATCGAGAGCCAATGATTAGTTTACATTCACCACTGTATATTTTTCGCCAATTCTCGGCTCTTTTGCCATCGCTTAATCTGCTGTGAATTACTGCTGTATCAGTTGAAATCTCCTCAAAATATTTAAGTAGTTGAGGTGTTAATGAAATTTCAGGAACAAGTAGCAAAGCTTGTTTGCCTTCTGCAATTTTTGCATTTATTAATTGTTTGTATATTTCAGTTTTGCCTGAACCTGTTATTCCGTGAATTAGAGAAACGCCAGGCTTGTCGTTTAAGATTGAATCTACAATTTCTTTTTGTTCTTTGTTTAGTTTTTTTAATTTTACACTTTTATTTTTTATGTTATCTTTTTTTCTGGCACGTTCTTTTTTTGGTACACGCCAAATATGTTTTGGAAGGAATAAACGTAGTGCGTCGTATTCTGAACAAAAATAGTATTCAGAAATCCATTTAATTAAGTCTAGCTGCCATTTTTTGAGCAGTAGATTTGGGTCTAAAAGTTGACTAATCTCTTTGGTTTGAAACTCTGGCTTCTGTTTATTTATCTTTAATATAATGCCTGCTTCCTTTTTATTTCGAAAAGGTACAACAACACCACTGCCGATTTCTGCATTTAAATCTTCAGGAATTTCGTAAACGAAGCTTTTTTGTTTACGGGAATATGCGTGATTTAGTAGTACTTCTGCGAACATACGCTTAGCTTAACACAAAAGTTTTTATATTTTTAGATTCTGTGATTTAATTTATTTGATGAAACTACGTCTATTCATTTTTGCATCCCTGTTTAATGTTCTAATTGCTGTTCCAGCAATGGCGGTTTCTTTTGATGAAGGTATTTTTAAAAAAAATGCATATTTAACTAATCATTTTCAAATTGAATTTTCAGACCTTATTAAAGATCAGCCTGATGAAGATGGCGATGGTTACTCAGATATAATAGAGATTGTTTCAGAGGCAGCTGAAGATAGCTGGGATCACATTTTTGGTGAGCTGAACTATCCTGAGCCTGAATTAACTTTGTCTCATTTAATATTGGTATTAGATGATAATCAGTTTTTGCTAGAACATGGGGCAATTGGAGTGACTACATATTTAAGTAATGGTGACCCTGTAATCGGGGTTGATGCGTGGCTTTCTGAGGATTATTTGCAGATTACAACTGCACATGAGCTTTATCATGCGATGCAATTTACTATTGGTGATTTGTATCCAACAACTGCACAAGAGGTTAATTGGGGCGAAGCAACTGCAGATTGGGTGACCGAAGAAATTTATGACTCTATAGATGATTACCTTTTGACCATGCCTGATTTTTTGGACAATGTAGATTATTCAGTATTTGCATCAATAATTCCTACTGATTCTTATTTCCCATATGGTTTGAATATTTGGCCAAGGTTTTTGTCTGAGTATTATAATGACAATTTTATTAAAGATATTTGGGAAGAATACCTGGATTCATCTAGGCTCTCTTTGAACCATATTAAATTTTATGAATCATTTGATGCTGCGGTTGCAGGTAAGGGTGATGATTTAGGTGAGGTTTTTCAAGACTTTACTCTTTGGAATTTAGATTCTGAGCAATATGAAGAGGGGCATAAATATCCTGAGCCGACTTATTTAATGGGTGGTTCGACTGGTGAATATTTTGTTGTTGAAGATAAATATGCACCGGCTTTATTTGGTACTAATTATGTTTATTTTGAAAATTCTTCATCTGAAAGCGAATTTTACTTTCATGTTGTAAAGCCTGAAGGTCTTAGGTTTGCGATTTCTTTGGTGCCGATTGTAGATGATAATCCGGATTTGGATTCTACAGTATCCTTAATTTTAGATAAGGATGAGTTTATGGAGACTGAGATGGTTTTAGGTGGGATTACTTCTTATGACTCGGTGATGGCGGTTTTGTCCCCACTGGATAAGGATTTTGAAGATGGCTTAAACTTAAATGCTTTTGATGTTGGATATCGTTATTTTTATGCTGCGGAATTTGGATCTCCAATCGATTCGCTGCTTGCAGAAGGTGACGAAGAAATTGAAGGGCCTGCAGATGACAAGGAGGGTGAAGAAGCGACACAGGATTCTGGCGGTCGTGAGCTAGATGGTTTGAGTTTACAGATTTTGGATTATGACGAAGACTCTGTGACTTTCTCTTGGAATAGACCTTCAGATAGTGATGTAGATGGTTATGAGATTAATTTCGGTAAAGATTCAGGTGATTATGATCATCTTTATGATGTAGATAAGGCTTATACGACTTTTGCAACAATCAACGATTTAGATGAGGGTGATACTTACTATTTTGAGTTGATTGCTGTTGACGATGGAGGGCGACAAGAAGGTGATGAAAGTTCAGAGGTTTCTGTAACGCCGAAAGAGTGGTTGTTTGAAGATATTTCTTACCTAGATAAGCACTATGATGCTATCTCAACTTTAGTTGATATTGGAGTTTTAGAAGGTTACCCAGATAATACATTTAGATCTGATTTAGATATAAATCGTGCGGAGCTTTTGAAAATCTTGCTTGAAGCTCAAGGAATTAGCCCAAGTGTAGATGAGTATAGTAATTGTTTTTCAGATGTAGGAGCTGAATGGTTTGCGCCTTATGTTTGTTATGCAGAGGAGCATGACTGGGTAGATGGTTATCCTGGTGGCTTCTTTGATCCAGGTCGAACTGTGAACAAAGCTGAGGCTTTGAAAATCCTATTCAACTCATATGAAGAAGGTTTAATCGAGGGTTCTAGTGTTGATTCACTACCTTATCCAGATGCTCCAACGGATGCATGGTACTCAATTTACATCTTTCAGGCTTCTGAGCTTGGAATATTAGAAGAAACACCTGGTGAAGACTTTAATGCTGACTCTGGCCGAGATCGTGGTGATATGTCAGAAGAGCTCTATCGTTATTTGATAGTGAAGGATTTGTTGTAGATGGTACACCCGGAAAGATTTGAACTTTCAGCCTCTGGTTCCGAAGACCAGCGCTCTATCCAGTTGAGCTACGGGTGCATATTGTCAGTTAATTTATACCAATTGAAGTCTTTTGCAGTTTTTCTTCTATGGCAGTTGGCACATCTTACCACACATTTTGTAATTTCTCTTTTTATAGTATTTAAGGGAAAGCCACCACTTAATAAATATCCAATTTCTTTCTTTTTGTCTTCAATGTGGTCGAATTCTAGCACTACTGGATCAGTTTCGCTACAGTCAATGCATGGATGGGATTTTAAGTAATCGAGTATGTATTCTTGAATTACTATTCGATTCTTCTTATTTCTTATTTTGGCTTTAGTGAGGTAATAATCTTGGTTTCTATGGTAATGACCCCTAATCGCTTTTCTTGTGCATATCTTGCAGGTATTTTGCCTTATACCTTTGTTTTTATTGCGAAAACAGAAGTCATCTTCTTTTCTTTTTTCTTTGCATTTAATGCATATTTTCATGTGAATACTATATCATTTTGGTTTCGAAAATAATATTCAAGCCGAATACTGTATTCTTAAAGACCCACCATTTGGTGGGTCTTTAAGTTTTGTTCATTTTTACTTAGGCTTCTTTGTTTGCTCTGTCATTCCACCAAACTAGTAGTGGGCTTGCCACGAAGATTGATGAGTATGTTCCTGCAACGATACCAACCGCTAGTGCGAGGACGAACATTCGTATGCTTTCTGCACCGAAGATTAGTAATGCGAGGATTGTTATCAGGGTTGATATAGAAGTGTTGATAGATCGAGCCATAGTTTGGTTTAGAGCGTCGTTTGCGTTCTTAGCTAGGCTGTCTTCGGATTTTCTGTAACGAAGGTTTTCTCGTACACGGTCGAACACTACGATAGTGTCGTGAACAGAGAATCCCATGATAGTTAGAAGTGCTGTTACGAAGAGGGCATCGATTTCTACACCGGCGAATTGGCCGAGAAGAACGAATACACCTGTTACGATTAGGATATCGTGAACTAGTGCAGCGATTGCCGCCATTCCAAAGCGCCATTTACTTACTTCTTTAGGAATCTTTCTAAAGGCGAAAGCGATGTATAGAACTATCATGAACAGAGTTATGACAAGAGCTGTGAAGGCTTTCTTTTTAAGAGTTGAGCCTAGAGTTGGACCGACAGTGCTGAAACGAACTTCTTCGAAGCTAGTTGTGTTTTCGCTGAATTTTGCAATGAGTGAGTCATGTTCTGATTCAGATACATGTTTTAGTCTGATGATGAATGTTCCTTGATCGGTTGAGACGATTTGTGGAATTCCAAATTCAGATTGCATTTCTTCTTCAATTTCAAGGACTTTGTTTGCAAGAGTTTCGCTTGTAACTTCTTCTTCAGTTTCAAACTGAATTTCCATTAGAGTTCCACCTGTAAAGTCGATTCCGAAATTTAGTCCAAAGATTGCAATACTTAAGATTGAAATTGAAACTAATACTCCTGAAATTGTTGCCCAGATTTTACTATTTTTAATGATAGGTAGTTTCTTTGTGTGTTTTCTAGGTTTACCATATAGAGCAAGTTTTTCACCTAGTTTTGTTTCTGCTGAAAGTTGTAAGAAAGTGTAAGTAAGTGTGATTGCACTGAACATTGAAACAAGAATACCGAGTGCGAGATTAAGCGCGAAACCACGGATGATTGATGTTCCAAAGTAGAATAGAATCGCACAAGTGATTAATGATGAGAAATTTGAATCACGAATTGAATCCCATGCGCGTTCAAATCCATCATGAATTGATGTTTTAAGATCTTTTCCATCTGCAAGTTCTTCTTTCATGCGTTCGAAAATCAGTACATTTGCATCAACGGCCATACCAATAGATAGAATTACACCGGCGATACCTGCCAAAGTCATTGTGATTTGGCTTGAGAGTACGAATGTTGCGAAGAATAGAACCACACAGGCAAGAATGAAAGACACAATTTTTTCCCCTCCGGAATCCTTATTTTTGAGAATTATATGGACTAAGTAAACGAAGAGAGCCAAACCTGCTAGAAGAGCCAGGGATGTGCCAACACTTGCTTTGATGAAGAATAATAAGATTACTGCGTAAATTGTAAGTGCGAGGTCTGCAAATAGACCAGGTAATCGGTAGAACACCGCCATGTAAATGGCTAGGATGATAAGCCCGATAATTCCGGCTTTTGTACTTAGTTCAAGTGCTTCTGCACCTAGCGTTGCACTGATTGTATATTGTCCAGCGAGTTCAATTGGGGCTGGAATTGCACCTGTATTAAGATCACGAGCTAATTCTTGTGCTTCTTCAAGGCTGAAGCTACCTGTAATTTGTGCTTCACCACCTGCAATTGCAGTGTTAACTGTTGGTGCAGAAATTACATCTCCACCTACGAAAATTGCGATTCGTTTACCAATATTTCTTCCTGTTAATTCTTCGAATAATGTAGCGCCTTCTTTAGTGAAGCTGATTGCTACGTAAGGTTCGAATCCACTTTGGCTGTATGCAACGTCTGCATGTTTGAAGTGTTCACCTGTTAGGAATGAGTCTTCTGCCCAAGTATCTGGAGTTGTGTCGAAGATTACTCTGTTAACTGCATAGCTTTCAACGGTTTCACTTGATGAGCTAGCTTCAGTTTTTGTGTAATTTTTGATGATGTGAAATCCAAATTCTGTTTCAACTAGATCAGAATAGACTCCTAATTCTAGGTTAAATGCTACATCTTCAAATGCTTGAGTCATTACTCCGCGTTTGAAAAGCCCAAGGTCTCCGCCTTTAGATGCGCTACCTGCGTCGTCTGAATATTCACTAACTAATTCGTCCATTGCTGCGCCATCAACTAATCTGTCGCGAAGTTCTTGTGCTAGTGTTTCAGCTTCTTCTTTTGTTCTTGTTGCCTCACTTCTTTCTGCACCTTCATATGCAATTAAAATGTGATTAGCGCCTACTTCTTCCTCTACAACTGTTTCTACCACTTCACTTGATTTATCTACAATTTGAAAAACACCCATTCCACGTGATGCAGTTATGTTTCCTTCTCCAGTCACAGTATAGCCAGCATCTACTTCAGCTGGATTTGTGATTGCGCCGATTGCTTTACCTTTAATTGCTGCTTGAATATCTTCTGAGTAACTACTTATGCTCATTAGTTCAGCTTCGTAACTGCTGCTGATTTTAGATTCATACTTTTCTTCAGCTGCATCTGCTAGTTCAATGAAATCACCACCAGCAATAAGGTCGATGTAAAAACTTTGTGATTCAGTTTGAGCGACTTCAAGGGCTTCAAGGTCATTTGGATTTGGATTTTCTTCTCTAAATTCAAGCTGAATTGTTTTACCAACAGTATTTTTGGCTTCGTCAATGTCAGATATTCCAGCTAGCTCCACAATAATGTGATGCTCGTCTGCAATGCTAGAGCTGTAAATGCTTGGTTCTGAAACACCTAAACTATCTACACGACGGCGAATAACCTCTTGAACACCTTCAACGATTTGAAGCTGATCAATTTCTGGTACATCACTTAGATCGATCTTGTAATCGAGCTGAGTTCCTCCACTAAGGTCTAGACCTAATTTTAGGTCAGTAGCGGTGTCTATATAAGCTAAACCGCCGGCTGCAAGTAAAATAAATAATACTTTTGCAGTTAAGAATTTCTGAAATCTTTTCATAATTGTTTGTTAAAAAGCGCGCTGCCATTATACGGCGAAAGGCTGCGAAAACAAGCCAATTACTTATGTATTTGATGAAAGTTTGTTGTCTAACTCAAAATTATTGCCTTTTCCGCTACGGCCGTAGTCGTCTGAGAGCTTTACTACGTCGTCTAGGTCGCTGGTTGAAACTTCAACAAGTTCGCTGTCTTCTAGGGCTTCGGCACGGTGAACCATTCCGGGTAAGACTGTGAGTTTTTCGCCGGGTTCTAAAATATGTTCTTCTAGTTCGTTTTCGTTTGGTCCAAGGGAGAATTTCACTTTTCCTTTTAGCAAATATTGAGTCTCTTTCTTTTTTTCGTGATATTGAAGTGAATAGCGGTGTCCTTTGTTTAAGCAAAGGATTTTACCGGCAAATTCAGGTTCATCGGCGAACCAGATTTCTTGGCCCCAAGGTTTTGGAATGATTTGTGGTTTTTTATCCATTTAGTTTTTCGAGTAATTTTTTAAGATCTGCTGCACGGCTTTTGTGGCAGACAAGTGTGTGGCCATTTGCGTTTACAATTACAATATCTTTTAGGCCTAGCGTTGATATTTTGTCTTGGCCTTGATTGTAAATGAGGCAGCCTTCGGAGTCTACGCTGAGTACGTCGCCCTTCTCTACATTATTGTTGTCTTCTGATAATTCATCGTGCAGAGCTGCCCAAGTGCCAAGATCGCTCCAGGCAAAGTCTGCAGATATAATGCGAACCTGAGATGGATTAACTTGCTCCATTATTCCGTAATCAATAGAGATTTTTGTGCATTTTGGGTAATGCTCTTCAATTGGTTCCCCAGATTGAATCGCCATTAAATGTTCGTAAGTTTCGGCTTGGTGTTCTTTAAACGCTTCGAGTAGAGTGCTTACTTTCCAAACATAAAAGCCAGTGTTCCAAAGGTGTTTGCCACCTGCAATATAAGCTTTTGCGGTTTCTAAATCGGGCTTTTCGGTGAACTTTACTAATGAATAAACTCCACTTTCTAGTTCTTCGCCGATTTCTACATAACCAAGGCTAGTATCGGGGGATTTAGCTTCGACTTCTACAATGTTTAGAGTGTTGTCGCGTTTTGCAATTTCTGCTGCAAGCTTTAGTTTTTCTGCGAGCTTTTCTGGTTCTCTTAATAGGTGATCTGCTGAAATAGTTGCCATAACAGCATCTGGATTTTCTTTCGCAATGATTGCAGCGGCAAGGCCCATTGATGGTGCAGTGTCTTGAGTGCTTGGCTCCGTAATTATGTGGCTTTCAGCTAAATCGGGCAATTGCTCTTTTACTAAATGTGCATGTGTAGCGCTTGTGCTGACATAAATGTTATCTGCAAAATCTTTAACACGATCGTAAGTGTCTTGAAGCATGCTTTTGTTCGAAACAAGTGCCAGAAACTGTTTTGGGGTTTCTTGATTGCTCATTGGCCAGAGCCTTTTTCCTACTCCGCCGGCTAGTATAACAATGTCCATAGGTACCAGTTAATTATGGTTTCTCCGAAAAAGAAAGCTATCATAGATCCAAGCACTAGAAAAGGGCCTAGAGGTAATGCTGTGCCGGCTTTTGCTCTTTTGGTGACAAGTAGAAATATGCCGAGAACACTGCCTATAATGTAGCTAATGAAAAGGGCTACTGCCATATTTTGCCAGCCGAGTGCTAATCCCATAAAGATTCCTATGCGAATATCGCCTGAGCCAAGCCATTTGCCTTTTGAAACTAGGTATTGGAGGCCGAAAAATACAAAGCCGATAATTGCTCCGATAAAGCTGCTTAGGGGGTCGCCAATTAAAAAGCTTGCGACTATTGCGAAAAGAATTCCTGGAAGCATGATTGCGTCATGAATTTCTTTGTAGCGGAGGTCGTAGAAGTAGATAAATAAAAATACGAAAAATAGTGCTGCTAAAATGAGCCATTCCATAATTGAAGCTGAATATAAGGTTAGCGCACCAAATGTTAGAGCAGTTACAAATTCGGTTGTTGGGTACCAGTGTGATAATTTCGTTTTGCATTTTTTGCATTTTCCTCTTTGAACTAAAAAGCTAAACAAAGGTATTAACTCGAAGGGGCCCAATTGTTTTTTGCATTTTCTGCAATGTGAACGGCCCATGATTATGCCTTTCTCTTCAAAGTGTAGCCGTGGAATGATTACGCTTAAGAAGCTGCCCATGAAGAGTCCTAGTGTGAATGCAGCTAAAAAGAAGTATAGGGTCATTCGCTTAGGCTTAGTTCGTTAAATTTTTGTGCTGCTAGGTCTTTAATTGAATTATCTGGGCCAGCGAGTTCATATGCTGTTTTGTATGAATCGTGCGCATCTAAAGTGTTGCCTTTTTTCTCTTCTAACATTGCTTTGTTGAAATGTGCTTCAGGTAATTTTGGATCCATAGTTAGTGCTTTATCGATTTCGTTTTGAGCTTGTGGCAATTCATCTCGTTGGATATGAACCCACGCAAGCAAATTATGGCTCATAGATTCGTTAGGGAAGAGGCTTGCGCTTTCTTCGGCAATACTTAGGGCGCGGTCTAAATCTTTTAAAATATCTAAGCTGAGCCAGACTGGTTTAACAAAGAGGTCAATACTGGTTTGGTCGATTTTGATGAGATATTCATATGCTTCTAGTGCTGCTTCGTATTGTTCAAGTTCTAAATAACTCTCTGCAAGTAATCTATATGCTTCGGTTTGAGGTTCAAACCCATTTAAAAGTGCGAGTTCGAAACTGTTAACTGCATCTTGGAATTCATTTTGTTCGAAATGGGTGCTGCCCAAAAAGTAATGTGTGTTTGGGTTGATTGAATCTAAATTTTTAGCCGCTTTGAATGCGTCTTCAGATTCTTGGAAGTTTTTCGTTTTCAAGAGGGCATAGCCAAGCATGATCCAAACGTCTCTGTAGCTTTCTTCTTTTTCTAGAGTTTTTCTTGCGAGATCTTCTGCAAGTTCAAATTCTTCTAGATCGATAAATGCGTTTGTGAGTAAAGCCTCAATGTAAATTTCTTGGCCATCTTGTTGTGAATTGTAATTTATATAGGCGTTTTGAACAGATTGAAATGTAGATGAGTCGACGGTGTTTTCATTCTCGTTGGTTTTGCTGAGTTTTTTTTGTGCATCTTCATGAGCGCCGTTGAAACCGTCTAGCAATGCACTGTAAAAGAGTGCTTCGCCGCTTTCTGGATGTTCATTTAATATGTTTGAAGCAGCTTCGTAATTTCGGCTGTGAATCAGGCTGATTGCGTAGTTTGTTGCGTAGTGTGAATTTTGAGGGTCGAGTTCGCGTGCACGTTTGAACTGTTCTTGAGCTTTTAAATCTTCATCGAGTTTCAGGTAAGTTTCGCCAAGTTTAGAGTGGCCTTCGGGATTTTCTTCGAGCAATTGAATCGCAAGTGCATATTCACTGGCTGCAAGTGTGTAGTATTCGTTTAAAACCAGCTGATCGCCTTTTGCGATGCGGGTTTCGTAGCTTACTGGGGCCGCTATTTCTTCAATGCCAGTTAAGTTGCTTTTGAATAGATTGCTTTCTGCCTGAAAGTTTTCTTTGGCCGCGCTATATGTGAAAAATACAGCTGCAAGCGAAAGCAAGCTGGCAAGGCTAACTATTCCGAATTGAATGGCGTTTTTACTTTTCATCCGCTCTATCTTAATTCAGTTGCAAGGGTCAGGGCAAGGCTGAGTGCATCTGCTGCGTCGTCAGGTTTTGGTGGCTCGTCTAGATTAAGTTCGAGGCATAACATCTTCTGTATCGCCTTTTTATCTGCTGTTCCGTCACCTGTCATTGCGAGTTTCATGGCGCTTGGGCTGTACTCCCTAATTTTAATTTTCGATTTCTCAAGAGCCAATAATATTGTCCCGCGCGCTTGTGCCACATTGATTGCGGTGCTGACATTATTTGAAAAGAAAATCTGTTCAATAGAGCAGTGTTCTGGTTTGTATTCTTTTAAGAGTTCTTCCATATCTTTATATATTTCGAGAAGCCTTTCTGAAATGCTTAGTTCTGGGGCAGTGCGAATTACTCCAACATCAATGAGAGTTTTTTTGCCACGTTCAAGATCGATAATTGCAAAGCCGACTATGGCTAAACCCGGATCTATTCCTATTATCCTCATACTTTCATGACTACGAGTGACCTTTTCTTATCTGATAGTTTGATTAGAACTACGTCTTCACCTTTATTTAGGTAGCAATGTTTTAGTAGGAGATTTTTTGTTTCTTCAGATCTGAGCTTTTCTTTTCTAACAATAATTTCATCTGCACCCCATAAGAAATTTAGTTGCCCTGCAATTTTTGCGTTGCTTGTTACAATTATGGCTTGCGTTTTTGGCCTATGTTTTAAAACAGTACGAGCCGTGAAGCCCTCTGCAGTCATAATTACAATTGCGCTGGCGTTAATTTCATCTGCTACGCGACAAGCATTTAAGGCCATGCTTTCGTCGACAATGTCGTCGAGTTGGTCGAAGGCTGGGCTAGGGAAGAGTTCGGTTTCTTTAAATATGGATTTTTCAATGGTGCTGGCAATTTTGGCTAGAGTCTCTACGGCTCTCACTGGATATTTGCCGACAGCACTTTCGTTTGAAAGCATTACCGCATCTGCGTGTTCGAAAATTGCATTTGCTGCGTCGCTGACTTCAGCGCGAGTAGGCAAGGGGTCTTCAACCATTGATTGCAGCATTTGCGTAGCAATAATTACAGGCTTGCCGTGGCGACGTGCCAATTTGATTATTCTCTTTTGTGTAAGTGGGACTGTTTCTGCTTTTGTTTCGATTCCTAGGTCGCCGCGGGCAACCATTACTCCGTCTGCTGTATCAATTATTTGTTCAAGATTTCTGAGTGCTTCTTCACGTTCGATTTTTGCAACTATCATGATTGGCTTTTTTGTGTGTTTTGCGATTTCTTTGCGAACTCTGATTATATCTTCAGCAGTTTCAACGAAAGAAACGGCTATGGCATCTACTTTAAGTTTCTTAACGCCAAACTCGAGATCTTTGCGATCTTTAGGGGTGAGGCTTGCTGAACCGGGTAGTTTTGAGTCTGGGATGTTGATTCCTTTGCAGGCTTTAAGTATGCCACCGGCAATAACTTTGGCTTTAATTTTGTGGCCACGTTTCGATAGGATTTTTGTTCGTATTAATCCGTCTTCAATTAATAGTCGATCGCCAGCTTTTACGATTTTTGAAAGCATATTGCAGTTTGGAACGAATATGCAGTCTTTCTGACCGGCTTTGGTTGAGAAGGTGATTATGTCACCCTTTTTTACTTCAGTTTCTTTTTGTTCTGGTGATAGGCGAATTTTTGGCCCCTGCAAATCTTGCATGATGGTAATAATCTCGCTGCTCTCTTTTTCTACCTTTCTAATGTTTGCCGCTATCTTTTTGAACTGCTTGTAAGTGCCATGCGAAAAGTTAAGTCTGGCAACATTTAAGCCAGCATTTAGGAGTTCGCGAATAACTGCTTTATCTTCTGTAGCAGGTCCAAGTGTTGCAACAATTTTTGTTCGGCGTGGCATGTGCCTACTTTACTTCACCGTAACTGACTTCGCAAGATTTCTTGGCATGTCGGGGTTGTTTTGGCGGGCGAGGGCGAGTTTGTATGAGAGGATTTGAATTGGGATGATGTTTACGATTGGTGCTGCTGCGCCTACATCTGGGACTTTTATCCAGAGGTCGAAGACTTCGGCGTTTTCGGGTGCGACTCCAATGATTAGACCGCCGCGTGATTTGATTTCCATTGCGTTAGATAGGATCTCGGCTTTGTAGTCGTCGTTTGAGACGAGCACTATGCAGGGTGTTCCTTCTTCGATTAATGCGATTGGGCCATGTTTTAGTTCACCGCCGGCGAAACCTTCGGCATGTATATATGAAAGTTCTTGGAGTTTGATTGCTGACTCTAATGCCATAGGGAAGTTTAAGTCGCGGCCAATTACCATTATGTCGCTTGCTTCTTTTATTTTTTCTGCAACGCTTGCGATATGCTCTTCGTATCTAGGGTTAAGCATGTCGTTTATTTTTCCTGCTGCTTGTATAAGTGTTTTTTTGCCTTCATCTAGCTTTTCAGCCAAGGCATATGCCATAAGAGTTATAATTGCGAGTTGAGATGTTGTAGTTTTTGTTGATGCAACTGCTTTTTCAAGACCTGCTTTAATTGGTAGAATTATGTCTGACATTCGCGCCATTGTTGAGGTTTCTACATTTACAATAGATACAATTTTTGCACCTTTAGATTTTGCAATTTCCATTGCTTCGAGAGTGTCTGCTGTTTCGCCAGATTGAGAAATCGCAATTATTAATGATTGTTCCGTTAGAAAGTGTCTTGCACTTTGAAATTCTGAACCAAACTTCACATTCACGTGTTTCTTAGCAACGTTTGCAAATAGATACTCTGCCGCCATTGCGACTTTGCCTGATGTTCCACATCCAACAAAATATGTTTCGGATGCATTTTTTATAGCCTCTGCTACTTCACGTATTTTTTCTTCATCTGTGTTGATTGCTTTTGTTAAAGTTTCTTTTTGATCCATGATTTCTTTAATCATGAAATGTGGGTAGTCGCCCTTTTCGGCTTCTTCAACTTCCCAGTCGATTGATACGACGCGTTTATCGATTTTCTCGCCAGTTTCTAGATCTGAAAATTGTGATTCATTGTTTTCAATTACAACCATTTCATTGTCGTCTAGGTACATTACTTCTTTGGTGTACTCGAGAAAGGCAGGAACATCTGAGGCAATGAAGTGTGTGCCGTTTTCGTCACGGCCAATAATTAGAGGTGATCCGCGGCGAGCTGCGATGAGTTTGTTTTCTGCTTTGCACATTGCAATTACTCCATAGCGGCCATCAACACGTTTTGTTGCGAGTTTAAATGCTTCTTCGAATCCTTTGTCTAGATTGTCTGCGATTAGATGTGCGAAAACTTCGGTATCTGTTTCGGATTGAAATTTATAGCCTTTGCCAATTAACTCTTCTTTTAACTCTGTGTAGTTTTCGAAAATTCCATTATGTGCAATTACGACTTCGTTATTTGCGCTGTTATGTGGATGTGCATTGTATTTGGTTACGCCGCCGTGAGTTGCCCAGCGAGAATGACCAAGTGCTAAATGAGCAGATTTGGTTAGCTCATCATTCAAATTTATTACTTCAGAAATCTTGCCGACATGCTTTTCGATTTTGACTTCGCCATCTTGCATTTTAGCTGCAATTCCCCAGGAGTCGTATCCACGGTATTCGAGCTTTTTTAGTCCTTTCAGAACGATTTCTGCGGCTTTATCGCTAGAGCCGAAATAGGCAAATATCCCACACATATGGTCTTTTATTAAGTGCGAGAATTCTAGTCTAAATGAGGTGTGAGCGCAAGTAGTGTGGCGGCACAATTTCCTGACACAAAAGGCAAGTACAAAGGCTTGATCTAGCCAAATCTTAGCATTAATGTGCGCGTGTAAAATTTTGATTATGTCTGAAGCATTACAATTAGATACTAGTCCTCATGTTGAAATTGAACGAGGAAATATTATTATTGATCATGGAGAGGGCTTGATTGGTCCTAATGTGAAATCGATAGATGGATTAGAATGGCAATCACCTCCAGCACAAGATTCTCTTGGAGCTGATGTTTTTCAAACTAAATCAGTAAGAGTTGGTACTCGTGAGGAATTAGCTGCAGCTTTGCAATTTGCAAGAGAGCAGAAATTATTGGTTAGGCCTGCAGGAGCTCTTACTTCATCTAAAGCTTTTGTCTCGCCGCCTGCTTCCTTTATGAAGCGATTTGATAAGACAGGAGTTATGCTTCTTGGATTTAATCCAAGTGGTGACTTTTCTAAAATTACTGTTGATGAAGATAGACGGCTAGTTCGAGCTGGAGCAAGTGTTACTTTGGCTGAAGTTGCTGAGGCAGTCAGGTTAGCGACTTGGGATAATGATTTAAAACGTCCTAGATTAGAATCTTTGATGACGATTACAACAATGGACGCAATGCTTGTAGCAACTGCTCTTGGGAGTGGTGGAGTAGCAGATTCATCTCATTCGTCGACTACTTTGATGAGAAGTGCGCAGTGGATGGATGGTAGAGGGCGCTTACATGATGAAGCAAATAGGCCAAGTGCAAGTTATTTTGATTATAGTAGTTTTAATGAGGTTCACTCTGGCCGTATTGCCAAAGAGATGACAGGTCGTGGGGCGCCATTTGGCATTGGTACTGAGGTTGTTTATAAATTAGGAGAAGCTCCTGTGAGAAGGCATCAGTTGATTATTCCATTTAGAGGTTCAAATGAAGAGGTTCGCGAAAAACTTCAAGAATTTATTGTTGCTGCAAATTTAGCTGATGAACGAGTTAAAGGTTCAAGAGGTGTATTGTATGAATTGAAATCATTAGAATTAATGGGGATTGATGCAATGGAAATGGCAAAAGATGGAATGAATGGATGGACTCCAGAATTTGAAGGTGAAGAGCCTAAGGCGATTATTATTGTTGATGTAGCAGAATATCAAAATGGTCATGAGCTTCCTGATGAATTCGACTCAATTGGTAAGATTGTTGAGCTAGGTTTAATCCCAGAAGAATTTTTTGATGAAGCAGTTTATATTGATTCGTCAAAACATAAGAAATTAGATGCATTTAGGCTGCAAGGGCCAGAACATATTAGGTCGGTAAGAAAACGGAAGTATTCAAATGCGCCTACTTGTTCAACAGATTGGGCTGTTTATCCAGGTGATGAAAGATTGGTGGAATGGTATTTTGACCGATTCTTTGATTTGCATGATCAAATTGTTCCTCATGCAGATGTGCGTGCCTTATATGGTCATTGTTTGAGGCGGCTAGATTTACATCATCGTGTAGTTGTTTCAGATAGGGACGCTATGGCTGCACATTTAGCTAGAAAAATTGAATTTGGTCATGAACTTGTGAATAGACAAGTTGAAGGTGAATGGGTGAGAGTACGAGGTGAAAAAGTAGAGCTTCCTTTTGGTGAACATTTGGCATGTATAGGTATGCGAAGAGGTAATCAACATGGAAGTACAAATGTTGCTTTGTTGAGAGAGCTTGATCCATCTGGTTTATTTTCTTCAATTGCTCCTGAAAGATGGGGTGGACGTTACGATTGGAGATAATTACTTCACAATCTTTGTAAAGTTTTCGTAGCCAGTTTTTGTGACGCGGCCCATGTCTTCGATGCGTACGCCGAATTTGCCTGGTAGGTAGATTCCGGGTTCTGCTGTGACAATCATGTTTTCTTTGAGTATGTCTTTGCTTTTGCTGCTGAGGTTTGGACTTTCGTGAACGTCGAGGCCTATGCCGTGGCCGAATGAGTGGCCGAAGTATTTTTCATCTTCGCCCATGCTTTTGCGTGCGGCTTTGTCGACGCTTGCTGCTTTTGCGCCGGCTTTTATTTGTGCGATTCCGGCGAGCTGTGCGTCGAGTACTTTCTGGTAAACATTTTCTTGCTGTGTTGTGGGTTTTCCTAGGAAGAAAGTGCGGGTCATATCGCTGCAGTAGCCTTTGTATTTCATCCCCATATCTATG
Organism: Candidatus Peregrinibacteria bacterium; assembly: GCA_018658105.1. Taxonomy (GTDB): domain Bacteria; phylum Patescibacteriota; class Gracilibacteria; order UBA1369; family 2-02-FULL-48-14; genus JABHVW01. The sequence continues at coordinate 42,496 of JABHVW010000012.1, forward strand.
AGCACGATATCGCGTTTTTTTAGTTTGCGATTGCCGTTTTGGTGGTGTGGGCTAGAACTGCTTGGCCCGAATGCAACGATGGGTTCAAATGAGATATCTTCTGTGCCGAGGTCATGGCCGATGGTTTTGATTTTCCAGGCGATTTCTAATTCTGTTAGACCTGGCTTGCATAACTTTTTTATTCGCTTTAGTGTTTCTCCGTTTATCTGCTGCGATTTTTTGAGTGCGTGAATTTCACTTTTGTCTTTTGTTAGGCGCATTTTTTCTGGAGTGTTTTTTATTGTTTGCCATTTTTTCTTTGGCAAAAGCTTTTTCCAGTGATTGAGCCCATTAACGGTGACATGGTTTGCTTCAAACTCGATTGTTTTTGATCGGGCACAGATTTTCTGTAATTTTTCTTTGAAGTTTTTGTCCATTTCTACAAATTCGAATGGAATTCTTGTGTTCGATTTCTCTAATTTTTCTGCGATTTGCCTGTAGCGAAAATCTGTAAAGAAGTAGTTTTTATTTTCCCCTCGAATTAAAAAGCCGCTTGAGCCGCTGAAATTTAACAGGTAGAGAAGGTTTGTGGAGTGGGTGATGAGTTGCATAGGTTCTATACTGACTTAAGAAAGACTCGAATAATTTCTTCGGTTTCTGTAATTTCTCGATCCATTGAGCTAAAGACATTTTGAATGTGTTTGCGTTTGTAGCCAAGAGTTTCGAGTGCGGCTGTGGCTTCTTCGTTTGAATTTGTACTTTGAAGTTTACTGACGCTTGCTTCGAGGCCAGTGACTTTATTTTTGAGTTCGAGTATGAGTCTTTGTGCAATTTTTTTACCAACTCCTGGAATGCGAGTTAGAAATGCTATGTCGTCTTCTAGGATTGCTTTTTGTATTAGTTCTGCAGGTTCGTTAGCAAAGGCGAGGGCCATTTTTGGGCCGACTCCATTTATGCTGAGTAAAAGTTCGTAAAATTGCATGTCAGATTGTGTGCGGAATCCATAAAGTGTGATTTGATCTTCGCGGACGTGAGTGTGAATGAAAAGTGTTAGCTCTTCATCGTTTTCGTCGAGAATTTGGCTTGATACAAAAACTTGGTAGCCTACGCCGCCGGTCATCAAAATTATTGAGCGGGCTTCTTTGCTGTGTACTTTTCCTTGGAGGAGCCTGATCATGCTTGGTATTTTTTAAGAAAGTCTTCTTTGAATTTGAGGAAAGTTCCCTCGGCAATATGATAGCGAATTTGATCGATCAAATGAAATAGAAAGGCAATGTTGTGCATAGAAAGCAGTCTGAAGCCAAGTAGTTCATTTTCTTTGAAGAGATGATGAATGTAACTTTTGGAAAATTCATTTGATGAATAATGTGGAACCCAATCACAAAGTGGCTCGGGGTCTGTATTATAGCATGTGTTGCTAATGTCGTGACGTCCGTTTAAGTCCCAGAATGCTCCATGACGAGCTAGACGAGTTGCGAGTACACAATCGAACATATCGATGCCGCGTTCAATGGCATGTAGAATGTCATCTGGAGTGCCGACTCCCATTAAGTAGTGCGGTTTGTTTTTTGGAAGGTGAGGCATTACATAGTCGATTGCCTGGAATTTTTCTTCGAAATTTTCACCGACGCTAACTCCGCCGATTGCTATACCTGGTAAGTCGAGTGCGGCCATGAATTTTGCAGATTCTTCTCTAAGATTTTTGAATGAACTTCCTTGTACAATTGGGAACAAGGTTTGGTCTTCGCGTGTTTTTGCTTTTATGCAGCGCTCAATCCAGTCGTGAGTTCTTTCCATCGCTTTGCGAGCGTGTTTTTCGTCGACTCCTGCGGGTGCACATTCGTCGAATGCCATAATAATATCTGCACCTAATTCTTCTTGAATTTCAATTGCTCGCTCAGGAGTAATGAAGTGTTTGTCGCCGTTAATGTGTGACTGAAATTCAACTCCTTCATCTGTTATTTTCACTGTGTCGCCAAGTGAGAAAACCTGAAATCCGCCAGAGTCGGTTAGGATCGGTCTGTCCCAGTTCATCCACTTATGTAGTCCGCCCATTTTTTTAACTAGCTCTGACCCTGGGCGCATTGCCATGTGGTAAGTGTTTGTCAGAATAACTTCTGCGCCAAGATTTTCTAAGTCTTTATAGTCTAGAGATTTAACTGTTGCTTTGGTTCCTACAGGCATAAAGACAGGAGTTTTTATGTTTCCGTGTGGGGTTGTGAACTCGCCGAGACGAGCTTCACATTCTGATGATTCTTTTAATATTTTAAAATCAAACATGTTTTCTTGTGAAAATATCTGCAATTAAATCTTCCATGGGTTTTTCGTGAACAGAAATGTCTTCAACGGGAAGTTTATTCATAATGTCGGTAATGACTTTGTTGCTGTCTTTTCTTGGGACGCTGAGTGTAACTTTGCCATCATGACAGGAAATAACTTTACCAAAACTTTTGATTTCGCTTTTGCTTACTTCTTTGGAAAGGCTAAGATCGATCATTTTTTCGTTAGCAAAGTTTTCTGTAAGTTTTTTGTAAGATCCATCATATAAGATTGCCCCATGATCGATAATAATCACACGTTTTGCAAGCTGGCGAATATCCTCCATATAATGTGATGTGAGAATGATTGTTGCCTTTGTTTCTTTGTTATATTGCTTCAAGAAGTCACGGATAGTTTTTTGTGCAATTACATCTAAACCGATGGTCGGTTCATCTAGAAATAAGACTTTTGGGCTATGTAAAAGAGCGCCAATAAGTTCTGCTTTCATGCGCTGACCAAGACTCATTTTTCTGGTTGGAATGTTCACGAGATCTTCCATACCCATGAGTTCTGTAAGCATATCAAGAGTTTTTTTGTATTGTTTCTCAGGGATTTCATACATGTGTTTGAAAAGTTCATAACTGTCCATTGGTGGAAGGTCCCACCACAATTGGTTTTTTTGTCCCATGATTAATGAGAACTGTTTTTTGTACTCATTTTTTCTTTTCCAGGGAACGTGTCCGAGAACTGTTGCTTCACCGCCAGTTGGTGTGAGAATTCCAGTTAGCATCTTTAAAGTTGTAGTTTTTCCTGCACCGTTTGGCCCTAGAAATCCTACAAATTCTCCTTCTTCAATGTCGAATGAAATTTCTTTTACTGCTTCTGTAACTACGACTTGTCTGTTGAAAAAGTCTTTAACCGAAGCCATTATTCCTCCACTTTTTTTGAAGCTGAAGAATGTTTTTTTGAGCCCTTTGACTTGAATAATATTTTTGTTCATAAGTAAGCCCCTATTGTAAGGGGGTGAGTTTAGTAAATATGGAAGATTTTTTTATCAAACAAGGCGATGCGACGAAGGAGTAGCAATGCTTACTTTTAGGAGCTTCAACGATGTTTGATGATAAAAGATGCATTTTTAATTATTGAATCCCCTTGTGATAGGGGCTAGTTTGCTGAGCTGTATTTTCTCAGCCCTAAGTTAAATAGTAAGGTTCCGAGTCCCCAGAAAAAGAACGCTAAAAATGTGAAAAATCCTACCCAATATAAGCTACTTTTGCCGAGAGCGACTTCTGCAGGGATTGCTGCAAGAAGGGCAGCAGGGAATACGAATTGGACTGCAACCTTTGCTGCACCTGTATAAACTTGTCTTGGGTAACGAGAAATTTGACTGATATTCCAGAGTGTTGATCCAATTACTTCAATACGATCAAAGAGGAAAACTACGTTAATGATGCAGAGAAGTAATCCGTAAAATAGAATATTGCTGATTATACTTAGCAAAGTTCCTAAAGCTATTAAAGGCCATGAGAGTTCCATTCCGATTTGGAAGTGAACATAGCCAAAAATAATGAATGTTATTAAAAAATCGATAACATGATCGATTCGCATATCTACAAAGAAACTTAATAATTGCATGGATGCTGGTTTTGTGATGAGTGGATCGAGGTCGCCACGTCTTAGTTTGTAGTCGAAATTTTCGAAACTTTCGCGAAAGAATATATTTGATACACCTTGAATCATGTAATAAAAGCCGAGTACAACTAGGGCTTCACCTTTGCTCCAGCCGGCGAGTGAGTCTATGTGTGAGAAAATTACTTCGAAAAATAGTATATAAAGTACTATCCAAAGTGAAATTGAAAGTACAGTTACGGCAAAATTTACTCTGTAAACGAGACTTTTTTTGATGTTGATTCTAAACAACTGCCAGAAGATTTTTAAGTTTTTAGTCATATTATTGGCCAACTGCCTCATATTTTCTGAGGCCTAAATAAAATACGAAATGTAGTAAAATCATGAGACCAATTGAGTAAACAAAGGTCATTGTTAATCCGAAGCTTAGACTTTCTGTCCAGGTTTTGCTTTGAATTAATTCAGCAATGTAGCTGTAATTGTAAGGGAATGGAGTCCATTTTAGTATGTTTTGAAGCCCTTGTGGGAAAAATGCGATAGGTATTAAGAAGCCAGAAAGTAGCGTGTGTATCGCGAAATATACGAATATGAGACGTTTTGCTGTAGAAAGCCAGAATGCTAGCATTCCTATCAAAGCTATCATTGAGAAGGCAATTAAATAGGAAAAAAACATTACTGGGAGGCTTAAGAGTACAAAAAGCCAGTTGAAGTCTAGGGTGAGGCTATCTTTGAATATTAATGCGATTCCACCGTAAATTACTATGTGTGATATGAAAAAGAAGAAATTCTGACCAAAGTCACGTGCAATTTGTAAATAAATATAATTTACTGGCAGTATTAGTTTTGAAGATAATTCTCCGGACTGAATTTGGTTTGAGATCATGAAGCCAGCGCGAGAGAATGTTAATGATGTAATAACTTGTAGAATCAAAAAGTAGGTGAGGGTATCTGACAGGCTGAAGCCTGCGATATCACCTTCTTTGGCTGCGAAAATACTAGTCCATAAATAGGCTAGTACAAAAAATCGAATAATCCAGTTTACATATCTAAAGATGAAATTAGCGCGATACACCAAAGTATCCTGGATCATCATTTGCATCTGCTTCAGGTAGATTGCGCTTCTAGAAAATTTCATTATTCAGCCTTATCAAGTTCGGGCAGCAATTCTACCTGCTCGACTTGAGTTTGTGCAATCTCTATTTCTTCAGTTGCTTCTTTAGCAGCTTCCTTTTCAGCTTTTTTAGCTTCTTTCTTAGCTGAAGCTTTATCTTCAGTAGCTTTTTCTTTTTCTAGTTGGTTTGCAATTTCTTTGTTAACTTTGTCCTCAAGAGTTAGCTTCTTACGAGCTTTCTTCTTGCGACCAGTTGCTCCATCAGATTTTTTACGGAATTTATCAACACGTCCTTCAGTATCGATAAGAACTTTCTTACCTGTGAAGAATGGGTGACATTGGCTACATATTTCAATATTTAGTGCTTCTTGAGTTGCACCTGTTTTGAATATGTGACCACAGTTACTACATGTTATGGCAGCTTCTGTGTAATAAGTTGGATGTAAACCTTGTTTCATTTCTTTTTCTTAATCTTTTTGCTCGTTTTTTTGGCTTTAGCAGTTGCTTTCTTAGCCGGTTTCTTGTTTCGAGCCTCGCGATTATAGCGATAGATAAGGTAGTATGCAAGGGAAATCAACGTAAGTGCGAATAGTAATGCCCAAATGATGAATCTTAAGTTCAAAACTCTTACTTTAAATTCAGTTGTATCAGATTGACCATTCTCGTCGTAGACCGTTAAAGTGGCTGTTTGAAGACCTTTAGCGTCGAAATTTCTAGTTATTACTGGACCATCTAGTATCTCACCATCGAAGTCCCAAATATAGTTTATGATGCTTCCATCATCGCTTGATGCACTTGCATCGAAAATTACCTCATCACCTATATTTGTTAAATAAACTTCTTTATCTGTGTCAGCAGAAGGGGAGCTGTTGTATGGGTCTGAATCTGAGTCGTTATCAACTAAATCTCCATCGATATCTGGGTCACTGTTGTCACCTTGGCCATCACCATCGGTGTCTTGCCATTCAGATGGATTAGTAGGGAATGGGTCGTGGCCATCTAGATAGCCGTCTCCATCTGTATCTGGGTTATCTGGGTCTGTGTCAGCTTTATCTTCGTCATCATTTGAAAGGCCGTCACCGTCACGATCGTCGTCTTCGTCATCTGGAATGCCATCGTCATCTTGATCACTATGGTGATAAGGGTCATCTGGAAAGGCATCGTCGTCGTCTAAAACGCCATCGTTGTCATCGTCATCATCTGCGTTGTTACCGATTCCGTCACCATCTGTATCTTCTGATTCGCCAGAGTCATCTGGGAAAGCATCGTCATCGTTTGAAACACCGTCACCGTCGCGATCGTCATCTTCGTCATCTGGAATGCCATCATGATCCATATCTGCTTCTACAAATATTTGCTTTGCAATAACATTGTTGCTGATATCGTCATCAGTTGGATCCCAAGGAATTACTGTAGTTGTAATTGTGTAATAACCTGAACTTGGCGGGAACCAGTCGACAAAAACATCATCGGTGTTACCTGCAAGTGCAGAAATTGGTTGATCTACATTGATAATCCCAAATTGATTTGAAAAGCGGATTGAGCCGAGCAGATCGTAAGGGCTGTTGTTTAGAGCTGAAGCCCAAATTCGAACGCTTTGGCCTTCGAGAATCCTTTCAGTACTAAATGACATACTTGATAAGCTGATGTCACCGCTAGCAGCGGCGGCACTAGGAATAAGCATAAGTGAACTTAGAGCTATAGCTAAGCCGAACTTTGATAATAAGACGTGGAGTCTGTTCATGATTGTGTGGTGTGACGACTAAACAAGTGCGGTTTGTTTGCTTTCTTTTGCCACTTCTTCCTCTTCGATTTCTTTGAGGATGAATGACATTGAAGCAACAATATCGTTTTTCTTCGTACGCATTATATACACACCTTGTGTAGCTCGTCCACGTTTTGGAACATTTTTCACTCCTGTTCTAATCATTACTCCATTTTTTGAAACAACAATGATATCTCCGTCATCTTCAGGTGAAAGTACTTTTGCGCCAACGATCTTACCAGTTTTCGCATTGAGATTTGCAGTTTTTACTCCGCTACCTCCACGAGCTTGGAACCGATAATCTTTAACTGGTGTTCGTTTTCCTAGGCCGTTTTCCATTACTACAAGCAAGCTTGCATCTGGACTTCTAACTACATCCATTTCTACAACTATATCTTCTGGCTTAAGTTTGATTCCGCGCACACCCATAGATGAGCGACCCATAGTTCTAACATCGCTTTCGTCGAATTGAATACATTTTCCTTCTTTTGTAACCATCATAATGTGGTCTTGAGGACTAGTTTGTTTCACCCAATTGAGTGAATCATCTTCTCTAAGTTTAATAGCGATTAAACCTGATTTTCTAACTTTTTGGAATTGTTCAACAGAAGTTTTCTTGATGGTTCCCAGTTTAGTTGCCATCACAAGAGTTTCACCTTTGAATTTATCGTTTTTAACAACGAGCATTGCGGTTACTTTTTCTGATTTAGCTAATTGAATTAGATTGATTAGTGGTGTTCCTTTGGCCTGTCTTGAGGCTTGAGGAAGCTCGTAAACAGGAATTTGGAATACGCGACCTGTATTTGTAAATACAAGAAGTTTATCGTGATTTTCTGCATATCTTACGATTGCAATTTCATCTTCTTCTTTAGTTTTCATTGCTACTTTACCTTGGCCTCCACGTTTTTGCTTTTTGAAAGCAGAAGGTGGAACACGTTTGATGTAGTTTCCAGCCGTTAAAGTAACAACCATTTCTTCATTTGGAACTGTGTCTTTAATTGAGAATTTACCTAGTCCATGAGGAATAACTTCTGTTCTTCGTTTGTCGCCATATCTCTTTGTGATGTCTTCAAATTCATCTTGCATGATTTTTAAAACCTTTGTTTTATCAGCAAGAATGCCTTCAAGTTCGGCGATTAATTTAAGTTTTTCAGCTAATTCGTTTTCAATCTTTTCACGTTCAAGACCAGCAAGTGTTTGCAAGCGCATTTCTAAAATTGCAGTTGCTTGCAAGGCACTTAGCTTGAATTTTTCCATCAAAGATTTGTGTGCATCTTCTTTGGCACGACTCTTTTTGATAGTTTCGATAACTTTATCAATATTATCTAGAGCGATTTTCAATCCTTCAAGAATGTGTGCTCGAGCTTTTGCGATCTTTAATTCGTATTCTGTTCGGCGAGTAATTACAACTTTTCTGTGTTCAATGAAATATTCAAGTACTTGTTTAAGGTTGAGAAGCCTTGGTTGAAGGCCATCAACAAGAGCAATCAGATTCATATTGAAGCGAGATTGCATTTGAGTTTGTTTGTACAGTTGATTTAAGACCTTATTAGGGTAAGAGTCTTTTTTAAGTTCGATAACGACTCGGATTCCTTCTCGGTTAGATTCGTCACGAAGGTCTGTAATTCCTTGGATTTTTTTATCACGAACCAACATTGCAATTTTTTCTACAAGTGATGATTTGTTTAACTGATAAGGGATTTCAGTCACAATAATTCTGTGTTTTCCATTCTTCATTTCTTCAATAGTTGCACGAGCTCGAACTGTAATTCCGCCACGACCAGTTAGGTACATTGTTTTGATTGCCTCTTTGTCGTAAATAATTGCTCCAGTAGGGAAATCAGGGCCTTTAATGTGTTTCATTAGGTCATCAACTTCTAGTTCAGGATTGTTTGAAAGTGCCATTAAGGCAGCCATAAGTTCGTTTAAATTGTGCGGTGGTATGTTTGTAGCAAGACCAACGGCAATACCCATTGTTCCATTTAAGAGCAATTGAGGAATTCTTGTAGGTACGATTCTAGGTTCTTTTTTTCGTCCGTCGTAATTTGGCACAAAATCAACAGTTTCTTTCTCGATATCAGCGAGCATTTCATCTGCAATTTTCTCCATTTTTGCCTCGGTGTAACGCATGGCAGCAGGATTGTCTCCATCGATAGAACCAAAGTTACCTTGGCCGCGAATTAATGGATATCTCATTGAGAAGTCTTGAGCCAAACGCACCATAGACATATAAACGGCTGAATCGCCATGAGGATGGTAATTGGCAAGTACTTCACCAACTACGGCTGCAGATTTTCTGAAACCAGCGCTAGAGCGAAGGCCCAGTTCATGCATCGCAAAAAGAACACGTCTATGAACGGGTTTTAGTCCGTCACGAACGTCTGGAAGTGCACGCGAAACAATAACGCTCATGGCGTAGTCTAGGTAGGATTCCTCCATTTCTTGGACTACGTTACGTGCCTTAATGTTCCCCATTGAGAAGAGTTCATCGTTGTCTGCAGTGAGCTCAGCTTTTTCAACTTTCGGCTCAGATTCCTCTGGGTTTTCTTGCTCTTCGTTGCTTTGGTCGTCCTTTTTTGCCATTTATGGATATTAAAAGTCTTGCGCCGGGATTTTAGCATAAGTGCGGTCGCGGGCGAAGAGGAAATGCGTTTCAGCTTTTATTCAGGACTTTTGTATGAGCTTATGTTTAAGATGCTTTTATGTATATAAAACGATTTTTTGAATGGATAGGTTTGAAGGAGAAGTTGAATTCAATTGACTGTGATCTGCCTTATGTCAATGTGGGAGATATTTGGTGGGCTAGCCTTGGTGAGAATGTTGGATCGGAAATTAATGGGAAAAGTGCTTTGTTTTCACGTCCAGTTGTGATTTTTAAGAAATTATCGCACAATTTTTATTTGGTTATTCCGACAACAACTAAAGTGCGTACTGGATCTTGGTACGTATTATTCAGGCAAAAGAGTATAAAGATGAATGCTTGTTTACATCAGGTGAGGTCTATGGATTACCGTAGATTTTCCAATAAATTGGGAAGATTAGATGATGAAGATTTTGAGAGAGTGAAGAGTAGTTTTTGGAAATTGTATAGATAAAAATATTCCCCTCCAGGAATGGAGGGGCCGCGAGAAAATCTCGAATGTATTTCTATTGTATTGCAATCGCTTTTTGTAGTCAATTTAAAGCTTTAAAACCTGGTAAATTAGGCTGTTTTGTGCTAAAATGATAGGATAAAAATATAAATTTAACAGGTATGGCAGACGATTCTACGCCCGGAAACGATCAAAGCACTGCAGTAAGCCAAAATCAGGCTGCTTCGTCTGTGCTTGTTCCGAACCCTGAAATTGCTCAAGAGGCTGTTAAAGCGCCTGTTAAGGGTGCTCCTGAGACAAAAGCTCAAGTGAAAGAGGAAGTTGCAGCGCAAAAAGAGGCTCAACCAAAAACAACAGTTTCGAAGGGTGTTCAGAAAAAAGCTGCGGCAGCGGCTAAGCAAATAGATGCTGCAAAGAAAAAAGAAGAAGTTGAGCAAAAGAAGAAAATTATGGAGGCTGAAGGGCTTTTCCAAGAAGGTATTGCCTCAATTAGAGATTTAATTGCACCTTCTTCATTTGAAATAAATTATGATCATGTAAAGATTGATGGGCTGTATTCTCAGACTTTCTTTGTTTATACCTATCCACGTTATATTGATACGAACTGGCTTTCGCCAATTGTGAATTATGACGTAACTATGGACGTTTCTCAGTTTATTTATCCGATTGATTCGGTGCAAATAATGAAAACTCTTAAGACGAAAGTTGCTCAACTGAGTTCGTCTATAAGGATTAGTTCAGAAAAGGGTAATGTTCGAAATCCGGCGCTTGAAACTGCGCTTGAAGATGCTGAGCAATTACGTACTGAGCTACAACGAGGTCAGGAGAAATTCTTTCAATTTGGAATGTATTTTACTCTTTATTCAGAGGATGAAGATGAATTAAGACGTGCATCAAAGGAGCTTCAGAGCTTGCTTGCTGGTAAACTTGTTTTGACTAAACGTGCAGATTTACAGATGGAGCGTGGCTTTAATTCTACAATTCCAATTTGTCTTGATGAACTTGAGACGGATCGAAATATGAATACTTCGCCGCTTTCTACGACTTTCCCGTTTATTTCTTCGGAGCTAACTTCGAATGATGGGGTGCTTTATGGTTTGAATCGACACAATGAATCATTGATTATTTTTGATAGGTTCTCGCTTGAAAATGCTAATAGTGTTGTATTTGCGAAATCTGGTGCTGGTAAATCTTATGCTGTGAAACTTGAAATTTTGCGGTCATTAATGATGGATACGGATGTGATTGTGATTGATCCTGAAAATGAATATAAACCGCTTTGTGACACTGTTGGTGGTACTTATTTGAATGTTTCTTTGAATTCAGATAGACGTATTAATCCCTTTGATTTGCCGACTCCACTCGAGGGTGAAGAGGTTAAGCCAGGTGATTTGCTGCGTAGTAGTATTATTAATCTGACGGGTTTGATGCGATTGATGCTTGGTGAGATTTCTCCTCAAGAAGAAGGTATTTTAGATAAAGCTTTGATTGATACATATTCAACAAAAGGTGTGACAATGGACACGGTTGATCCTTCACAATTTAAGGTGCCGACCATGGAGGATTTTTACAGTGTGCTTTCATCGATGGATGGAGCTGAAAATATGGCGCAGAGGATTGCAAAATATGTAACTGGTACTTATGCTGGTGTGTTTAATCAAGAAACGAATGTGACGCTCGATACTGGTTTGATGGTGTTTTCTGTTCGTGATCTTGAAGATGAGCTGCGGCCGATTGCGATGTATATTATTTTGAATTACATCTGGAATCGAGTTCGTTCGACTTTGAAAAAACGTATGCTTGTAATTGATGAGGCGTGGTCTTTGATGCAACATGAAGATAGTGCGAAGTTCTTATTTGGACTTGTGAAGAGGGCGCGTAAATATTATTTGGGTGTGGCGACAATTACTCAAGATGTTGAGGATTTTGTGCGCAGTCCATATGGTAAGCCGATTATTACGAATTCGTCGATGCAGCTGCTTTTGAAGCAGTCGCCTTCGGCAATTGAGCCGCTGACTAAGATTTTTAATCTGACAGAAGGGGAGAAGTATATGCTTCTGAATTCTGGGGTTGGGCAAGGGCTTTTCTTTGCTGGACTGAAACACGTTGCTATTCAAATTATTGCTTCATTTAGTGAAGATAAAATTGTTACTACAAATCCTGAAGAGCTTTTGGCTCAAAGTAATGCGACGGCTGAATATGAAGAGACTGCTGCTGAAGAAGCAGCGCCTGCTGCACCGGCAGTTGCCGATGCTCCTGTTGAAGCCACTCCTGAACCTGAAACTGAAGTGCCTGTGGCTGAAACTGTGGCGCCAGTTGCACCTGAAGCGGCTGTAGTGGCTGAGCCGGCTGTTCAAGAAATTCCTATTCAAGAAGCTACACCTGCTGTTGCAGAGGTGCCGATTGCGCCGGCTACACCAGTTGCTGAAGCTGTTGTGACTCCAGAAGAGCAAGCATTAGCAGAAGGGTTTGAGGATAATTCTGGGGATGTGCTTGGGGCTTAATTTTGTGCCTTGCGTTTCACTTGAACAAACGTGTTATTTGTCTTTTGAAAAAATCAAGTATGGTACCGAAAATATAGCCAACCAGGAAGAATTGGAAAAATCCAAGGAATATTGCGAAAGGTGCTGCTGCAATTATTAATATAATTTCTAGTGGTCTTGAAACTGCTAAACTAGTTAGTGCTTCGAATCCTGCTACTATTAAACCTATTAATACTAATGGAAGTGTTCCTAGGGTATGAGTCATCATAATAACAAATCCACCTTCGCTACATGACTTATCAAGTATGCCAAGGCATGAAAGTGTGATTGGTAGAATGATTATTAAGAGGTCTAGGGCAATTAAGGTCATACCAATGTGTATACCAAATTGGTTTTTGAAGACCTTTTTAAATAGATTTTTTGCTTTTGTTAATTTCATTGATTTGATTCTTTCATAGATGTAGGTTTTTGTCATGCGAGAAAATGATTTTTTACAGGAGAGGTTGGATGTTCTGCTTAAGAATAATTTTGCAGATGTTGAGCGGCCGAATGAGATTAAAATTGCTTTTGGGCGCCGCGCTAAGCGGCGTTTTGGTTCTATTAAAATGGATAGGCCGACTTTGCTGAAGAAAAACCCGGCTAGTATTATTACTATTAATGGTTTGTTTCGTGATGAGAAAATTCCTGCACAAATTATTGAAGCCACTATTGCACATGAGCTTTGCCATTATGCACATGGATTTTCTTCGCCTTTGCCAAAGAAATATGAAAAGCCACATCAGGGTGGTGTGATAAAGCGTGAAATGAAAAAGCGTGATTTAGTTTTTTTGTATGACTATGAGCAGCTTTGGACGAAGCAAAATTGGGTGAAAATTCTGGGTGAATCTTTCCCTCAAACTAGAAGAGTGAGGCGCCGTAAGCAGCCAAAAACATTATCTCAACTCTTGGCTCAGCTTTTGAAACCATAGTTCGTCTTCGTCGCCATCAATCATAATATCTGGAGTAACTCCGACTTCTTGTATTGAGACTCTTTCTGAATTGAGCCACTCGGCAATCGTTAATTTAATGCCTGAGCCGTCCCAATAGTTAATGATTTGTTGAGCTGTGCCTTTGCCATAGGTTTGGTGGCCGATTACTGTTGCGTTACCAGTTGCTTGCAAAGTTGATGTAACAATTTCAGATGCAGATGCGCTGAGGCCATCTACAAAAATGTATAAAGGATAGTCTTGGTAAGGGCCGAAGTCACCGTTGTATAGAGTTTCTTCTGTTCCGCCGTAATCAAAAGTCATCAGTGGCTCAAGGTGGTCAAGGAATAGGCCAGAAATATAATTTGCGGCGTTTACATAACCTCCAACATTTCCACGAAAATCTAGAACGATGGCTTTTGGCCTTTTAACTTCTGATTCAAGTTCTGCAAAAATTGCATCGAGTCTTTTTGGAGTTTGGCTCGCGAAAGTGTTGACGTCTATGTACCAAACGTTGTTTTCAATTATTTCTCCAGTTTCAGATTTTGAAACTAATGCTTTACGTGTGATGTTGAAATCTAGCTCTTTGTGATCTCTTAAAATTGTGATTTGTACGTCTGTCCCTTCTGCTCCACGAATTCTTGAAACAACAGTTTCAATTTGCATTTCCCCAACAAAAATTCCATCTACATGAGTAATGATGTCACCTTTTTCTACGCCCAGTTCTTTAGCGGGTGAGCCTTCTACAAAATCTGTGATGATTACCTCAAGATTTTCTGGATCTTGATCTACATATACGCCAATGCCTTGGTAGTCGCCTTCAATATTTCCTGTAAAAATTTGATTTTCATCTTCGCTGAAATATGTGGTGTATTTGTCGTCGAGGCTTAGAAGCATGCCTTTGATTGCTGCTTGAAAGAGAGCATCTGGGTCAATTCTTGTGCCGCTTGGGAGATATAAATCGTTGTTAATTCGATTCCATATATCAGCGAAAATACCTGACTTGTGAAAAAGCTCTTCTTCGCTCGCGAGTTCAAGATTGTTGTCTTGTTCGAATTGGAAAATCAGATCTGCAAATTCACCTCTTGTAATGGAGACGTTGGGTCTGAATTTCTGGGCGGTGTTCTCACTTAAAATTCCGTTATCGACTGCTCTTTTAATGATGTCATATAAAGGGTAGTCGGCTTTTACGTCGCTAAATAGGTCGTATCGGTCTTGGCTTCTAACGATTTGGCTGCCCATTCCATAGGCTTTTAGTAAAATGTTTAGCGCATCAACTCGGCGAATTGCTCTTTCTGCCTCAAATGTTTCTGAATTTAATAGGTTGTTTTCTTTTGCTAATGCGGCATATGGGGCAAACCAAGCGTCTGCTGGGACGTCATTATAGTTGGATTTTACGTCATTTTCGCCGTTTTCGCCTGCAACTCTAAAGGTGATTTTGAAGAGTGCGGCTCTATTTATGAGCTTTTCTTCGTGGAATTCCTTGCTGGTGTCTATTGCACCAACTAATTCTAAATATTCAATTGCAGACTGAAAATCGCTTGCTGCTGCGAATGGAATGCTTATAAGTGAGATTATTAGGCCTAAAAGTAGTTTTTTCATCGGGATTTTTTAAGGACGCTTAGAATACGGGTATATTTTGGGATTTGCAAAGTTTTATCCCTTCAAAAAATGGCTGAAATCTGGTATAATTAAGAGATTAAAACCATGAAATGAAAGTACCAGTTCTAGTAAATATGTTGGTTGTGGCGGTGATAGCGCTGACTGTGGGAATGTTCAGTCTGATTAGCTATGGTGAGCCTGATTTTAGTGTGATGAATGATTTTGAGCTTTCAGGTGAAATGGCCTTTGATGAGCTTGTGAAATCAACTTCAACGAGTGTGCTTAGGCAAAACGGAAGAGATTCTGTAGTGCTGATGTCTGGTGCTGAAGCTGAGCTTCATTTCGATGAGGAAACTGGGAATGTAAATGTTGATTTGCAGTCTGGTGCAGTGCTTTTTGCAACTTTGGCTGGTGACTTTACAGTAAGTGTTACTAGTGATTTTGCGAGAGTTGATTCACGAGGAAATATGGCATATGTGGAGCTTGAGGAATCTTCAATGCAAGTTTACGCATTGGATCATCCTTCGGAAATTACTTTCACACTTGAAGATGAAGATTTGAATACACTTTCTGTGCCAGCGTTGCATAGGGTTAAAGTGTCATCTGCGAAAGTTACAGATACAGTTGGCCGTTTGCGTTTAGCGAAATTGTCTAAGGAGTTTCCTGCAATTGATTTAAAAGATGAAGATTATTCAGTTGATTTGTTAACTCAGATCTCTGCAATTGAGGCTTCATATAGTGAATCTTCGATTGAGCTTTTGAATGCTTTCCAAGTAAATAGTGATTTTGGTCCTGATAGGGATGGAGTTGCTGGAGGTTTAACTGATGTGCTTTCTACATTTGAGGAGACGGTGACTGTTTTGCCACATGCTGAAGAGCGATTGCTTTCGGATTCTGGTGAAGATGCGCTGACTTATGCGGTGAGTCATTATTTATATGGTGAAGAGCGCGAAGGTGATTTGTGGCTTGCGGAATGGGAAATGGGTGAATATGCAGATGAGGAGATTGAAGAGCTTTATGCGTCTTTATTCTTTGTTTTGCCTGGTGATCAGCTTTATTCGTTGAAGTCGGCCGTTTCTAAAAAATTATATTCTGGTGATGCACTTTTGGATTCGCTCCGAAGGCAATATCAAGAAATTGAAAGTCTTTTAGATAGATCATCTTTGCTTGCGGCTGAAGAAGCTTTTGCGAGTTATAAGATGGAATTTCAAAATGCTTTGAGAAGTGGAGTATTTGATGAGGCGCGTTATTTGCCGGAAATTAATCGTGAATATGTTTTACTTGAGCTTTTATTGAGAAGTCATGCAGTTTTTTATTCAGTTGATGATGTTGTGCTTTTATCTGATTTGGAGGCGAAGATTCTTTCTCTTTCAGGTAGTACAAAAGATCTAGATGAAGAAAGACAGACATTCATTCAAAGTAAGCTAAGATTTTTAGCTAATCTTTTTGAATTCGTAATTGATAAGAAAGTTTCTCCTGCAGATGCTGAGGGGCTTGCGAATGATCTCTTGATTGCTGCTCAATCTTATTTGGGTGGAATATCTTCTGAAATTGCAGTTTATGATTACTTTGTTTCTGAACTGGATTTATATGAGCTTTCAATTGATTTCATGAGTTCACTTGAATTTTATTCTTACGCTTCGTTTGAAGAAGGTTTGGCTGCGTATTCTGAAAAAGTTGAGGATGTTGATGAGCTAAATGAATATTTGCAAGAAATTCGAGTTGGTGTTGATGTGAATCCTATTGTTGAGATTACTTTGGAGGATGCGATTATCGAGGTAGGGCAAGCGATGGTTTACAATCAAATTCAATATGCAGATTTGGATTCTCTGGGAGATGCTGAATTGCGATTGTTTGATGTGATTGGTGGGCGAACTGCCGGATATAAATTTGAAGCGAGATACGATAGAATTACAGGTCTATTATATGACTTGGTTGTTGAAGAAGATTTGCGGTTTTCAACTGGAATTGCCATTGAATCTGCACATGATGTAATTGAGCAAGCTTTGGCTGAGCCTGAAGAAGAAGAAGAGGTTTTGGAGGATGAAGTTACTGATGAGCCTTCGCTTAGAGATGGCGTTGCATATGCTCATGCTGAATCTCAATTTGAGGCAGCAGGTTTCGATTTAGACTCTTTGACTTTGGAATTGCTTGCTGAGGATTCATTCTCATTTGAAGGTGAATTAGGCGCAAGTCGTTTGCCAGTTTCTGGTGTATATGACGGTGAAACTGAAAAAGTGAGCCAGATATTTTGGGAGTTTGATGATGGCTTACAAAGTTTACCTAGTACAGACTTATCAAATCTGAATACTGCGATTATGGCGATGAAGGCTGCATTAGAAGCTGCAGAGCTTGAGGGGTAAACTTGACGTGGTGGATTTAATGGCGTAAAGCTGTTTTGTATTTTACAAATAATTTTATGTCTAGGCGTTATACGGGTCACCTGAAATATTTTCAACCAAGGGATGGTATTCTTGGTGGATCAGAGGGTGAAGTTCAACCGGAGCTTGTGCCTGCTAATACTGTTGTTGATCCTAGGGTTCAGAGGTCTAATGAGACTCATGCTGAATGGCAAACTAGGCTTCTTTTAGATGAAATAGCTGAAGAGGAAGCAGAAGCGGAAAGGGCGTGTGTTGCTGAACAGGTTAAAGGTACTGCTGAAATTGGTGGTTTGATGTCTGATATTTATGCTGCAATAAATGAACATGGCTATTCACGTCCTATTGAAATTACATATTCAAATGGTAGCACTTTTACAGTACCTCTTTCTGAAAATGTTAGAGTAGAGGGTTTTACCTTGCTTTATACTCCGAATCAAAACTTGAGATGTGGAGGGCGTTTTAGAGAGGAACAGGTCTCTCTGCGTGGGGCTGTTTCTGTGAGAAAAAAATAAAAAAGATGTGACACTTGGTGGCTTGTCTGCTAGAATTCCGGCGCATTAATTTTGATAAATGACAAAAGAAGAATACTCAGCGGATCAGATTCAAGTTCTTGAAGGTTTAGCAGCTGTTCGTAAGCGTCCTGGTATGTACATTGGTACTACTGACGTTGCCGGACTTCATCATTTAGTATGGGAAATCGTAGATAATTCAATCGATGAAGCGATGGCTGGGCACTGTGAAAACATCCTTGTTCAAATACATGAAGATGGATCTTTAAGTGTTCAAGATGATGGACGTGGTATTCCTGTCGATAAGCATAAAACAACTGGTAAATCTGCTTTAGAAACTGTTTTAACTGTTCTGCATGCCGGTGGTAAATTCGGTGGTGGTGGTTACAAGGTTTCAGGTGGTTTGCATGGTGTGGGTGTGTCTGTGGTAAATGCGCTTTCATCTCAATTGAAATCTGAAGTTAAGCGAAATGGAAAAACTTATGTACAAGAATATGCTAAAGGTGATGCACAAGGTGGTTTGAAAGAAGAGGGTAAATCGACTGAAACAGGAACGAAGATTTCCTTTACGCCTGATCCAACAATTTTTGAACATACTGACTTTGATTTTGATACGATTAATAATCGTCTTCGACAACAAGCTTATCTTACAAAAGGTGTGACAATTCGCATTCAAGATTTAAGAGATGGCCGCAAAGCTATGTTTTATTTTGAGGGTGGAATTCGCTCATATGTTCAACACATCAATCGTGATAAAGATGCGCTTGGTAGTGTGATTTATGTTGAAAAAGATACAGATGATGGTTTGGTTGAAGTTGCTTTGCAATATACGCAGGCTTATCAAGAGACAGTGTTTACATTTGCAAATAATATTCATACTACAGAGGGTGGTATGCATTTGACTGGGTTTAGAACTGCATTGACTAGGATTTTGAATAGTTATGCTCGTAAGAATGAATTGATTAAAGAAAAAGACAAAAACTTTTCATCTGATGATGTAAGGGAAGGTCTGACAGCTGTAATTTCTGTGAAGCTTGGTGATCCTCAATTTGAAGGTCAAACGAAAAGTAAGCTTGGTAATGCAGAAATGAGAACTGCGGTTGAATCTGTGTTTAGTGAATTGTTTGAAGAGTATTTAACTGAGAATCCGAATGATGCTCGATCGATTATTGGTAAATGTTCTTTGGCACAACGTGCTCGCCTCGCGGCTCGCGCTGCTCGTGATACCGTTATTCGTAAGGGTGCACTTGAGGGTATGACTCTTCCTGGTAAACTTGCGGATTGTTCTAGTAAAGATCCTTCTCAATCTGAAATCTACATTGTAGAGGGTGATTCTGCGGGAGGTTCAGCTAAGCAAGGTAGAAATCGTGAGTTCCAAGCAATTTTGCCTTTGAGAGGTAAGATTTTGAATGTTGAGCAGGCTCGTTTAGATAAAATGCTAGCAAATAATGAGGTGAAAAATTTAGTTATTGCTTTGGGAACTGGTATTGGTGAGACTTTTTCTCTTGAGAGACTTAGGTACCACAGAATTGTAATTATGACCGATGCCGATGTAGATGGAGCGCATATTCGTACGCTGCTTCTTACTTTGTTCTTTAGGTATTTCCGTGAAGTAATTGATGGAGGATATTTATATATTGCTCAGCCGCCTTTGTATAAAGTTCAAGCTGGTAAAACTGCAAAATATGCATATTCAGATAAGCAAAGAGATGACATTATTAAGGAATTTGGAGATAGAAAATATGGTATACAACGTTATAAGGGTCTTGGTGAAATGAATGCGGATCAACTTTGGGATACAACTATGGATCCTGAAAAGCGAACGATGATGCGTGTGACTATTGATGATGCTGAAAAGGCTGATCATATCTTCCAAACATTGATGGGAAGCGAAGTTGCGCCACGTAAAAAATTCATTCAAACACATGCAAAACGTGTGAAGAATCTAGATATTTAGTTTGAGTTTTCTAAAATACGTTTGGCTAGAGCAGTGCTGAGTACATCGGCCATTCTTTCGACTTGTGAGATGTTGATATCTTCTTCTCTTAGAACTTTGCCAGCGGGCTTTAAGTGATTTGTGAGTAAACCTTTTGGTATGTCTACAACTGAACCGTTTCCACCATTTGATTGGGTGATTAAAACTAAGCGGCGAGCAATTGTTAAATCGCCATGCATGTCGTATGGGTTGTCTTCGGATGCGTGCCATTCAGGGAATGCTTTTAAGGAGCCTTCAATGATCAGTTCATTCAGTTTTTTGTCAGATATTCTTTGGCTGCCATCATGTGTAATCAGATTGATTGGTCTGTTTTCTGTACCATTTAAAAATGCTTGAATGTAGCGTTGTAGAGCGCCGCATATTTCGATGTTTTTCTTAACTCCTTCAACTTCTTTTGAAGCAATTGGATGTTGGCTCCACATTGAATGGATGTCTAAAATAAATTTAGCACCTTCAGAATGCTGCCAGATTTCATGTAAATATTCAGCGTGAATTTCTCTTAATTTATCTTGCATACTCTCAGGTAATTCATACCAAATTAATCTCAGGGCTGAATCTTTAATTCCGGTGAAATGTACTCTGTTTCCATCTAAAAAACCTCTATGCATTTCGTTTTTAATTCTGCGAATTAGAAATTTTCCAGAAAGTTTTTCATTTGTAAGTTCGGCAGTTCTGTCTGCAAGTTGATCTGTTCCAATGTCGCATTCTAGATCCATGTAATCTTGTAGATGGGCAATATCGTCTGGATGTAAGTAATCTTCTAAATTGCCAAAAGTTTTCATGAAAGCAGTGTCTTTTTTCATGCTGCCATGCAAAGTTGTGATTAGAAGGTCTGGGTGCTCTTTGCTGAGGTCGCCAAACTCTTGAATGCTGATGTAATTGTTTGTTTGCATTTAGTTGTTTGTCTAATAGGCTATAGATTTTTGATCTGTTTTTCAATTGTTTTTTCATGTCTGGCAAGTATTCAGGAAAAATTCAGCTTTTTTTCAGGTGGATTTGTTTATTGTTTGTTTATGAAAAAAATATATCTATTACCGGTCTTAAGCGCTGCTTGTGTGCAGAGTATTTATGATGGGCCTGAGCAAGGTTATTTCGATACTGGTTTTGTTTCTTACTTGGCTGCTGAGTGTCACGATAAGGTAATGCAGCTTGAGCCGAATTTTTTGGTGGTCAGGCAAAATGCAAATGTGTCGCCAGTTTTGCGTGGTAGTGACGATAAAGTTTTCTTTACAGATGGCTTTATTGTGCCGCAGGAGCATCCGGGTGCTTTTTTGCAGCATACTGGAGCTTATTTGAGTTCGGCAGGTCAAAATCAGTATTGTTTCGGCAAGATTGATCCTTTGAGTACTTCTAGAAGTTTTGAAATTGAGTTCAACTTGAGTAAGGAAGCCTGTGGTGATTTGGATATTTTTGAAGAGGAAAAACGCTTAAAAGTATTCATTTATCATGATGATGGGGGTGAATGTACGGCACTTTATTCTAGGGGAAATGCTAAGGCAGCGGTCTTTAATTATGAAATATGGCTTAATTTAGAGGATTTATCGTCTTCGACAGTTAAGAGGGATTCGGGCTGATAATCTTGAATATTAACCTGCAATATGGTATAATTATTAGAAATGTAAAGTTATTAAATATGGATTACCTCGTCGAATTAGCAGAAGAGCAAGATATATTACTTGAGATTGGTGATTTTCAAGATTTGAAGCATTTAATTGAGATTTTGAATAATGTTTTTGAATCTGTTGAATATAGACTTGAAAAGGTTGAGGGTAAAAAAGATACATATTTATTTTGTGAAGATCCTGATGGTGATGATGAATATGAGTGTGGAATGATAATTAAGATGGGAAAAAAAGCTTATGCGTTTTCACCTGTTGTTCATGAATTAGTGCTTGGGGCCTACCAAAAATACCTTGATGAAACGGAGTAAAGGTTTTTGAGTTTTGTGTTGACCTTATGGATTAGATTCCCTATAATCGGCGGGCTAATTTAATATATATGGCAAGAGCAAAAAACTATTTCGTTAAGTTCGATCCGAAAGAATCATCTGAAAAACGTGTTTCACGTTTGAAACAGTGGTTTAATCGTTCTCGAGTTGGGAATCTTGTTAAATCTCGCCGTTACCGTGACGATAAAAGGCACGTTAGCAAAAGAAAAGTAAGAGGTTCAGCTTTGATCCGTGAAAAGTACAGAGCAGAGCGTGAAAGAAAGAAATACTACCTATAGTCTTAATTCTAGTGTAATCTGATGCTATGAATGTTGGACGTATTTTGGAGCAGGCACAAAAGGAAGAACTCCGTGTAGAAATGGAGGTTTTTTTATCTGCGCTTTTAGATACAGATCGACTGCAATTGCTTGCTCATCCTGAGGTGGAAATTCCGGTAGATAAGCTGGGTGATTTGCAAATAGCTTGGACTAAGATTAAAGAAGGTGTTCCGGTGGCTTACTTAATTAATGAAAAGGAATTTTATGGTTTGAATTTTTATGTTGATGAGAGGGTTTTGGTGCCACGTGGTGAAACTGAACGCTTAGTGGATTATATTTTGGATAGGGCTCATGATTCGGCTCGTGTGCTTGAGCTTGGAACTGGCAGTGGGGCGATTGCGGTTTCTTTGAAAAAAACTAAGCCGAAATTTGAACTGACAGCTACGGATGTGAGCAAAGACGCTTTGAAAGTTGCTACTAAAAATTGTGCTTTGCATGATGTAGATTTGACGCTTTTGGAGTCTGACTTGTTAGAAAAAGTACCTCATGAAGATTATGATGTTTTGGTGGCTAATCTGCCTTATATTGGTGTTGAAACGAATAATTTTATTTCAGAAAACGTTAAACAACATGAGCCGCATACTGCGCTTTTTGGCGGTAGTGATGGCTTAGCTTTATATGAAAAGCTATTTAAACAGATTAACGATCAAGAGAGGGCATTTAAGTTGATTTTGGGTGAAATCGGTTTTACTCAAGGTAGAGGGATTGAAGCTTTGGCACGAAAACATCTTTCTCATTATGAGTTTTCTTTGTGCCGTGATTATCAAGATTTAGATAGGCACTTTATTTTAGAGAGGAAATAACCTAGTATGGCCGCGAAATGAAAGATAAATTACAAAAATTAAAGGAGGAATTCGATGAGCTGGAAAAGCAAATGGCTGATCCTGAAGTTATTGCTGATCAACCGGTTTTTCAAAAACTAATTAAGAGACGTCGAGAAATTGAAAGAGCGGTGACTTTGTATGTTGAAATGCAAGGTTACGAAAAAACAATTGAAGAAAGTGAGCAATTATTGAGTGATTCAGATGAAGAGATGCGCGAAATGGCAAAGGAGGAGTTGAAAGGGGCGAAAGAGAATCTAACAAAAGCAGAGGAGGAGTTGAAACTTGAGCTTGCGCCGAAAGATCCAAATGACGGGAAAAATTGTATTATGGAAATTCGTGCAGGTGCGGGTGGTACTGAAGCTGCGATTTTTGCTGAAGAAATGTCTAGAATGTATTTGCGTTACGTTAAAGAGCAGAAATTTTCTACAGAAATGATTAGTGAAAGTCCTGGTGATAAAGGTATGAAAGAGATGATTTTCAAAGTTAATGGCGCGAATGCATATGGCCGAATGAAATATGAAAGTGGTGTGCACAGGGTGCAACGTATTCCTGAGACTGAATCGAAAGGAAGAGTGCATACTTCGGCAGTTTCTGTTGTGGTTTTGCCTGAAGTTGAAGAGATGGATGTACAAATTGATCCGAATGATATTAGAATTGATGTGTTTCGAAGTGGAGGAAACGGTGGGCAAAGTGTGAATACGACTGATTCGGCTGTTCGTTTGACGCACGTGCCGAGTGGTTTGATTGTGATTTGTCAGGATGAAAAGTCGCAGCATAAAAATAAGGCTAAGGCTATGGGTGTTTTGCGCTCACGTTTATATGCAGCAGAAGAGGAAAAACGGTCTAAAGAATTGGGTGAGGCGCGTTTAGCTCAGATTGGAAGTGGAGATCGTAGTGATAAAATTCGCACTTATAATTTCCCGCAAGATAGGGTGACGGATCACAGGATCGGGAAAAATTTCAGTAATCTGCCAGGAATTATGGATGGCAATATTGACCAAATTGTGGAGTCTTTAATTATGGAAGATCAAACAAGGCGTTTGGCAGAAGCTTCAAAGGATTAGTATCCGAATTGTTCTAATATGCCGTCGATTTGATTTGAGCCGGCATCTTCGATTTGTGTGCCAATAGTATTT
This sequence comes from Candidatus Peregrinibacteria bacterium, assembly GCA_018658105.1. Classification (GTDB taxonomy): domain Bacteria; phylum Patescibacteriota; class Gracilibacteria; order UBA1369; family 2-02-FULL-48-14; genus JABHVW01. The sequence goes on from JABHVW010000012.1 coordinate 66,492, forward strand.
GGTAAATCTGTGATTGTATTTTGTACTTGTTCAAAAAGTATTACGCTACCGTAAATGCTCAATATGATGAGTGCAAACATTGGGAGTGTAATAAATACGAAACGTAGAGCGGCGCGTATTTGCATGCCTTTTAATTCTTTCTTTTTTAGATCTACAAGCTCTTGTAGGAGCATTTCAGTTTTTGCCATGGCGTAAGGGTGTTATGATGCGGGTGTAATTCTATCATATGTGGATTGATACTCATTGCCATCCTTTCGCGAAGCCTTTCAATAAAGATCGGGCTGAAATGATTCAGCGTGCTCGTGATGCTGGTGTAGATAAAATGATTTGTGTGGGTTTTAATCCATGGGCAAATAGAGAAACTTTGAAGCTTCTTGAAAAGTATGACTTTATGTATGGAACTTTGGGTGTGCACCCTTGTGATTGTGATGAGTTAACTGATGAGGAAATTGTTTGGATTCGTGAGGCGGCTTTGGCGAGGCTAGGGCGAATTGTTGGGATTGGTGAGACTGGTTTGGACTATCATCATATGAGCCATTCAAAAGAGGCACAGCAGGAGGCTTTTCGTAAACATATTCGTTTGGCAAAGGAGCTCAATTTAGTTTGCATTGTGCATTCGAGGGATGCTGCTGATGATACTTTGCGGATCTTGTTGGAAGAAAAAGCTGAAAAGGTTGTTTTTCATTGTTATAGTTATGGGCTTGAATTTGCTAAACAGGTTTGGGCTGAGGGCTTCTATACTTCATTTAGTGGAGTTGTTACTTATCCGCAGGCTGCCGATGTTCAGGAGGCGGCGAAGCATGCGCCGGCAGATTTGATCTTGATTGAAACTGATTGCCCATATTTGGCGCCACAGTCAATAAGGGGTAAGCGAAATGAAATCTCGGGTGTAGTTGAGGTGGGGGAGAAGGTGGCGGAGCTTCGTGCTATGCAGCCTCAGCAACTTGCCACTCAGCTAAGTAGCAATTTCCAGACCTGCTTTATGAGCTCTTAATCGTTTTCTAGTTGCTGTGTTTAAGGCTACTATTTCAGGATGACTAGTGTCGCGATGTAGAATAGCGTTAACTTCAAGCCCTCTTTCGAGATCATAGTACCAATGGCTCTTTGGGGAGTTCATGTCGTTACTTGCTCTAAATTCATCTTCTAAAATTATTTGAATTTCTACTTTTGTTCCAGGATTTTCTGCTGTCCCTGTATAACCGCATATTTTCATTGCCCTGTATTTGGCTGATTTTCTGTTTTTACCATTTCCTTTGAAGTTATTTTTGACCATAAATTCACCAGGATTTAGTTCGTCTCTGGTTTTCCCATCTGCGTGTGCCATTCCTAGCTTTTGTCCTGTTTCTATACCAATCTCTCTTAACTCTTGAATTTTCTTTGGATCCAAATCTTCATAATTTAGATCCCACATTATAAGAGTACCAGCGATATAGTCTGGAATGTCTTCTAAGTCGTAGCTTGGGTAAATTAGTAGCTTTGTTTCTACAGAGTCTTCTGTTTTAAATCTAAGGTCTACAAAATGTACTCGCTGCTCGCTATCGCTCCCCTTTATTTTACGAAGGCTCACTCGTATATCATTTCCATCTGTAGTAGCTTCTTTTACAATTCTTTTCTCTGAATCTCTGAATATGGTGATAACCTCTGTGGCTTCAGTTAAGATTTCTTCAGCAAGGATTCTATCAATTTTCTCACAAGCAGATTCTGTTTTTTGGAATAACTCATTTTTTAAAATTAGATAAAATAAACCACTTAAATGTGCAACCGCTTTCATGGTTGCTCTGTCTGCGATGCTGCCCCCTTCGGATGCATGTAGTGCGTAATTTAACATTGCATATAGGCTGTTACATCGAAAGATTATGGATCCGTCTACTGAACCTTCTTGTGTATCTGTATCATCACCTTCTGTTGAGTCGGTTAATCTAATCAATCTTTTATTTGCTGTAGAGAGCTTCTCAAGGTGTTTGAAATAGTAACTCCAGGCAAGTTGTCTACTTGATACAAGTAGATTTTGATCAAGATCAGTCAGACCAAGTTTTTCTGCTAAGATGGTATCTTTTTCTTCGGGGGTTTTTCTTTGTCCATTTATTTCTTCTTTTGCTAGGGCCACTGCATCGCGGATTTCTTTTGCAGAAAATATGGTGTCGCCAAGTCCTATAACTTTTTGTTTGTCAAAGCGTTCAATGGCTTCTCTTAACAGGTAAATGAGAGTATTCTTAACTGTATCTTTAGCTTTATTTCTTGTTTCATCATGTACCGTATGAGTCTCTTCGATAATTGCCTTTACTAAAGCTTCAGATAAAGCATCAAGTTGTTCGTAAACACGTTCTTCGTTGATTACAAAAGGGAAGAAACCAAGTACATTTCTGAATTTTATAGGGGTTAATTCAGTGACATAATCTAGATCATCTGCAATCAATTGTTTTTCAGCATCAACTGCGATTTTCGTTGGCATTCTTTTGCCAACGAAATGAGCGTAAATTGGATTATCTCTGATCCCAGCGGGGATTTCGAATGTTTCACTTTTTAAACAATGGTCAATTGCGAATAATACTGCTTTGATCGCTAAATCTATCTCTTCTTTGCTTGTAGCTGTTTCGACATCTTGTTGAAATCGAGATAGTTCCGGATGAGGAATATCTTTTACGTTTGAAGCGGCAAGTTGTCCAATTGTGTTTTCACGTAGTACGCGATTACCATCTGGGTCAACTGCTGAAATACGTAGAGGTTTCATAAAACAGGGTAAGGTTCAAATTTACCCATAATGCACTAATTTGTCAAGTTTTTGATCTGGTTAAGTAGGCATTTATTTAGTCCGAGTTTCTTTGCAGTTTTGTCTCTTTCTTTCTCTCTTCGAACTGGACGGATTTCACCTGTTAAGCCAACTTCACCGTAAGCACATGTGTTTTTGGGCAATGGCTTTTTAGCAAAACTGGAGGAAATTGCAAGGCAAATGGCAAGGTCTGCGGCGGGGTCACGTAGGCGAAGTCCACCGACAATATTGATATATACATCGTGTTCGTGGAGTTTAATTTTGCTGTGTTTTTGCATAACAGCAATTAATAATTCGAGACGATTTTTGTCGAAGCCACTCGCGGCTCTTTTAGGGTAGCCAAAGTGAGTGTGGCTTACTAAAGCCTGAACTTCTATTACAAGAGGTCGATTGCCTTCCATGGTAATTGTGAGGCAACTGCCTATTGAGTTTTCTGGTCTGGATTCAATTAATTTTTGGCCGGGATTTTTAAGTTCAATTAAACCTTTCTCTTGCATCTCGAAGATCCCAATTTCGCTGATGCTTCCAAAGCGATTTTTTAATGCCCGAAGCATTCGGAGCTCGTGGTCGCGTTCACCTTCAATTATTAAAACTGTGTCTACTAGATGTTCAAGGAGTTTTGGGCCTGCGATGTTACCGTCTTTAGTTACGTGGCCGATTAAAAGGGTAGGTATGCCGAGGGTTTTGATCGTATTCATTATTGCCTCGGTAACGTACCTTACTTGGCTTAAACTGCCAGCTACGCCTGAGATTTCTTGTGAGGCGATTACCTGGATGGAATCCAAAACTAAAAATTCTGGTTTTTCTTTGTTGATAGTTTCAATAATATTTTCGAGATTTGTTTCGTATAAGATTTCTATATTTTCTTGAGTGACACCAAGCCTTTTTGCTCTGCTAGAAATTTGCTCAACAGATTCTTCGCCACTGATGTAGATAACTTTTTCTTTCTGTTTTGCTATGCGGTCAACAATTTGCAAGGTGAGGGTTGATTTGCCTATTCCTGGCTCACCGGAAAGTAGAATTAAGCTACCTTCAACAATTCCGCCACCGAGTACTTGGTCGAACTCTTCAATATTTGTTTTGCAACGTTCTTTTGTTTTTGGGATTTCACTTATTTTTTTTGGTTTTTCGCGTGTTCGAGGACGAACAACACTAGAAATTTTTGCTGCTTTACCAACATTGATTACGTCTTCTACAAAGCTGTTCCAACTTTCACAAGATGGGCATTTGCCTACCCATTTACTTGTTTGGAATTCACATTTTTGGCAGAGGAAAACTGTTTTTAATTTCATGTGTATATTGTAGCGTTTATGATGTTGGTTTGCACCCATTGACATCTCGAATTTTATTGTGTAATATTCGCTGGATTTAAAAATGTTTATGTATACTCCTCTGTTGTCACCATCGATTGGTAAGATTCGAATAGTTGTTGAATCTGTTTCAAGAGTGAGGGAGGTATTAAGTGATGTTACTGATGTATTTGCTGGTATGGTACATAGGATTCTGTGTGTTTCAACGTGTTCAGTTTTATCTTTTGTAGTTAAGTTTGGAGATAGATTGACTTCTGTTACGAAGGATGATCTTAAAAAAGTTGATACTCCAATTTCTATGCATGCTAGGGCTCAATCTATGCTTCCTGAAATTCCTGTTATTCAGAGAGGTGTTTTCCCTCCAATTGATTTAACTGCTTTAGCTCCTCTAACTTCTATAGCTACTGATGTTATTGAGGAAGATGCTCCTGAGGAACCTAAAGTTATTGAGTATTTTCTTAGACTTGTTCCTGATCTTGAGGAGGATAATTCTAATTAGTAATAAACTTGAGTCTGGGCTCGCACTTTGTTAGGATCCTTTCGGTGTGGATCAGTAGCTCAGTTGGTAGAGCATCGGACTCTTAATCCGCTGGTCCTGGGTTCAAGTCCCAGCTGATCCACCATTTTTCACGAAAGGGCACCGAAGGTTCCCTCTCGTGGGCTCTCCCTCCTAGCTGTTATTCGTCATCATAGCTTCACTTAGGCTCGTGATTTTTTTCTTAGGGAACCCACAAGACCCTAAGAAAAATCACTACGCGTGCTCAGCTCTTCTTCCTCATGCTTTTTAGCGCAATTAAATCTCACGAAAGCAAAACCTAGCGGCTATTGACAAAAGCTGAGTTTAATGTAGAGTGATGGTCTAATCAAATATATATGTTATCAGATGGATTATCTTCAAGAAGGGGTGAAAAAATTGCGATGAGTATTGCTTGCATGGGACTTGGGGTGATTACTTTTACGATCTTGGATGAAGTAGCCGGTTTTTCAAAACGAGTCAAAGCCATGACATCTGCTAATGATGTAGAGCTAACAGTTGTTGAGGCAGATACGGATGGCTGTGATAGAAATTGTGAGCTAGCTGTACTTGAAAAAATGCTAAGTGAATCTGATGGGACTTGTGTGGATACTAAGTATCGTAGACTTATTATGGCTCGTTGCCCTGAGCTATCCAGTGTAGGCTATTGCATTAAGGTTGATGCTGTACCTGAATTGATTGATGCGCATTGCGACTAGAGCCCTGCATACAGGAAAATGGAAAGTATTGTGCCAATGCTAGCAAGGGCGCATGCTGCGCCGCCGATTTTGATGTTGATGAGTAGGAATTTTTTGCCGAACATTTGTATCATTGCACGTTGTGACCATGCGTTTGGGCCGGCGAACCAAATTAGACCAAAGAGGTCTTTTCTTTTGCCTGATTTGTAATCGTCGAGATTTTTTTCTGCGTCTTTAACTCTTAAAAGTACTTGTGCGCTTTTTGCGAAAAAGATAAATGCGAATATTGAAAAGATTATGTATTGGATCATGTGGTGTGGTTAATTGAGGTAATGGTAACACTCGTTACATTTTGGACCAAGTTTGCTGTTGCGTTTTTTTGTTTACTGGTAAAATTTGAATACTTAAATTGAATTTATGAATACTCGAAATGATATTATTGCAGGACTTTGTTTTGTAATTCCTTTGGCTGAAATTCGAAGTACGCCAAGTGTGCAGTTTCATAATATTCCGGGGATTGTGGAGGGGCTTTCGGCTGTGGATAGGGTCGAGCATCAGGCTGGGGCGCAGAGCCCGAGTATTGCCGAAGATGATTGTGCTAGGCCTTGGTATATGCATCCGAATCAGGAAGATAATTTGATTGTTTTCGAAGGTAAGCGTGTTGTGGATTTATATAATATTGCTCATGCGAAAGTTGAGACTTTTGAAGTTTATAAGAATAAGCTTTTGCATAATGGCGAAATTATTCATGAGGGGGCGCATATTTTTGGTTGGCCTACGGATGTTTTTCATAGGGTTCAAAGCCCAGATGGAAGTCTTTCAATGAATTTTGCAAGACACTTTGATGGATTTGATATTAAGTCGAATTTTAATATTTATGATTTGGATGAAGCCAGTGGTGAATATAGAGTTTTGAGGGCTGGGCATTTGGATCAGCCAAAGGTAGAAATAGGCGAGTAATTTTTTGCATGAAGATGGACCTTCTGGTTCTGATGTGATACAAATCTTGTACGAATGGCAAGGTGGCGGAGCGGTTACGCAGCGGTTTGCAAAACCGTACCACACGGGTTCGAATCCCGTCCTTGCCTCCAAATCTCACTTAATTCGCATTGTTGTGTGGGCTAGGCTTTGTTAAACTGCGCCCGTGCCTGGGTGGTGGAATTGGTAGACACGCGAGACTTAAAATCTCGTTTCCTCCGGGAAGTGCGGGTTCAATTCCCGCCCTAGGCACCACTTAATTTTTTATTATGGAGAATTTTGCCGTTGAATATTTAGATAGGACTGATCTAACTTTTAATGAGGGATTAACTGCATATCTTGATTCTCATGAGAAGTTAGATGCTATTACGCTTTCTGAGTTAGATGGCATTATGGATATGTCTGCTCCTGAATTTATTTCAGCCTTGGTAAAGGCGAATATTTCACATGTTTTAGCATGTACTGAAAGTTTAATTGTTGCATTCGAAAATGGCTGGCTTGAATTAGCTGTGAGGGTGGCTGGGCCGGTTGTGGCATTAGACACTTTACTTAGATTTTTTGATTACTAGGTAGATTCCAATTAATGCAAATGGAATGCTTAAAAGTTGACCGGTTGTGAGGCCGAGTAAGTTCTCATGAATGGCGAGTTCTTTTGTGAATTCAGTGAGAAAGCGTCCGCCAAAGTAAATCATGAAAAATAGACCGAGGAAAAAGCCAGGTTTTGCTGTGCGATGTTTTTTGAGCCAAAGTGAGTAGAGAATTGCTAATACGATTAAGCCGAGCAGAGCTTCGTAGAGAACTGTTGGGTGCCTTGGAATTTCATCGATTCTGTTGAATGTAATTGCCCAGGGGCCATCCCAGGGTCGGCCGAGAATTTCGCTGTTGAAAAAATTGCCGAGTCGAACGAAAATTATTGGGAAAGCTGCGACTATAGAAATGATGTCTGCGTGGTCGAAGAATTTAACTTTTTTGTTTCGCCATAAGAAAAATGCATATGCGGCAATTAGTCCGAGTGCGGCACCGTGGCTTGAAAGTCCACCGTTCCAAATCTGTAATATTTCTGCGGGATTGCTTAGGTAAAAGTCGAGTTCATAAAAAAGAATGTGGCCGAATCTTGCACCGATGATTAGGCCGAGTACGAGGTGAAAAATTAGTGAATCAAGGGTGTCGAGTGAGAGCTTTTTAATGCTGCACATTTTGCGGGCTAGCATGTATCCAAAAAATAAACTGAGCGCGAAAAATAATCCGTAATAACGAATTTCTAGTGGCCCAAGCTCGAGTAGAATGGGGTCAAT
>JABHVW010000009.1 GCA_018658105.1 Candidatus Peregrinibacteria bacterium
ATTATGATCACAAGCCCCATAATAATTCTTGTTATGTTGCAGCCAGATCTCGGCTCAACTTTTGTAATGGCCAGCATCGCCGCAGTTATTTATTTTCTGGCCGGCGCCAGTTGGAAGCATTTCGCAGTCGGTGGCCTGGTCACAGTTATTTTCACGCTCATTGTAGTCGCAAATGTGGACTATATCGGCAATCGCTTCACGGCATTTTTCAGTCCAGATGCAGAGTGCCTAGAAGATTATTGTTGGCAAACGCGTCAGGCAAATATTGCAATCGGTAGTGGCGGAATTTGGGGGAAGGGTATAACTCAAGGTGTTCAAAAATCTTATTGGCTCCCTCAAGCTGCCGATGATTTTATTTTTGCAGCATCCGCCGAAGAGCTCGGTTTTATTAGAACCGCTTTAATCGTTCTGCTCTATGCGCTCATTGCTTATCGAGGCTTTCAAATTGCAAACCACGCACCAAATAAATTCGCCATGCTCTTGGCCTCGGGCATTAGTACCTGGATTTCTGCCCAAGCTTTCATTAACATTATGGTGAACACGGCACTTTTCCCAATTACGGGAATCACCCTGCCATTCATGAGCTATGGCGGCTCGTCGATGGTGACCACTCTTATGGCCGTGGGAGTGCTACTAAATATTTCAAAATTCACAAATCACAATGCATATTCTTCTAACAGGAGGCGGAACAGCCGGTCACGTCGTCCCCAATATCGCTATAGCCACCGCTATTAAAAAGCAGGCAAAGTTCTCATATATCGGCTCTCGCAAAGGGCCCGAGGGTCAGCTATGCAAAAAAGCCGGAATACATTTTGAAGCAATCAGCACTGGCAAATTACGCAGATATTTTGATTTAAATAATTTTTTAGATTTATTCAGGATCCCACTCGGGATTTTTCAAGCATGGATTATACTTGGCCGATTAAAACCAGATTTAGTTTTCAGCAAAGGTGGCTTTGTTGGATTCCCAGTTGTAGTTGCTGCATGGCTCAGAAGAATTCCAGTTTTAATTCACGAGTCAGATGCAATTCCTGGTTTAACCACAAAAATCTCAGCACCTTTCGCAAAGAAAATTCTACTCGGATTCAGCGAAGCAAAACATGAAATGGGAAAGCATAAAAAGAAATGTATTTTTGTTGGCAATCCAGTTCGTTCAGAAATATTTAATGGAAGCATTGCAAAAGGAAAAAAGCTCACGGGCTTCAAATGTAAAAAACCAGTTCTGTTGGTAATGGGCGGAAGCAGCGGTGCACAGCAAATCAATCAAATTATAAAAGATGAAAAAGAAAGGCTAACAGAAATATTCGATGTTATTCACATAACAGGGCATGGCAAAGGTAAGAGGAAAAACGAAGCACATTATCACTCACTGCCATATGTTCATGAAGAAATGAAAGACATCTACGCGCTCGCTTCGCTCGCGCTAAGCCGTGCTGGCGCCGGCAGCCTAGCCGAACTTGAGGCTTTGCAAATTCCAAGCCTACTTTACCCGCTTGGCTTGCACGCAAGCCGAGGCGACCAAGTCGCAAACGCACAGGCCTTAATCGCAAGATCAAAATTATTCACAATGGCAGACGAAAAAAAAGAAGCTCACTCCCAACTTATCCTCCTGCCGAAAAGGCCAAAAACACACAAGGCAAGCAATACTCTAGAAAAAATCTCAGAGCTACTTTTGCAGCACGCTCGTTAAATCTGTTAAAGTATAAATAATGACACACAACACAAAGGCATACTCAAACTACAAATTTCCCGGACAAAAACCCGGTGAAGTTATTCAATTACTCGTTCGCAAACACTGGATCATCGACGTAAAAATCGCAGCAATTTTCGCCTTTCTTGCTTTAATCCCAGGAACAGTTGCAGTGGTCAGTCCAATCCTACTTTGGGACGGAGTGCTCACCGACACAATTTTACTCATCATAATTGGGGTCCTCGTTTACTTCCTTTTCATGATGCTAATCACATACATAAAATGGCTCAACGAAGAGCTCGATATAATTATTGTCACAAACGAAAGAATTGTAGCTCACGACCAAATTGATCTTTTTCACCGCCAAGTTTCAGAAACAAACATTGGGCAGATTCAAGATGTAAAAGGGATAGAAAGGGGGATGCTCGGCAGCATTTTCCATTACGGAAAACTTGAAATGCAAACCGCAGCCAGAGATATTATGTTTAAAATTCAACATGTCCGCGACCCATATAACAGCGCCAGAATTATCCTAGACATTCGCGATCAGTACATAGACAAAGAAAAATTCGAACAAAAGCACGAATCATTAATCCACCACACTTAATGGAAAACACTTTCTTAATTATTATTGGCATCGCAGTTCTTGCTTTCATTTGGCTGCTTTGGCTAAGGCAAAATTTGCTCATAGATTTTCGCGAGGCAATGCACCAAGAAAAACTGCTCAAACGCGATTTAGAAAAGCGCAGAGACACGGTCCCATTTTTGCTCGAAAGTCTCCGCGGCGAAGAAAGTTTAAAAAACGATTGGCATAGAATTCTTACAGAAAGACAGGTCTTTCAAGATAAATTCACAAATGAAGATGAATGGGCTTTCGAAAAATCCCTTCTTGAATTTATTACAAAACCACAGAACAAGTCGGTGCATTTCCTTGAGGCAAAAAAAGACATCGAAGACCTAAGCGTACTTGTAGAAAAAGAAAAACTCCACCTTCAAGAAGTAGTTAACCGATTCAACCAAAGAAGAAAACAGTTCCCATATAGCGTAGCCTCTGCTATCTTCGCTTTCCGGAAAATGAACTTATGAAGTATCACATTCAGACCTACGGCTGTGCAATGAACACCTCAGATTCAGAACGAATCGCGAGCGTTTTAGAACGCTTGGGTTACGAAAAAGCCGCTGATGGAAAAGAGGCAAACATGCTCATTTTCAATACTTGCAGCGTTAAGCAAAAAGCTGAAGACAGAGTGCTTGGCCTACGCAGACAACTTGCAGATTTAAAAAAGACTAAGCAAGATTTACAGGTCGCAATCACGGGATGCATGGTTAGCAAAACTTCTACAGAGCACGATGAAAAACACGATCAGCTTCTGCGCCGAATGCCCGAGTTAGACATAGCTTTTCGCATTGAAGACGTAGCAAAGCTCCCAAAATTAATGAAAAAAGTAGATCCAAGCCTTGAGTATAAAGATGAACTAGACGAAGGCACGCTAGAAAATTATTTTAAAATCATTCCTAAGAAAGCCACAAAATTCAGCGTTTTTGTTCCAATCATGACCGGATGCGACAAATTCTGCACATACTGCATTGTTCCTTTTACTCGTGGCCGCGAATATAGTCGAGATTTCACAGACATCATTGAGGAGTGCAAGCGCCATGTAGAAGAAGGCGCTGTAGAAATTACTTTAGTTGGCCAAACAGTTAATTCTTATGGGCTTTCTTTTAACGACAAAAAATCCGGCAAATTCGAAAAATTTGGCAGCAGCCCTTTCTCAACATTGCTCCGCGAAGTAGACAAACTTTCTGAAAACGGGCTCAAAAGGCTTCGCTTCACATCTCCACATCCCCGTGATTTCACAGATGAATTAATAGGCTCAATGGCAGCTCTAAAAACAATTTGCCCATATTTTCATATGCCAGTTCAGTCTGGCGACGACCGCACACTTCGCCGAATGAATCGCAATTACAAAACTGCCGAATACATAGAAATTGTGAAAAAAATCAAAAGTGCCATGCCAGACTGCGCCATCAGCACAGACATTATTGTAGGCTTTTGTGGGGAAACCGACGAAGAATACGAAAACACTTACAATATGTACAAAGAAATGGAATGGGACATGTGCTTTTTATCCCGCTATTCACCTCGCAAAGGTACATATTCTGAAAAAAAGCTGAAAGACGACATTCCACACGAATTAAAGGCAAAGCGCTGGCATCATATGAACAAACTTTTATTGGAATGTGCAGAAAAGTCTCACAAGAAATATATAGGCCAAACCCTAAAGGTATTGGTGACTCACATTAACGGCAACAAACGAATTGGGAGGAGTCGCGCCTTTAAAGAAGTACAATTCGAATCAGATAAAGATTTAACAGGACAAATCATTGATGTTAAAATTACAAAAGCCGGAATATTTCACTTGGAAGGCGAACGTAAATAAAGGCTTGACAAATATTTTAAATACATTAGTATCTTAGGCCGATATTGACATTTATTAATAAACTTGTATCACATGGGATCTCTAGAAATTATAAAAACCACAAACGTTCGAGAAGCTCGAGAAAGAAGAAGAATAAGTGCACCTTTAACTCACGATGCACCATTTACTGCATTAGATGAAAGCCAAGCAATTTTTGCTGATGCTCTTGAAAAAATGGACACAGATGCAGATTTAGATGCAGTATTTGCAGCATTTGAAAATGTTTCATCTTTCACAAGAGAATATGAAGCACCTGAACAGGTAGCTGAATCAATCATTAGTAAAGGAATGAGCATGTTAGCAGAGGCGCAAGAAAGCCTAAATGAAACAGGCCAAGCTATTTCTGAGCTTGCTAGCTCATTCGATCAAGCTACAAACGCACTTTCAGACCGAGCAAATCACGCTCTTACAGCTGCCACAAACAATTTTGCAGCAAAAGCTCAAAGCTTTGCAAGCAGAGCATGGAACGCTATTCCAAGTCTTCCAACCTTCAATCCTTTAAAACTAGCTGGACCAGCAGCATTACTTGCTGCAGGTGGCCTTGTATTTGCACCAATAAATAAAGTACATGCTGCCGCTCCAACAGCTCCAGAGGATACATCAGTCATCATGTGGATTGAAAATAATGCAGCTACAGACGAAGATGGTAAAAGTATCACTGGTAAGACAACACAAGCAGCTAAAGACTATATTGAAGAAAAAGCAGATGCATTAGAGAATTTATCTACAGTTAGAATTCCTGATGCTGAATCAATCAATCTTCCTTTAACAATGATTGAATCTGGTCAAACATTCTATGGAGTTATTGATACAAATATTTCAAATGCATTTCCTTCACATTTAGAGGGTGAAGATTCTGATACAAATTTCGCAGATATGAGAATGCTTGCTTCAATTGAACACGCAAGCTCAATCACAACCCCAGAGGGAGTGATCGTTGGAGATGTTATCCACGGCGCACGTCCTGGTGACTACTTAAAGGTTGTAAATGGAAAAGTTACAATCATTCCAACACTAGAAAGTAGCTTAGATCCATATTCCTTCGATCTATACAATTACGCTGCTGATAGCGAACACACTATTGTAGACCTTAACGCGGGAGCATCAGGTACAAATGCAGCAAACATCCCAACGCCAACTCGAAGTTTACAAGCACCAGTCAACACAGAAGCCGCACAAGTTGCAGCATTTACAGTAGTAGATACTATTGCAAAAGCAGCACCAGATTTCGAAACTGCAGACTGTCATGAAGTAGAAAGGTTCAGAGCAGCTCTACAAGCTGCAATGTTCAGATATGCATTCAAATATGATGGGCCAGATAATTTACCGCAGACAATGAAATATGTTGATAGAAATTTTGCAGATGCAGATTTACCTGCTTCACATGAAGCTATGGATGCACCTATACCTCGAATTACAAATGCATACAATGCTGCAAATGCAGCTAAAGACAAATGCGACGCTGCTGAACTCGCTCAACCATGGAATGAAAATCCTATAGAGTGGGCATTGGCTGAAGCAAAGGCAGATTTAAAAAGCCTAGAAGGCTCAGTCCAAACATTCATCACATCTGGTGCTGAAATGAGTCCAGGTGAATTAAATAATGAGAGGAATGACATTAAAGACTCAGCACGTGCTTTGAAGTATAATTTAACAAGCCTGCTAAGTCCTGGCCAAGATCGAATTATATTTGGTCATAATATAGATGTTTTACCTCAATTATTACAGCCTCAAAGGGCTGCAGTAACTTCAATAGAAAGCGATATTTCTACAGCACTTTTTCAACTTAGTGATACGTACGTTTCATTCACCAAACCCGCTGACGTAACAGATGCTCCTTCAGTCTCAATGATAAATCCTACATTACTTGCATCAAGAGGAATTGCTTTAGATGCACTAAACGCTGAGGCAATTGCTGACACTTGTCATAGAGTTTATGAGATGGAAGCTGCAAACAAAATACTCGATACTGCTACTTCAGCTGCAAATTCAGATGCAGTAAGAGAAGTACAACTTGTCATGCGAGCTTGTCTTGAAGACCCTATGGCAGCTTGGTTCACACCTATTGATAAATCTGAAATTGATGAAGGGCATAAATATGCACGACTCATTGCAGATAAAATTAAAGATCAATTAGAAGATCCAAAAATATTAGAGATCACAGCTGGAAGGGCAGTGGTAACTTATGATGGTCCAAAAAGATCACCTAAAGATAACCACAATAGACATGAGATTACTATCATTTTACCTGATGGCAAAAGTGCAACACTTGCAATAGCAAGAAAGAATCTTTTCAGAACAGAATCTTACGTTGGACGTGAACACATTGCTGATAGAAGTAGATTTAAACTTTCTATGGATGGAGAGCCTATAGATCAATATACTCTAGTTGAATATCTTAAAGGTGCTAAGCAAGGAGAAGATCTAGGTCTAGTAGCATTAATTCAATTTGCTGTTAATAGACTCGAAGAAAGGCAAGTCATTCAGCCTGAAATAATGGCAGCTACAGGTGTAAAAACAGACGGCTCTACAGACTCATCACAATAAATATTACTCAAGCACAGCTTTAATCCGTCGAATACCGGCGGATGAGCTTTGCTCTTTCACGATTTTAAATTTAGTACCAAGCTCACCAGTATGTTCTACATGCGGGCCACCACAAATCTCTTTTGAAAAATCTCCCATAGTGTAAACCTTCACTTTCCCAGAGAGTTCTCCTTCATATTTATCTACAAAAACACCAGTCGCATTAGCCGCGCGCGCTTCTTCAACTGTCAATTCTTCAACGCTAACTTTGTGGTCAGCCTGAATCGCATCATTTACAATTTGCTCAACTTCAGCAAGCTGCTCTTTGGTGACTTTTTCTGAATGATTGAAATCAAAACGCAATCTTTCAGCCGTAATATTTGAGCCCTTTTGTTCAACATGATCTCCAAGCACTCGCCTTAAAGCTTCAAGCATCAAGTGAGTTGCAGTATGCAGTTTTTTAGTTTCATCACTATGGTCAGCAAGTCCACCGGCAAACTTTTGCTCAGCCCCAGCCCTAGATTTTTCTTGATGCGCTTCGAATGCTTTTTCAAATCCACCTGCCTCCACATCAATTCCATGCTCAGCCATAATTTCCATAGTCATTTCCAAAGGAAATCCATAAGACTCGAAATAAAAGAATGCACGAGCACCTTTCAACTTCCAATCAGCCATAAGTCTTTTTGCATGTTCAGTAATTTCACTTGGTACGTCAACTTCCATAGCCGCTGCATCCGCCTTATGCTCGCTTCGTAATTTACCAATAGCTGGCCTAAGAGCCTTGTTAAAAGAAGACAACGCTTCACCATCACTAATCATTGGTGAGACAGCATTAAGAGCCATTTCTAGTTCATATACATGTGCATTGCTACTCAAACGCTTCAGCCCAATTTTAGTGTTTTCAATATCTTTAGCAATTTCTTTTTCACCCATAGAAAGCGCCTTTTGAAATTGCTCCTCCTCTTTTTCTAAAGACTCCAAAATACGAGACTCATTTTTCACAAGCTCCGTATAGTACTCACCATAAATTCCAATAAATATTCGCGCAATTTGTGCCGTGAAATGTCCATTAATTCCAAGTTTTCTACCATGGCGAATCGCCCTTCGAATTAGACGTCTCAAAACATATCCTTGATCATTATTTGAAGGAGTTACACCTCTTTCGTCACCAAGAATAAAAGTCGCACTTCTCAAATGATCAGCAATAATACGCTCGCCAGTTTGATCACTTTCTACGGCAAGTTCACGAATTCTAGTCATTGCAGCATCAAAAAGTTCAGTCTCATAAGCACTCGTTTTACCCTGCATAATAGCAGTTACACGTTCAAGCCCCATTCCAGTATCTACATTTTGCTGAGCAAGAGGAGTAAAACTCCCATCCTCATTTTTGTTGTATTGCATGAAAACATCATTCCAAATTTCCACCCAAGGCGTGTCATCATCAGCAGGCTCAGTGTCCCACATCGCATCTACATCATCAGAATTATAATAGAACATCTCAGAATCAGGTCCGCACGGCCCAGTTAAACCAGCCGGCCCCCACCAATTCTCTTTTTTATTATAGAAGAAAATTCTTCGCTTTTGCTCCGGACTCGCGTCTTCATTGCGAACAAAACCAAGAGATTCCCAAACTTTTGCAGCCTCTTCATCAAGCGGCGCATCATCATCACCTTCAAAACATGTCACCGCTAATCTGTCAGGATCCAAACCAAGCCCCCCATCTTCCAAAGAAGAAGTCATAAACTCATAACTCATCCGTATAGTTTCTTCTTTAAAATAATCTCCCAATGACCAATTCCCAAGCATCTCAAAAAATGTCATATGCGTATTGTCTCCAACCTCATCAATATCACCTGTACGAATACATTTCTGCACATCTACAAGTCTTGTTCCCTCCGGATGAGTTTCTCCCATCAGATAAGGCACAAGCGGATGCATCCCCGCAGTTGTAAACAAAACAGTCGGATCATTTTCAGGAATCAAGCTAGCCCCAAGAATTTCATTATGCGCATGTTTCTGCACGAAGAAATTTATAAATCGTAAGCGTAAATCTGCTGCTTTCATGAAATAGGGTCTAAGTGTGCGGATTGTATCATAGCGACCGTTGTCCAGACAACAAGCTCATGTTAACCTGTGACAAGATGCCGAAAAAAAGAAAAAACTCCATTAAAAATAAATTCAGCCAATTCCTATTTTTTGGCCTTCTTTCATTTAGCAGTTTGCTCTTTTTGGTCTCAGCATTTTTTTATCTGACAAGGCTACCAAACATAGCCAAAATCCTGCCCGCCGAAGAAACAGAATTCGCAGCAATTGTAGACACAAGCGCAGTCCCACTGCCAGATAGTCTCAGCAAATTTCTTGGCGAAAATATTCTTGATCTTAAATGGCGCCTCCCATACCTCGGTCTCGCGACCATCGATGGTGAAGCAGTTACAATTTTTAAGATCAAAACACGGTCCGCAGCTAGAAAATTTCTAGATTCCAAATTATCTGCAGATGAAAAATATACCTACGAAGGCGGCGCAAGCTGTTACGCAAGCTCACATAACACATGTTTTATTTTCACCGGTTCACTTCTAGTTAGTAGCTCAAACCCAGAGCCTTTAGAAAAAATTCTCAATGTGAAAAATGGCTCAGCATCTCTAAATTCAAGCGGAAGATATCAAAACGTCAGGGCTCGCCTGCCATACAGGTCGCAAGCATTTATTTATTCAGATTTAATTCAGTCTCGCACAGGCCTAGGGCAGATGCTATCTGAAAGCGGTTCTATAGATTTCACTTTTATGGAGAGCTTTCTACATATTTTCACAGATTTCGGCCTTACAATTCAGGGTGATTACGCAGAATCTTTCACCGCCATAAACAAGAATTCAATTCAAGGCGCATATTATCATCCTCAAAAGAAATACGAAGCAAGGCTTCTTCCTTGGACAAGTGGAGAGCATGAGTTTGAATGGGGAGGTACAGAGTTAGCAGATCAAATTGAGCGTATGCAAGAAATTCTTGATAACGAAAATCCATTACTTTCAGACCTCTTCAAAGAAAGTGTAAATACCTGGATCAAAGATCCCAGCATTTTTAACGATGAATTCTATTTCGCTTGGTCAAAAAACAATGACTTCTTACTTTTACTAGAACTTGAAAATAAAGATGAAATCGAAAGGACTCTTGAAATCTTCCAAGATCTAGAATTTAAAGAAGTTTCTAAAGATATTTTCATCGCTGCAAGCAATCCGGACGACCTTCAGACTACAGTTTCAAAAATTCAGGCTAGACAGGATCCAAGAAACTTGTCTACTTTAGAGGGGATACTTCAAGGCTCAAATGGTATGCACTCTCTTAGTATTAATTTTTTCGACGAAGGGACTATACTGGTGACAGGTGGACAAAAAATATTTGATGATGGGCGTTTTACTAGATACCTAATCCAATTTGAATGACGCTACGTATGGACATAGGCGAAGAAGCAGATAAAAATCAGGACATGCCTGAGATTTCTAAGCATGTCTTAAGTTTAAAAAAAGTAGATAAACCCAAAAAAGAAAAAGCACGCGAAAATGTATCTCTCGATTTAAAAGATTTGAAGGAAGAAATTAAATTCAAAAAAGAGCGTGGCAGAATTTGTATAGTAGGGGAGTTGCCTAGATCAAAACAGGGTCTTGGCCGTGCACCAATCATTGTTTCTGCAGTATTAATGATTTTTGTACTGAACTTTGGGCAATTAATCTTTCTTGGTAAAAGCCGTGGTAACGAAGCCTTGGCGCTCGCAGGGGAGGCATTTTTGTCATTGCAAACAGCAAGCGAATCATTTGTTTCAGGTGAGCCAGGTTCAGAAAGTATACTTTTTTCTCAGGCCGAATCACTTTTCAATGCTGCTGAAGAAAAGGGGAGTTTCTTACTAAGCCAAAACTCAAATTGGCTCAGCGAACCTGCAAAAGTACATAGTTTGCGCAACTTAATTGAATCCGGAAAGCTAATGTCAGAAGTTGGGCAGCACATGGGTAACGTTCGTGCTGCTTTTGACCAGTTTCCTGAAGAAGGTTCAATAACTGAACATTTACGTAAAGCATCCGAAGACGATCTCGAACCTGCCGCAGCAAAATTCAAAAGAATCAATCAGCTGCTCGATGAGGTAGATATTTCAGGAACCGGTTACGAAGCAGATTTTGATGGATACCGTGACAAGCTAAATTCTCTATCTGAAATTTTCGATCTTTGGCTCGCAGCAAAAGAACCTCTGCTAACTGTGCTTGGTGACAAGCTGCCTCAGCACTATCTAATCTTACTGCAAAACAACGACGAAATTCGGCCAGGAGGTGGGTTCATTGGCTCTTATGCAGTTGCAATGTTTAACGATGGCCGCCTCGCAGATCTCGACTTCAAAGATGTTTACGAAATTGATAATCCATACAACGGCTTTCTAGAAATTCCAGTTCCAGAGATTCGTGAATTAACAGATAACTGGCGCTTCCGAGATAGCAATGTTTACGCAGACTTCCCAACTACAGCAAATTCAGCAATGAATTTATTCGATATTCAGGGTGGCCCAGGCGTAGATGGTGTTATTGCAATTAATCTTTCTGCTGCCCAAGCAATGCTTGGTGCAATCGGTCCGCTCGAAATCCCTTCTTTGCCAAAAGCACTTACTGCAGAGGCATTCCCGGCTGTAACCAGCACCATGGTTGAGGCGAAATCAACAGGGGAGACAACACCAAAAGCAATTGTCGGTGAGTTAATAGATGCATTCGTGGCTAAACTCGAAAGCCCTATACAGCACGCTGCACTCGGCGCAACACTCCTCAATGAAATCAATAAAAAGCAAATCCTCTTCTATCACAAAGACGATCTGGTACAAGACTTCATTGCATCAGTTGGAATGGACGCAGCAATTCCTCAACTCGGCACTCTCGATGGAGACTTTTTCATGCTTAATGCAACAAATATTGGCGGTCACAAATCGCCATACATGACAAATGACATCAATCATCACACAGAAATTCTTAGCGATGGTTCAATTGTAAATTCTCTTACCTTAACTCGAAGCAATAATTTCACCGAGCACACACTTGCTTGGCTTAAAAATATTACAGCCGAATACGGCTTCACATCTTGGCACGAGGGCCTCGAAAAACTACAAGGTAACGCAGCCGACAGAACAGCGCTTCGCTTATACGTACCAGAAGGAGTACAAATTCTAAATGTCTTTGGCTCAAATCACCGCGACGATTTCCAACTTTATTACGATCCAGAAAATGACATTTCTTACTATTACCTCGATCAAATTATTGCCCCCGGTGAGACTCAAAGCTTCACAATGCAATATGTTTTGCCGTGGTCTATTAGCGATGACTTCGAAAGTTATGACTTCCATATCTTCAAACAGCCAGGCCTAAAGGCAATTAATTATCGTAAAACTGTAACGGCTCCACACCACATACTTCTTTCAAGTGAGCCTCTCGCAACAGAGAGCCAAGAAGAGACCGACTACATTAAAAGCGGCCCACTCAAAGGGGACGAATCAATAAAACTGCTTTATCGTTCAAACTAAGAATCTAAAAATTCTTTCTTTTAAACATAGTCTCCAAATTATCAAAAGTTAGAGTGATAATTGCAGGCCTTCCATGCGGACAATGAGTACAGTGTTTGGTTTTTTCCATATCTCGAATCAATCCCTCCATCTCACTCATGGTAAGCGCATCACCAAATTTAACAGCACCTCTACAGGCTGTAAAAGTAAGCAAATACTCACGCAAGTCTTTCACATGATTCTGCTTCACGTCAGCCACAAAATCCATCAGTAATTTTTCAGGATCTCGATTTTCAATACCAGCCGGAACAGTGCGTAGCAAAAAGCTATTTCCACCAAAGCCTTCAAGTTCAAAACCAATCGCCTCAAAATCAGCAATATGCTCGCTAATCATTTGCGCACCATCCACGCCAAGATCTATTTCTAAAGGAAGTAAAAGTGGCTGCATCATGGTCTCTTTTTTCTCCATCGCTTCCATCAGCTCAGCATAACGAACCCGTTCATGAGCTGCATGTTGATCAATCAAAACCATTCCTTCTTCACTTTCGGCAACAATGTAAGAGTTAGCTACTTGGGCAACAGGCCGCAAAGCGGTGCCTTGCAGTTCAAAGATTTCTTGTCTAGCCGCAGGTGCAAAATCTCGCCCAGCTGATTGCCACCTCGGCACTATATCTCTCGCTTGAGAACTAACAAATGCAAGATTTGGCCTATGCTCAATTTTTGCAGATTCATTTTCTCCAGAGAAAACTGGGCCCAACATATTACCCTCGAGCGCATGATGAACAGCGCCTCGCACCGCCCTAAACACTTCTTGTTGATTTACAAACTTCACTTCCAGTTTGCGCGGATGCACATTTACATCCACCATTTCCGGATCAATTTTTATATCCAAAATATACCAAGGAAATTTTTCATGCATCAAAAGTGAATGAAAAGCATCTGTTACTGCATGATTCAACGCGCGATTTTCAATCGCGCGACCATTCACAAAAATAAACTGGTATTTTTTACTTTTGCGAGCCAGTTCTGGCTTTCCTACAAAACCTGATATCTGCAAATTTGATTGCGCATAGCCCAGTGGCAAAAGCCCCGCAGCGGTTTCATTGCCAAACAAAACTCGAACTCTTTCTTTTAAACTTTGGCCAGACGGCAAATCAAAAATTATTTTCCCATCATTTTTTAAACGAAATGCAATGGCAGGGTAGGCGAGTGCAATCCGAGATAACAGGTCAAAAACCCGTCCATATTCTGTTCTTTCTGTTTTCATATATTTTCGTCTGGCAGGAGTATGTTGAAACAAACCGAAAATTTGTATGTCTGTGCCAGCCTCGCACGCAGCTTCTTCGAAGCGTAATTCTTTACTGCCAGAAATCTCAATTTCTCTCCCAACGCGCTCCTCCGTAGCGCGCGTCTTCATTATCACCTTCGCAATACTCGCAATACTCGCCAAAGCCTCACCACGAAAACCAAGGCTCGAAATCGAAAACAAATCATCTCGAGTCAAAAGCTTACTCGTTGCATGCCTTTCAAAAGCCAAGCGAACTTGTTCACTTTTCACCCCATGTCCATTGTCTACAATACGAATTTTCCGCAGCCCGCCTTCCTCCAGCTCAACAGCAACCCTGCTAGCACCAGCATCAATGCTGTTTTCAACAAGCTCTTTCACAGCGGATGCAGGTCGTTCAATTACCTCACCAGCGGCAATTTGACTAATTAACTCATCACTTAATATCTGAATATTTGTCATAAAAATCCCTAATAATATAAGCCTACAACATTCTTGACCATAATGGCCATTCGTGCAAGAATTTACAGAGTTCTAAGTTAATGATTACTGATCATGAGCAAGCCGAACATAGAGGCCAAAAAAGAGAGACATAAAAAACTCTACGAAGGTCAATATCACAGCTATATTGGAAAATTATTTTTCCATGGAAGCCGTTATGTAAAAAGCTTTTGGAATAAAATAAAACCATCTAGAAGGCGCTTTTCACATTTCATGCACCCACTCGATCACCTGCCAGCACCTCGAAGGCTTTATACTCAACTTTCCATTTGGAGTATTGGCCTACTTGTAGTGACTTCACTCAATATTTCAGCCGCAGCCTACGAAGGAGGGCAGGGTGTTGGTGAAGAATATCTGGCTCTCGAAAATTCAAGCGCAGTTATTTCAGACGAAGAAGGTTACATCATTAAAAGTATGCCTCTTGAGGGCGTGGCTGTTTACGATCAAAATCGTAATGAAAATATTAATCACACCGTTCAGTCTGGTGAAACGCTTTCTGTAATTGCATATAGATACGGCCTAGCAACAAGCTCGGTTCGTTATGCAAATTCATCAGTTGGTAGTGGCGACAGGCTAAAAATTGGCCAAGATCTCATTATCCCACCAAAAGATGGTATTTACGTAGAGGTAAAATCTGGGCAATCACTAGTTTCTCTTGTTGAAAAATACAAAGGGGATCTAGACAAAACAAAGGAGTTTAATAATCTCATAGACGATAGTGAGTTAAAAACAGGAGAAGAATTATTCGTTATGGATGGAGAGCCTGAGCGAGTTGTCATCGCTGCCATTCCAAAAAGCACTGGCTCAAGTGGCGGGTCATTCACTACAAACTCAGGAGCAAGTCATTACGACCTTCCTGTTAGTGCCGACGGTTGGATTCGTCCAACTAGTGGAATTATTACTCAAGGTTATTGGGGTTATCATTTGGCTTACGATGTTGCAAGCAGAGATAAACCACCTATTCTTACAGTTGCGCCAGGTACAGTTTCAAAGGCTTCAGCGGGTACTTGGGGTGGAGGTTATGGAACTCATCTAATTATCGACCACGGGAACGGCTACAAGACTCTTTATGCACATATGGAAGAAATTTATGTAAATGTTGGTGATTATGTCGGCCAAGGTGATGTAATTGGTAAGATGGGTAATACTGGGAAAGTACGAGGAGCAACAGGAATTCATCTACATTTCGAGATTACATATAACGGTGTGAAGCAATCTCCTAGTATAATGGGCGTATGGTAAAAAAAGCTGCACAACTACTAATTCGCCTATACCAAATTACAATCTCACCAGATCATTCTTACTTGCGTCACCTCTTTCCTGGCGGATTTTGCCGCTACACGCCGTCTTGCTCTTCATACGCTCACGAAGCAATTGGCAAACATGGCTTAATAAAGGGCATATTCATGGGTGCATGGCGCATTCTACGTTGTAACCCTTGGAGCAAAGGAGGTCTTGATTTACCCTGAACTTTCCCTTAAGCTGCTCTAGCTTTAAAATACACCTATGGACACCTGTAAAATAAAACGTGCCCTCCTGAGTGTTTCTGACAAAACCGATCTAATTCCTCTAGCACAGGCCCTGCACGAACATGGAGCAGAGCTTCTTTCTACTGGCGGAACTGCAAAGGTGATTAAGGAAGCTGGCCTTCCAGTTACCGATGTTTCAGATTACACAAAATTCCCAGAAATGATGAGTGGAAGGCTTAAAACGCTTCACCCTCTAGTTCATGGCGGAATTCTTATGCGCCGAGGAGAAGACGATTCAGTTGCAGAAGAAAATGGGATCAAAGAAATAGACATGGTGGTAATCAACCTTTACCCATTCCGCGAAACAATTAGTAAAGAAGGAGTGACTGAAGAAGAGGCAATCGAACAAATTGATATTGGTGGTCCAACAATGCTTCGTAGTGCAGCGAAAAACTTCAAATCAGTTACTGCACTTACTGCAATCAAAGACTATGCACCAATTATTGAAGAATTAAAAAATGGTGGAGTAACATTCGAAACACGTCGTCGTTTAGCCGTAACTGTTTTCGATAAAACAAACAATTACGACAGAGCAATCGCTGAGTATTTAACTCACAAAGGTGAAGCGCCAGAGCTTCTAGACCTGCATTACGAAAAAGTTATGAGTCTTCGCTACGGTGAAAACCCTCATCAAAAAGCGGCATTTTTCCGCGACCCTAGCAATCACTTTCCAAATGTAACAAATGCAAAAGTTTTGCAAGGTAAACAACTTTCTTTCAACAATATTATAGACACAGACGGCGCACTCGAACTCGTTAAAGATTTCGAAAAACCAGCAGCTGCAGTTATCAAACATACAAATCCTTGTGGTGCAGCAACAGCAGAAGATATTTCAGAGGCATTCGAACTCGCATATCAAGTAGACCCACTTTCTGCATTCGGCTGCGTAATCGCACTTAACAGACCTTGCACAAAAGAAATCGCAGCATATGTTAAAGAAAATAAACTATTTGTAGAAATAATTATTGCTCCATCTTTCGATGAAGGCGCATTAGAAATTCTGAGCAAAAGGAAAAATCTAAGACTACTCGAAACTGGCGAACTAAGAAGAAATCCAAATCAAAGAAACATCAAAACAGTTTCTGGTGGAATTCTTGTTCAAAACGCAGATCAATATTTAGTAGCTGAAGAAGACCTCAAAAATGTAACTAAAAAACAAGCAAGCGAAGACGAAAAAGAAGCAATGCTATTCGCACGAATTCTTGTTAAGCACGTAAAATCCAACTCAGTTGTTTTTGCAAAAAAACACGAAAAGGGTGGCTGTGTTGCAACAGGTATCGGGGCAGGGCAAATGTCTCGCGTCGATAGTGTAATCATTGCAAAACGCAAAGGTGGCGATCGCGTGGCAGGCTCAGTCCTCGCATCTGATGCATTTTTCCCCTTCCCAGACGGAGTAGAAGAGGCGCATAATGCTGGCGTAACCGCTGTAATTCAACCTGGTGGATCAATTCGCGACGAAGAAGTAATCTCAAAAGCAGATGAACTCGGCCTCGCAATGGTATTCACAGGAATCCGCAGCTTCAAACACTAGCCTCACATGAGCCTTTTACAAGCTTTATTACTCGGAATTATTCAAGGAATCACAGAGTTCCTTCCTATTTCATCTTCCGGTCATTTAGTGCTCACAGAAAGCCTATTAAACTTGGAGGTAGACCAACTCAAAGACTTCGATGTTATCGTCCATGTAGGGACGCTATTGGCCATTTTAATCTACTTCAGACGCGAGGTACTCAATACGAAGTATTGGCCATACTTAATTATTGGAACAATCCCAGCCGTAATCGTAGGCCTCACTCTTGAAAACCAAATCGATGCAGTCTTTCGCAGCGCACTAAGTGTAGGAATCGTAATGATTATTGTAGGACTAATATTCACAATCCCAGAAAAGAAATTCAAATCAGAAAAAAAACTCACATGGAAAAATGCAATCCTAATAGGAATAGCCCAAGCGGTAGCCATCATTCCTGGAGTTTCTCGTAGCGGCTCAACAATATTCACAGCAACATTCCTAGGCCTCAAAAGGGAAGAGGCAGCACGCTTCTCTTTTCTACTCGGCTCAATTGCAATAGCAGGCGCAGGCCTTTTAACAGCCCTCGACCTAAGCGAAATCACACTCGGATACGACCGTCTTCTTATAGGCTTTTTCGCAGCCTTATTTTCCGGCCTATTCGCGGTTAGCTGGTTAATGAAATACCTCAAAAAACACAGCTTAAAAACATTCGGGTTTTACTTAATTGCAATCGGCACAATAACGATTCTAGCAAGTATCAAGACTTTCTAACTCGGACAACTTTTAATCCTACAAAGAACATTACAATCAACACAATACCTGTCCAAAGGTATATTGGCTGGCCTGAGCCAATTTGAGTAATACTGAATGCACTAGGAACCACAGTAAATGCAATCTGCCCAGGTCCACTACGCAAGTTATTCACCGGGTCAACCGCATACCAAGTTACCTCATGTTTCCCAGTCTCAAGCGGTTGGGTAGGAGTTATAATTATTGATTCTCCAATCTCTGTATTTGCATCAGCAATAATTGTTTGGCTGAAAATTGAACTATGCCATGTGATCACCATCATTAGGTTGGCCTCAAGAGCCTGTGAAACCGCAGGGATCAAACCGATCTGGGCCATAGTCACTCTATCGCCATCATTCAAAACAAGAGGGTCATGTCCAGGGGTTTGTATACCCAAGAACTCAGCAACATTTAAGATAACTAAAGAAGAAATATCTCTACCTTTGTCATCAACGGCAATCAAAATATGTTCACCTGCCTCTAATCTATCTGTTACAGCAATGAAGTGCCCATTGTCATCAGCTTTAACCTCAGCAATCAAAACCGGCTCATCACCAGTTAAATCATAGATCAAAATAGTAGATTTCTCTTCTCCATAACCTGTCAAAACTTGTTGCCCTGCAGGCACCTGGTCATCATTAGTTATATTTGTAATATGTAAGCCTTCTGGCAGCTCGCCAGCCTCAGTTGGGTCAGATTGATAAAGCAAAATTTCTTCACCATCTAAGAGCCCGTCTCCATCTGAATCAGCAACATCAGGATCTAATCCTAGCCCAAGCTCAACTTCATCTGAAAGACCATCTAAGTCTCCATCAAGACCATCATCAAGCAAATCTAGAATGCCCTCATCAAGATCATCAAAAATTTCTTCATCAAAAGGATCTTCAGGCTCGCTGTAAGCAACATAAGGATCACTACCCACAAGCAGCTCTTCATAATCAGTTGCGCCATCTCCATCAGCATCATAAGCAGGCCCTCTATCTTCACGCAAAACCCTCAGCAGTCTACGTGGGAATCCATATTCACTCAAAGCCCCAAACAAGCCTCTATCTCTAAAGAATGCAAATACACGCGCTCGTTTAGGAGTTATTTCAAATGGTAGGCCAACAAAAGGAACATCTTCTTCTTCTTCTTCTTCTTCTTCACCATCATCGGGTTCAGCCTCCTCATCCTCACCACCATCATCGGGTTCAGCCTCCTCATCCTCACCACCATCATC
>JABHVW010000015.1 GCA_018658105.1 Candidatus Peregrinibacteria bacterium
AAATATTTAGTAGCACTCCCACGGCCATAAGAGTGGTCACCATCGATGAGCCGCCATAGCTCATGAATGGCAAGGTGATTCCCGTAATTGGGAAAAGTGCCGTGTTCACCATAATGTTAATGAAAGCTTGGGCAGAAATCCAGGTACTAATGCCCGAGGCCAGCAGCATGGCGAATTTATTTGGCGCGTGGTTTGCGATTTGAAAGCCTCGATATGCAATGAGGGCGTAGAGTAAAACGATCAATGCGGTTCTAATAAACCCGAGCTCTTCGGCGGACGCTGCAAAAATAAAATCATCGGCAGCTTGTGGGAGCCAATAAGATTTTTGTACCCCCTGAGTGATACCCTTCCCCCAAATTCCGCCACTACCGATTGCAATATTTGCCTGACGAGTTTGCCAACAATAATCTTCTAGACACTCTGCATCTGGGCTGAAAAATGCAGTGAAGCGATTGCCGATATAGTCTACATTTGCGACCACAATGAGTGTGAAAATAACTGCGACCAGGCCACCGACTGCGAAGTGCTTCCAACTGGCGCCGGCCAGAAAATAAATAACTGCGGCGATGCTGGCCATTACAAAAGTTGAGCCGAGATCTGGCTGCAACATAACAAGAATTATTATGGGGCTTGTGATCATAATAAATTTTAGGAAACCTTCTTTCCAATCTTGAAGTTTGGCGAAGGTGACTTTTTCTGAAAAGAAGAAGCTCAAATAAACGATCAGGCCGAACTTGGCGATTTCGGATGGCTGCAAAGAATTTATAAATGGAATACCTGGAAGGTTGATCCAGGAGCTGGCAAAAGTGTTGTTATCGTTACCTCCTACAAGCACAAAAACCAAGAGGACTGCGCCGATAAGATAAACTAGTGGTGAAAGTTTTTTCCAGAATTTGTAGTTTATTTTCCAAGTAAACCACATTGCAAAAAGACCGATAAGCACACGAAGGATATGATTTTTCAGAATCAAATAGCAATCAACGGCGTCGAAAGAACAATCTGGATAGGCCAATGCTGGCGCAGAAATTCTAATAGATTTTGGCACGCCAATACTCGTAATCATAACAACTCCTATCGCAATAATTGCAAGAACTGCTAGCAACAAAATCACATCATATTTTTTTCGTTTTGCCATTTGTGGACGCGCTAAAAAGTGCGACCATTCTACCTGAAAGCGTCACTGCTGAAAAGAGAGCCTAGGCGGCTTTTTTCTGCTCTTCTGCTTGAGGTACTGGTGCCGGTGCTGCGGCAGGTGGTGCTGTTGAACCTTTTTCAAGACCCAATAACCATCCTGTACCTTTTGCAAGTGGCCCGGCAAGCCAAGGTGCAATTGCATGCTTTTCATCAATATCGAAGAAATCAATAATTGACTCAATCAGTTCTGTCATTTCACCCTGCCCAAAATGTTTAGTTGCTTTTGAGGCAGCTCTTCCTAAACGAAGTGCATCTGAACTTGTGGCTTTCTTTGCCTTTTTCATAACTCTGCCTGGCATGGATTTTATATTTGCAAGTGCTCCACCACCTGATTTTTCATTGTTGAAAAGTATACTTGTTACTCCACGATTTATATTTGGCTCCCACCAGTTATTATATGTTCTACTGGCCGCCCCCCTTAGACCTGTGACTTTTGATTTTTCTACATGTAAACCATTTGCTTTACGATTTAGAGTTGCGTCGTAAGTTGTCATTAGTGCGGCCGGAACAGATGTTGCAGCCATTGAAGATACGATGAGCCCGGCTCTTGCGAGTGATTTCAAGGGATTCAGAAGTGCTCTTCCTGTACCTTTTATGAAACCTGCCCCTTTAACTGGTTTGTTTTTTGATATCCTAGTTGATGCCCAATTTTTGCTGCTGTCCATCCATCTTGGGAAACGATTGAGATTTGGCTTCCAAGAAACTGGATAACCAGCTGCACTTGAAACACCTCTTATAAGGCCAGAAGCTAAAGCTGGAACTGCAGCTGCGGTTCCACCGAGGGTTCCAAGCGTGAATCGGCTAAGATTTCGTGGTGCATTTTGAATTCTTCTTAGGAGTCCTCTGGAAGCACTTTCTTCATCTTTGGCACGTTTTTGTGGTGCATTCACCCAACTATTAGACCAATTAACACTCGATTTCATGGAATTGCTGATACTAGCCAATGCTTGTCTTGGCATATCAACTGCAGACTTAAGAGCCCAATCAGCCATGCCAGGAATAGACCCGATTGCTGAAGTCGTACCTCTAACTAATCTACTACCGACAGTCCATGGTATTGCGACTGCGGCTGTTGTAGCAGCTGCTAAAGTTCCGACTGCGGCGACTTTGGTTGTTCTAGGAAATGCTGCTGCTGCTGCTGCTGCTGGAATCCCTAATAATGGTCCACCGACTAAAAATCCTAATCCGCCAATTATTGTTGTTCGTGGCACTGCTTTCACAGTAGCGACCGATACGTCTTTGACCTTTGTTAATCCATATAAGCCAAGGTTTTTGGCCTTACCTAATACACCCAAACCTGCGCCTGCTGCTTTACCGGCAACATATTTGCCTGATCCGTCAGGAAGGAAAGGGTATGCCGCTGCGGCCAAACCAACAGGAATTGCAGCAACTGGTGCAATCATTACACCTGCAATTGCTGCAGCGATTGCAACTCTTGGAGTACCTTTTAGCATGTCTATGCCTTTGTGTTTGAAATAACCTGGCCAACGTTTTTCTTCATGAGCACGTATTTTTGCTTCATCTGCTTCACTCTTGATTTCTAATTCTATCGCTGGGTTACTTGCACGCCTCTTTGCATCAAGTGCTCGAGTTGCCGCTCGTCTTTGACGAAAGCTCATCTTTTCCCAATTTTTATCAGCTTGATATTCGAAACTACCTTGAACTTCTTTTACTGACTGATAATATTCTTGTTTCTTTTGAGATACCCATGCCTCTTCTGCCTTTCTACGTTTTTTTGGAGATTTAATATGATCAAAATTTGGGAGTTGTATATGGCTATTCGGCATAGCTACTTCTGGCCTTTCTCCCGCCATAGAACGCTTAGCGAATCCAGTCATTGTTTGACCTTTTGTGAATGCGGGATATGCAGCGATACCTGCACCAACTGCAGCTCCGCCAAGCGGCCCTAATGCTAAAGTTCCTGCAGCTAATCCAGCTGCAGCTCCCCATCCAAGACGTGTTGCAACAGTTCCTTTACTTGGCATTTTATCTTTAAGTCTTCCCCAAAAGTTTTTTCTTGGAGCTGCTGCGGGAGGTGGTGGTGTTGGCCTCCGTTTATATGCAGTTGGAGTTGGAGCCACCTTCTTCTTCTTCTTCTTCTTCTTCTTTTTCTTGACTGGTTCTGGGCTTGGGCTTGGTTCTGGGCTTGGTTCTGGGCTTGGTTCTGGTTTAACCGCCTCTTCAACTAAATCCTTTACTAAACCTGATAACACCTCTACTCCTGATGGTTCTGCAGGTGTTGTTGCTTCAACACCTTTAGCTACCTCATCTCTAGTATCTGAAATCTCGTCTTTCTTTTTTTCAGACCCGGGGTCTTTACCAGTATTTTTTTCTACTGGTGCTGGAAGCTCAGGTGCATCTAATGGGTCTATTGGTTTGTCATTTGATGGGTCGGGCATCTATAATTTTTTAATCTTTAAATTATACCATTTTAACCTGAAATTAGCAAGGGCCTGAGCTTGTTGAAATGGCTGGGCTGGGTTAATTTTTAAGTATGATTAGATCATTTAAAAAACTCGACAAACTTTGGCTCCTTTTTGCGCCGTTTTTTGCAGTTTTAGTGGGCGCTGATCAGTTAACTAAGCTATGGGCGAAAAATAATTTAAGCTTGAGCAACCCCGATGTGGGCTTTTCGCTCTCTTATAATGATGGGATTATTTTTGGTATAGACTTGCCACTTTGGTCAATTTTTGTGCTAAGTTTTGGTATTTTGGGCTTTGGTGCTTATTTGGTCATTGAAAATAAGCTTTGGCGAGATACTTGGCATATGACTGGCCTTGCACTGATTAGTGCTGGTGCAATTGGGAATCTGATTGATCGAGCGATTTATGGCCACGTAATCGACTTCATTAAAATCTATTGGTGGCCAACTTTTAACCTGGCAGACGCCTTTATTGTGAGTGGTGTTGTCTTGTTTTTGTGGATAGTGCTGGTTCGAGAAGAAACTATTAGTGAGATTTAGCTCTTAATTTCTTTTGCTTCGTGGCAAAGCTTCTCCATTAGTTCAATTGGGGCTTCTTGACCTGTTATTTGCATGAACATTGGTACAATTTGCTTGAGAAACCAAACCTCGCCTGAAAGTATGTGTGCAACGTTCATAGCTTTTGCCTCCTCTAGGAAAAGGCTGGTTTTGCCATATACCGCGTCCATGGCGAGCTCTACATCTTTCCACAACTGGAAGGGCACTAATGTGGACTGACTGTCGTTGCTGCTGATTGAGGTAGCATTAATAATAACATTTGGATTACCGCCCCAGGTTCGCATATCTTCAACCCATTCTATGCCGATTTCTTCTGCAAATGCCTTTGCTCGCTCGGGAGTTCTGTTCCAGATGCTAACTTTTGCACCTGCACTTTGGCATGCATAAGCTGCAGAACGGGCTGCCCCACCTGCGCCAATTACATGCACCTGCTTACCTTTGAGGTCTTCAATAAATGATTCAATCGCACCGAGTGCGCCGTACCAATCGAAATTGTATGCCTTTACCTTATCGCCGTTGTTAATTAAGAGGTTTGTGGAGTTGATCACCTTAACTCTTTCATTAATTTCGTCGGCTGCGTTAACAGAAGGAGTTTTATAAGGAGCGGTTGGCATAATGCCGGCTAGCTCCCCAGATTTCAGCTTTTGCATTGCCTCCTCGAACTGCTCTTTATTTAAATCTTTAGTTTCAAAATGAGCGTCTATGCCTAGCTCTTTAAATGCACCGTTCATAACGGGCATTGCTAAACAAAACTTAAGTGGATGACCTATTATCCAATAATTTTTCATTATTTTTTAGGAATTATTCCCTCAAAGCCTCTAAGTACTTCTACAGGTAGCATCCAAACAGTAGTGTTTGATTGATCTGAAGATAGATCGTTTACTGATTGCAAAGTTCTAAGATGCAGTGCACCTGGAGCAGTACCTAATATTTGCGCTGCTTTTGCCATGTTTGTAGCCGATTCAACTTCACCTTCAGCTTTGATTATTACCGCTCTACGTTCACGCTCTGCTTCTGCTTCTTTAGCAATCGTACGCTTCATGTTCTCCGGAATAATAATGTCCTTCAGCTCAACATTTACGATCTCAATACCCCAATCATCTGTCATTTTATCTACAACAATACGAATACCTTCTGAAATTTCGTCTCTGTCTGAAAGCAATTTATCTAGAACAACCTCACCCACTGCGTTACGCATTGTAGTTTGAGCAAGCTGTGAAGTTGCGTAGTAGAAGTTTTCAACGTGAATAATGGCTTTATTTGGATCTTTTACTCGGAAGTAAAGAACCGCATTTACGCCTACAGGAATATTATCTTTTGTAAGTGATTCTTGATTTGGCACATCAACTGTACGCACACGAAGATCTACCTTAACCATTGATTGCAAAACTGGGATGACAATACGCCAACCTGGATTTAGAATTTTTGTATATTTACCAAGTGTAAAAAGTACACCTCTTTGATATTCATTGATCTGACGAATGCTCACCAAAAGAACGACTCCAATGAGGATTAGAATAGAGAAGATCGGTAATTCCATAGGATTTAAGTTAGTATGCGCTTACTTTAGCAAGTCCTCGGCATTCTGCCAAAAGACTTTTCGTTTGACTGAGTAAGGCAGACCAAGCCCTCTATATAGAGTTTGCTCATCAATTGCTGATGGGAACAGGTTAGCTTCAGTTAGCATTGCAATGTAGTCAGAATATAGTGAAACAAGAAATTTTACATTCTTACCTTCATAACTAGTTACGATATTGTCTGTTCCAAAAATTGCGCGGTCTTGATGCTTAATAAAGAAATCGTGGAATGACTCATGGTTTGCAGTAATTGTTAGTAGGCCTTCTTCAACAAAACTTTTGTGCCCCCAACTCGTATCGAAATACAAATTGTCATGAGCAGTTAAAAGAGCGTCTAATCTATCTAGATCTTTAGATGAAGAACAGTAGTGAGAACAGATCACATCTAGATCTGGATGATTCTCTAGTACGCGCTCAAGTTCATCTTGGTATAGTGAAGTGTTTACAGGCATCATTAATGGAACCTCTGCATCTTCAAGAAGTGTATAGAATTTGTATAAACTAGGGTCGTCTAAAGGAATTTCATAAGAGTAAGAATATCCTCCATAAAATTTAACACCTACAGCGCCGTTTTCATCACAGTCCGCCCAAACCTCTTCTCGCCTTGGGTCAGATGGGTCGATTGCACAAAAGAAATCGAATTCAGCTGGGAAAGTTTCTGTAGTTTGGAAAAGGTATTCATGATTTTCTCCTACGTCTCCAATATCAATCGCTTTATCTGGGTTGTATCTTAAAAAATCTGATGGAATACCATGCAGAATTGTCTTTGTAATACCAAGCTCTTCCATAGTGGTTTGAAGCTTAGCTACATCTGTTAATTGCTCGATTGATTCGTGAGCATTAACAAGCTGCTTTAGCTCGGGTGAGCCAGTTAACATCACTTGCAAAAGCAATATTGATGGTAAGAAAAGCATTATCGTGAGAAAGAAACTTAATCTGTTCATAATTTGTGGCGTAAATTTACTCGGAGAGTATGACATACTTTGCAGTCACCGACAAAACCATTTATAATCCCGCCATGAAAATAGACTTTGCAGTTGGAGGACAGGCCGTTATAGAAGGCGTGATGATGCGTTCGCCGCATTTCTACACTGTTGCTGTGAGAGATGAAGAAGGGGAAATCAAAATGAAGCAAGAGAAATTTACGAGCCTAACTGAACGTTTTCGTATATTGAAACTTCCGCTCCTTAGAGGGATAGTTCATTTAGTGGAGTCTATGAGCATTGGCTTTAAGTCGCTGAACTACTCGAATGATGTGTTTTTAGGGGAAGATGAAAAAGAAGAGGTTAAGCATGGCATGGCGAAGACCTTTTTGTTTGCTGCGTTTTCGGCTTTATATTTAATTGGCACTTTGGCTTTCACACTTTTCTTGTTGAAAGTACTGCCCCTTTGGATTGCTGAAAAGGCTGCTGAGTTCCTCCCTATAGTTGAGGAGAATTATATTCTTTTTAACCTGATTGATGGGGCTTCTAAAATTGTAATTTTTCTCTCCTATATAATATTGATTTCACTCCTTAAAGATATCCGACGGGTTTTTCAATATCATGGCGCTGAACATAAATCGATCTGGGCTTATGAAAAAGGTTTAGAGCTGAATGTTGAGAATGCACGCAAGCAAACTCGCTTTCATCCGAGATGTGGCACTAGTTTTATTTTTATTGTGATCTTAATGAGTATTGTGATTTATACGGTGTTCCCACCCGCTGACACTTTCTTGCTTAAGCTTGGGCAACGTTTGGCAGTTATTCCATTAATTGCTGGGATTAGTTATGAGGCTTTGAAGTTTAGTGCGAAGCATCAGCAGAACATTTTGGTTCGAGCTTTTAGTGCTCCTGGCCTAATGATTCAGGGCCTAACAACACGTGAACCAGATGACAAGCAACTTGAAATCGCCTTGCATTCACTGAAGGAGTCCCTCAAAGTGGAGAAAGACTTAGTCTTATAAAAAATGGAAGTTCGAAAGATCAAAAAGCAAAAGAGACGTGTGGCACTTTTATTACATAGGTGGTACCCGGCTTATGGTGGTGAGCAAGTTTATGTTGAGAACTTGGCGCGTGGACTTGTGGATGCTGGTTATGAGGTAGATATTTTGACGAATGATTCAGATGGCCGCTTGAGCAAAGAGGAAAAGTCGTTTGAGAAAATTCCTGAGATTAGGGTTAAGCGTTTTCGTGGGCCTTATGTGCTTTCGGCTTTTTTTGAACTCTTGAAATGTAGACGAAAATATTTTGCATCACATGCACACAGTGTCCGCGCTGCGTTTGCTATGAAAAGTGCGTCTTGGCTGACGCGTGTTCCTACCGTTTTAACGGTTCACTCTAACCATATATTTGCTGAGAAGTGGACACTTAAAAAAGTGCTGCATCGAGTTATGACTTTAGAAACAAAGTACGGCCAAGAAATCAGTATTTCTGAGCAATTTTTGAAAGGGAAAAATGTGAATGACCCAGTACTTGTGATTCCGCCTGGGATTGATGTGGAGCCTTATGATGCCGTGGATGGCGGACGCGAGGCTGAGGCATTTTCTGTGCTTTTTGTTGGAGATTTGCGCTATGACAAGGGGATTGATTTACTTTTGAAGGCTGCCGCTAAACTGGTAGAATCGAGTGATTTTATTCAGAAGCAAAAGGATTTTGTTTTACATATTGTTGGTGAAGGTTCTGAAGAAAAATCTTTGAAGAAATTGGCTGAAAAACTCGACCTTAGCAAGTATGTAAAATTTCATGGACGCTTGCTTGATGAAGCTTTGATAAGACAATATAAATCTGCTGATTTGTTTGTTATGCCTTCGCGTGCAGATAGTTTGGCTTTAACTTTGCTTGAAGCTTGCGCGGCTAGTTTGCCGATTTTGGCGACTGATGTTGGGGACCATCGTAAGATCGTTCTAGACAATACGAATGGACACACTGTCCACCCTGGCGATGTTGACGAGCTGAGCTATTATTTGGAGCTTTTTGCTTTGAATCCACACCTCGAACAGATGGGGGAAGCGAGTTATTCGCTTGTGTCTCAAGAATATGATTGGGCACAATGTCTAGAAAAAAACCTTCGGGTTTATGAAAGTTTTGCGAGTGCTGTGGCGCCTGGTGAGTATTTTATGCCATGGGAATTGCCACGGTTATTTAGTGGACGCAGGAAGTTTAAATCTGAATATAAGGGCAGAAAGCCGCTGAAGTTTTGCTTCACTCTTGATGTTGAGAATTCGCATGACCCAGAATTGTTGCCAGACTTTCTAGAACGCTTTTCTGACTTTAGTAGCACTCAAGAAATGCCGAGCAGCATCTTTGCTGAAACTGAGCTTTTAGATGGCCTGAGAGACGAGTTCTTGGGCCTTAGCTCTGGTGGCCACGAACTTGCATTGCGAAGCTCTGAGACGTCTTGGAATGCCACTCCGGAAAGAAAGAAAGTGCTACGAGACTTGAAAGAATATTCCAATGCAGGTGGTTGGGAAAATTTGAAAATGTTTAGGCCTCCATTTGCAGCTAGTGAAGAAGATCTAGAAATTATTCATGATGCTGGCTTTGAATATTTACCTATTAGCGAAGACCCAATGCCACACCTAAAATGGAAATTTATCTTCCCTGTTGGAGAGGCAATAGAGATGAATCTAGCCAACGTTTTGAAGATGGATGATGAGGAATTGCTGAACTCGATTAATAGGCTTCGCGCCTACCAAAGTGAGCATGGCGTTGATCCCTTTTTGATTTTTAAGGCGAATAGCAATGACTTTATTTCTACTCCTGGAATTGGACATTCGAGTGGAGAGAATTTTTCTATACTCTCACAGAAACTAGCTTTCTTACGTGAGCATATGGATATTGAATTTCATACACTCAG
This sequence comes from Candidatus Peregrinibacteria bacterium, assembly GCA_018658105.1. Lineage (GTDB taxonomy): Bacteria > Patescibacteriota > Gracilibacteria > UBA1369 > 2-02-FULL-48-14 > JABHVW01. The sequence goes on from JABHVW010000015.1 coordinate 9,589, forward strand.
TAAATTTTGCAAGACATTAAGCTGAAATTTTTAGACTAAAAAAACCCCGGCCGAAAGGCCGGGGGTTTTTGCTTGTCTTATAAGCTGTCTTCAAACATTCTGTGTAGAATAGTTGTCGCTTCAGCTCTTGTTATTGCTCCTGCTGCGTTGAAACACATTCCGTCTTCACAGCTGCTTCCGCCTACAAACTCCATGTCTGTTGCTCGGCTAACTGTGTCTGCGTACCACGCTTCAAGATCTAGGTCTTGGTATGCGTCTGTATCTTCAACATCGCCTTCGAAGTCTCCGTTTAAGTGTTCGTAGACATTCATTGCCATTGTCAGGAATTCTGCACGATTCATGTATTCACCTCCTTCGTAAGTACCGTCTGGGTTACCATTTAGTAAACCTTCGTCGTAGAGGTAAGTTACGTCACCTGCGTACCAATCGCTTGGCTCCATGTCTGTGAATGCTGAAACTTCAGTTTTTGTAGATTCAACTCCAAGGACTCTGAATGAAAGGGTAGCTCCTTCAGCACGATTTAGCATGCCATCTGGATTAAATGTACCGTCTGGATTCCCTTCAATTACACCAGCTTCAACCATGAATTCGATTGCATTTTCTGCCCAGTGACCTTCAACATCTTCAAGCTCTACTTCCATTTCTTCCTCCTCTTCTTCATCTGCTGGCTCTTCTTCGTCGTCTGCTGGTTCTTCATCACCTTCTTCGCCCTCCTCTTCGTCTGTAGGTTCTGCCTCAACAGGTACAGAATATGTGATTAATGTTTCAGCACTCAGGTCACCGTAATTGCTTCCTGATTTAGCCTTTATTGCATAGCTAATAACATCTCCATCTACAACGTCGGTATCTGTAAATGTACCATCACTTGAAGTAACGGTAGCAATTGGAGTGCCGTCTAAATTATCTCGATTGTAAGCTCTTAGAATTTCTATTTGATCAGTATCGTCAGTTGGAACAGTCCATGTAAGTTTCACACCTTCTGCAGTATTTTCTGCAGCAATTGACGAAGGTGTTGTTACACTTAGACTATTCGTAGTGCCACCAATAAATGCACTAGCACTTACAGCAGCATCAGTTTCTATATCATCTCCTGCAGCGATTTCAGTAAGAATTGTATATGTTCCACCTACACCAACAGCTATTGGATTTAAAATTCCAGAGATTGTCAAAGACAGGTTATCAGCAGAGGTAATTGATCCGTTTGTTTGAGTGAAAGTTACTACTTGTCCAGACACACCTGCAGTCCAAGTACCGTCAAGTCCACCCAAATTTGTTGCAATTAAAGTGTCTGCACCACTTACATCGTATCCACTTGGATAAGTAACTACAATTTTCCCAAGATTTGGAATGTCTGCAGTAGACGTAAATGAAATAGTGGAAGTAGTTGTAGCTCCGTAAATGCCAATTACTGGATTATCTGAAGCAACACCAGTAGAAGTTAGATCACCAACAGCTACAGCTAAATTAATTGTATCTGAAGATACAACTGGCGTACCTACTGTTGTTACACTGTTATCAACTTGTACTAGATCATTTGCACCAGGTGCAGAAGCTACATATGTGGTTTTAATTTGCATACCAGCTATTGTAACAGTTTCACTTGCTCCACATGTTCCAACTCCACCGGCACCAGTAACGGTTACATTTGCTGTAAAACCGTCTGTATACGTTAGTGTGCTAGATGATGTGTGACCACAAGTACCCGCAACTGTGAGGTCAGTATTAGCTATTGTTTGATCGAACTCAACATTTGGATAGTTGGTACTATCTATAGTGACAATGAAAATTTCAGTTGCATCTACATCTGAAAAATCATCACCACCTGCGTCAGTCAAAGTGATTGTAGGCAAAGAAACTGCTGCAGCACCAGCATCTGGTAGTGAACCTGGGTTACCACCTGCTACGGCATAGTCATTGCCTGCAAAGGCGACACTTATACTTAAGGTGAATAATGATAAGAATACTAAGGAATTGAACGCAATCCTAAATTGCATTTGAAACTTTTGTAACATGGCGTGTGGAGTTATAATTAATATCTTGGGTAGAATACCTTTTTGATATGATAATTACAAATCTTCAGACAATAAATCTGAAAACATCCTATGCAAAATAGTTGTTGCCTCAGCTCTTGTTATGCTACCTGCTGCGTTGAAACACATTCCGTCTTCACAGCTGCTTCCGCTTACAAACTCCATGTCTGTAGCTCGGCTAACTGTATCTGCGTACCAGGCTGTCATATCTAGATCTTGATAAGCATCTGTGTCTTCAACATCGCCTTCAAAGTCTCCATTTAAGTATTCGTATACATTCATTGCCATCGTTAGGAATTCTGCACGATTAATTGATTCTGCGCCTTCGTAAGTGCCGTCTGGGTTACCGTCAACTAACTCAAGGTCATGAAGGTACATAACTGCCTCTGCGTACCAATCATCCGTAGACATGTCTGTGAATGCTGAAGTTTCAGGCTCCATTTCGACATCTGTTTTAAATATGCGGAATAGCAACTGAGCTGACTCAGCACGATTTAATAATCCATCTGGTAAGAATGTGTTATCTGCATAGCCCTCAACAATACTAGCTTCGATCATAAATTCGATTGCGATTTGTGCCCAGTGACCTTCAATGTCTGTGAATAGGTCGTAGTCATTTTCTGGACCCTCTTCTTCATCTTCTGGCTCTGGCTCTGGCTCTGGTTCTGGCTCTGGTTCTGGTTCTGGCTCTGGTTCTGGTTCTACAACAGCTGATACTAAGTGTTCAAATTCTTCGCTGTTTTCGCTGTAGTTTTTGCCGTCATCTGCTCTTAATATGTAAGATACAGTATCGCCAATTGTGAGGTCTGTATCCGTAAATTCTTCGGTACCATATGGGATCAATGCGTAATAATCTGCGTTGATTGGTGAACCATTTAAGCCCCTTAACACTTCAATAAATTCGACATCTAAATCGCTTGGATCGTTCCAAGTTATTTTTACACCATCATCAGTATCTTCAAATGATACATTATCTGGGGCTTCTGGCTTGTGTGTGTCTTGCGTTGCCCCTACGTAAATTCTTAAATATCTGTTATCAGTGTAGCTTGTAAGCCAGTTGTCAGCTGTGAATGATAGGCTGAAATTGTCGTATGAAGGCTCATTGAAACCTTGCCCATAAACCAGACTAAAGGTTAAAGTTTCCTCCAACTGAAAATCTGCTACAACTGGTACAACCATTGTTTTATCTTTATCTTCGAAAGAAATAGCTGCATCTGAAGAAACACGCCCATTCTCTACTGCTGTTCCGCCTAGAATAATTTCATTTGCAGTCCTTTCATCATCAAAAATCATATAAAGGCCATCTGGAATAGCTATTTTTAGCTCTCCGGCTTTTATATAGCCCTCTGTGGAATCTTCTGTAATTGTAAAATTCCAGAGTAGATCGGATAGCTGATTTTGATCAAAAGTATTGTCATTATCAGAGCTTAATGTTGGCGCTGCCGCTGCTATAGGGGCAAATAGTGTGAGTAGAACTACTGAAAGACTACTCAGTGTTTTCTGTATTGTAGGCATGGATATCTTGTGAAAGTTCAGATATAAGTAAAGCATAATTTGGGTTTGGCTGTCCATCTTCCAAAGAAGTTGCTACCAAGAATTCTGATACTGCTGAGGCAGCATTATTTGGTTCGTCAGCTTTCAATAAGATTCTAACAACATCTTTCAATGCCTCTATATTTGTTGTATTTCTTTCAAAATTCATTTTTGCATATATTGCTGCCTCCTCATACTCCTTTGCTTTTTCGTAAGTGTTTGCAAGGTTATTCATTGTTCTACTACTTAATGGCGCGATTTCTAATGCCTTTAGATAGTATTCAGCTGCATTTTTGAGCTGCCCTAGCTGACCATATCTGTAGCCAACTTCAAATGTTGCATCAAAGTTGTCTGGATTTTCTTTTAATATTTCTAGATTTTCATCGATTACCTCTCTTTGAATATCTAAGAATTCTTCAGGTAGGTGATCAACTGGGAATTGCCAGTTTGAGCCTGTACAAGCTGTAAGCAATATACCTAGAGTCATTACTGTGATTATTAGCTTTTTCATATTTTAAATTTATTTAAGTGCAGCTAATGTAGCGTATTTTTTTATAAAAAAAAACCCCCTGCCCGAAGGCAGGGGGTTTTGAAGCAAAGTCTAAGTATTTAGACTAACTAAGATACTAAGACTAGTAAATTAGAGTACCTCCGCTCAACTTAGTATCCTCTTGGAATCCAAGCCATTGAACGTTTGCGTTGGTATCGTACCACCAGATATCTCCAGCAGTAACTGAACCAGCACTTGATGAACCGTAGTCAATAGAAACTGTAACATTGTCATCTGCAGAAGTGTCCTCATCGAGGATTGTTGAAGAATTCAAGTTAACAGTAAATGTCTTTGACTCACCATTTCCGATCTCAATTTCTGAGTCCGTACCACTAACTGGGTAGAAGTGGATAATACCTGTAGATGTGTCAGTCACAGCAGCAGTATTAGCACCTGGAGTGAAGTAACCAGTAGCAACTGTTGCACCACCTTCTTTAAGGTAAGCAACTGTTGGTACTTCGTCTTCATGATCACTATCTCCATCAGTACTAGCATCTAGATCAGCATCAGATTCGAAGTCGATTCCGATACGGTTATTGTAAAGCATAACACGATCTATAAATACGTCATCACCGGCAGCGTCAGGACCTGCGTCATCTGCACCAGCAAATTGGATATTGAAGAATTCATCAGTAGTCGTACAATCTGATGGCATTGCTATATCGTATGCAAAGTGCCAATTACTTTCAAGTAAAGCATCTGTAGCGTGAACTAGATTAGTAGTAGCCAGAGCCTGTACGTGCTCTACAGCACCAGTGTTATCTGTGTTACAACCAATTTCAATTTCACTTGCAAGAAGAGATACAGTGTCTGGAGCTGCGCTATCTTCAAATCTTAGCCAGAATGAAGCGTAAGCGTAGTCTTCAAGTAGAGGTGCTGAGTAAGCAACAAAGTCATCTGCTGCTGCCAAAGCTGTAACCTCACAACCTGATCCATCTACTTGCTCTCCTGCTGCAGTTACAGTAGCACTTGTTAGAGTTAGAGTAGAGTTACCTGCTAGACATGTAGTAAGTTCTTTAGCTACACGGAACTTAACTGATTCTTCTTCGTCTGCTTCGACATCAAATTTGAAGATATCGTCAGAAGATGAAACTGTTTGAGCTCCACTTGGTGAACCTGCGTTCACAGAGATTGTAGGCTTAGATTCGTAAATTACATGTTGGTTTGAACCAGTAAGTGAGTGCATACCTGGGATTGCGTAAAGCACTTCATCTAGAGCTTCGTAAGTACCTCCTAGTGAGTTGTTGATCAATATTGCAGTTACAGTGTCTTCGGTTGAACCGTCGACCCATGCAGTTACAACGTAGATATCATCAGTAGATGAATCACAAGAAGTATCTCCACCAGCACCAGTCATACATAGGAAAGCGCCTACTGGAAGGTCAGCTTGATCCGCAGTATTATTATCGATCGTAAAGCTTGAAGATGCACCCAAAGTGGCTGTACCTACAAGATCAGTTGCATCGTTAGTGTATGTAACTGTATTTACGAAGTCTGCGTCATCTAGATCAGTAAGAACTAGAAGTTCGTCAGACCACTCACCATCTGCATCAGAGTCGTCCATTTTTTCTGCTTCATAAGCAGTTTGACTACCTTGAGCGATAGCTCTAAAGTTGTTCATTGCAAGATTAAGATCTACGAATGTACCTGCATCAGCTCCTAGAGGAACTGTTTGAGTATCAGCGTACACTGTGATTGTAGTGTCGTCATCTTTAGGAACAAAGATAGAAAGTGATTCGAATGTAGCGTTACTCTTACCACTTAGTACACTAGATGCTAATTGAGTAGCACCATCTTCGTCAGTGTATTCGATGTAAACAGCAGTTGTGTTGTCATCGTATCCACCAGGAACAAGAGTTGTGTCATGAGTGTCATTACTATCGTAACGATTAAGTAGAGCAAGTTTTTCGATAATGAAATCCTCGTCAGTTGCATCGAAATCAAATTTAGAGATTTCAACCATTTCTGTACCTGCTACGATGATGTTCTCATCAGTAGAATCAGGAACACTAGCAGTAAGAGTACCACCATTGCTAATTGTAATTAGAACAGTTGGAGCTGTTGCACTTACATTAAGAGCAGAAGAGATACCTAGAACAGATGCTGCAGCGAGAGTGTTACCTTCTTCGTCTGTAGCAGAAACGTCAGTTGCAGCGTTAATACCGAATGCAATAGAGTCATTGTTTGAACCTGTGTAACCATTTGTTGATACATTACCAACTACACAAAGTGTTTCAGTAACACCTGCTTCGTAAGTTTTGTTGATATCTGTAAATGCTACAGTACCAGCATCAGCAAGTCCTTTAGAACCTACTAATTCAGCACCTTCACTGTCTTCAAGCCATACTGCGCCTACAACAACATTAGCGTTGTAAGTAGCATCAGAGCCATCAATAGCGAATGATCCATCGTCACCATCTTCAGAGTATGAAGTAGTTAGAGTTAGATCATCAAGTTCAATATCTGAAGCAGTTCCAGCTTTAACACTGAAACATGCAAATCTTTGATTGTCAGTACCCTTAACAACTGTATCGCTGTTAACTACAACTGGACCTCCGAAAGTAAGACTTGGAGATTTAACAGTCATTTGGTTAGCAGAAAGGTCAGTAGCAGGAACTAGAACACTTGAGTTAGTAAGTGCCTTGTTGTTACCGTCACGTAGTGTTGGGTAAGTACTTCCAATTTCTAGGTTTGCGTCTAGAGTCATATCGTCTAGATCTGCATCGTTCTTAGGGTCAACACTTAGTGCAAGACTAAGTTCTTCACCGTCAGTAAGAGAGAATTCGTCAGTAAATCTGTAGTAAGCAAGATCATCATCTGTATCGCCTCCATCACCATCTGTAGTAGTCATTTCAGTAATTGCAGTTGTACCGATAGTAGTAGCACCACCACCAGTAGTAACGAATGCGTCAACGTCAACTGGTCCCATTAGAGTTTCCCCTAGTGAACCGTCTTCGTTAACAACAGAGATCTTAACGTCAGTGAAGTTTGCACTGTCACTGTCTGAGTCGTTCAATAGACCTTCATCAGTGTCTGAAGACTCTGATGCAAGTAATGAAACAACCAAGTCTTTGAATGTTACCTCTGCAACAGAAACAACATCGAAGAGCATAAGCACTTCGTCGTCACCGTTTACAGCGATATCACCAGCAACTGGAGCGTTAGACGTCATAGTAATGTCTCCACCTTCTAGAGTGCTGAATGAACAGTCTCCTGAAGATGTAGTACAGCTATCACCATCGTAACCAGTACGAGTTACAGACATACCAAAATTGTATTTGTCACCACGAACCCTAAGGTCAGTAGATTCATCTAGGTAAATTTTAACTGTATCGTCTGTTCGTCCTGGGTTGTAGTCAGCTTTAACCTCGAAAGATCTAGTGCTTCCTTTCTCAATAGTGTAATCGTCTTCAAGTACGAAACGAACTACGTCGTTTCCGTCAACATTGTCAACGCTAGCAAGCATAGTGTCATCGCCGGCAACATATAGTTCCCAACCTTCAACGTCGTCTGTAGCTACACTACCAGTAAGGTATAGACCTACTTCTTCAACGATACCAGCTTCACCACTTGTTGTAAGTTTGAACTTAGCAACAACAGAACCGTCTTCTCCAATTTTTGGATTAGTGATTGTTCCGTTTTTAGCGATTGTAACTGTACCTGCTGAAGTAGTTGAAAGGTCAAATTTCTCACCTTGAAGTGGGAAGTCTGCATCAACATCAGCTGCAGTAGTAGTAACTGAGTCCATACTTTCGATTTCGATTCCGATTTCTCCAGTAGAAGCAACAGTACCTACATCCATACGAGCTGTAAGAGTTCGAGTTTCATCGTCGATCTCCCAGTCAAGGCTGCTGAATGTTACTGAGTTAGTAGTTGTGTTTATTGATTTACCATTAGTTAGACGCTCAGCGCCTTCGTAAAGGTAAATTTGGTGGTCAGTAGGAAGACTTGCTACACCAAATTGGCTTAGCGTAAGTGCATTCACTTCAACCTCATCGTCAGCAGTAAAGTCCCATGAAGCAAGTTCAACAGAAGTTGCACCTGCAGGAAGAGTTTCCCCTTCTGGAGTGTCTTTACTAACTTCGATTTCTAGATCACCATCTAGATCAACTGTTCTTTCTTGAGGGTCTTGACCTCTAACTACCATAGCAGAAGCTTCAGCGCGAGTTGCGTTGTCAGCAGGTGCGTAAGTAGATGAGCTCTTACCGTTAACAACAGACCAGTGGTAGGCAGTACCTACGTATCCGTCGAACCAGTCAGAAGAGAACACGTCATTGAATTGGTCGCTACCAAGCTCAGTGCTTGTTAGTCCAGCCGCTTCAACAACCATTTTAGCGAATTCAGCACGATTTACATTGTCAGCAGGACGTATAGTTCCTGTTGAGTCACCGTCTGCATCAGTGTCTCCGGACATAATTCCGAAGTGAACAGCAGTGTACATGTAATCAACGTACCAAGCGTCGTCTGCAATGTCGGTCATAGAACCGTCATTGTATTCAGAGAGAACAGCGTCTTCACCTAGGTAGGCAAGAACAACCATTTTAGCGACTTCAGCACGAATTACTGATTCGTCTGGGCGAAAATCTTCTGTTGTATCAACAACACCTTGATCCATAAGATCAGTAATGTCGTCTTCAGCCCAATGACCATCATAGTCACCAGCCAAAGCTACTCCAGCAAAACTTACGAAAGTCGTAAGTAGAGCTAGGATAGTGAATCCAGCAATAGATTTTTTAGCCCTTCGTAATACGAAAGAGATATCCATAGTATAAATAATTTAAGGATAATAAAAATTTTAGAATAAGCAAAAAAAAGAATTTAGAATAAGCTATTTGCCGCTTCGACCTAACCAGAGCAGCAAATTCATAAGTTAATAAGATTTTGTTTTTATCGTATTTACATTTTCCGTGTTTTCAAGGAGCGAAAGGTATAAAGTTCGTGAGTTCTTCAGTTGTGCCCGGAATCGCGTGCTGTCTATTCTAACGATTAGAGGTAGACAGTTGTTTCATTTCTATGTTGACAAGACAGTGTAGACATTGTTGTCTTCTATGTCTTGTCAGGCTTGGCCTACCTTCAGTAAGGCTATGCCAGGTAATATTGGTGATCCCGAGGGGAATCGAACCCCTGTTGCCGGAATGAGAATCCGAAGTCCTAACCACTAGACGACGGGACCATGCATCACATATAAAATGAAACTTCGACTAGTTTATTTAAGGTTGTCTACTCTTGCAAGATTTAATGCATTAAAGATTTGTGAGCTTGACAATCAGACGGCGACTATACACTTTGATCCGACTAGTCAACAAGCTGTTTTTCTGTATAGGCGATCTGGTGTTGTGCCCTTTGTGCCGCCGCATCTTGATGATTGACAGCATTTCGTAATGACATTTGAGTCGGTATTATACAAGTTTCTTTGGTACGTCAATATACCTTGAATAGGCGTTTGACTAGTCAAAAAAGTAGACATTTAACAGGTTTGGAAGTATACGAGACGACATAACCGCCTATACACGCAAAGGTGCTGTTTTGTTGATTAATCAACACATGGAGTTTTGACTAGTCGGATGCTGTTTTAGGGCTTATAGCCACCTCTTTTTGCCTATACAATTCTGATAGCACAATAGGCTTGCCAAATAGGGAAAACCTTTTACTTTAACACTTGCCTTATTCTGACTTTGCTTTAAAGTGTCGGTATGTCTGACTTTTACTCTAAACTTGGTGTTAGCAAAGATGCTGACGATAAAGAAATTAAGCGTGCTTACAGAAAAAAAGCGCAAGAACTTCACCCTGATAAAAACCCTGGTGATGCTGCTGCAGAAAAGAAATTTAAAGATGTACAAGAGGCATATGAGGTTCTTTCTGATAATCAGAAGCGCTCTCAATATGATCAGTTTGGATCTGTAGGTGGTGGCTTCCCTGGTGGGGGTCATGGCGCAGGGCCTGGCTTTGATCAATTTGGTGGTTTTGCAGATATATTCGAGAGTTTCTTTGGTGGAGGTGGTGGAGGCGGTTTTGGAGGTCAAAATGCTAGAAAAAAGTCTGGACCTCAACGTGGATCAGATATAGAAACCCAAATCGAGATACCATTTGAAGAGGCAATTTTTGGAACAACGAGACATTTAGAGCTGACTAAACCTGAAACTTGTGGGCATTGTACTGGTTCAGGTGCTGAGCCGGGTAGTAAAATTGTGAGCTGTGATCAATGTGGTGGACAGGGGCAGGTTCGTAGCTCTAGACAAACTATTTTGGGTGCAATTAGTAGTGTGCACACGTGTCCAAAGTGTCAAGGTCGTGGTGAGTCTCCAGATCAAATTTGCACAAAATGTAGTGGACAGGGCCGAATGAGTGCGAAACAAGAAGTGAGTGTGAAAATACCAAAAGGTATTGAAGATGGGACTACAATTCGCTTGAAAGAGAAGGGTTCTGCAGGTTTGAGAGGTGGGCCGCACGGTGATTTGTTTTTACATGTGATTGTAAGCCCACATCCGAGATTTTCGCGAAGCGGTAAAACTATCTATTCAACTGAAGAAATTAAGCTCTTACACGCAGTTTTGGGCGGTACGGTGAAGGTTGAGACGGTTCATGGCAAGGTTGACCTTAAAATCCCTTCTGGTACGCAGAGTGGGACGGTATTTACGGTTAGGGGCAAAGGTGCACCTACTATCAGATCGGAGAAGCTTGGAGACCATGAAGTTACTGTTAATATTGCTATACCTAAGAAATTGAATAAAAAAGAGAAAGAATTGTATGCACAATTGGCTAAAGAAAGCGGTATTGAGGTGGAAGAAGGTGGATTTTCAATCTTTTAGCACAAGTTTTGCACAAAGATAAGCAAAGCGTTTTGTCGGCTTAGACATGGGCTTTTTGACTAAATTACAGGTTAAAATGCTATATTTGACTATACAAAAAGTGCAATTAAGTTTTGCACATCTTATGTGTAAAACTATTTGAAAAAATCCGATCGTAGAAGATCGTCGTTTTCAAGTGGTGGGTCAGCTGGGACTTGAACCCAGGACCAGCGGCTTAAAAGGCCGTTGCTCTACCAACTGAGCTACTGACCCACGGCGGTATTTTAGGGATGAATTCTCGTATATGCAAGTTAATCTGTGCGCGCTTCGAAAAAACTTACTATAACTAGTGCAATTGCAGGTACAGCGACCCAAACATTGTAGTTATCGATCATGACCTGAACTAGCTCTGATTCTGCGTAAAGATTGGTTTTTAGGGCTGAATTTAGCGCGCCTGACACAAAAGAATCGCCTGTTAGATAAACAAGTAAAGTACTTACCATTAGGCCGGAGTTCAAAAAGCCGAATGTGAGGGTAGAAATTACCCTTGAGACCATGGATTTTTCTGGGACCATATCTACTCTGAAACCACCTTTGATTACGAGGAGCAGGATTGTGAGCACGAAAACTGCTATTTTAATTAGAATTAGCGCTTGTACACCTGATTCACCTTGTAGTGATGGAGCTGCGGGGAGTAAATATTGGTCAAAAAGATTACCAAGACCATCTGCAGTGAGGATTGCCATGTATGTGACAATCAGCACCTTTATGCTGGAATTTCTGCCAATAATCATGCTGTAAGTCATCACAAGTGAGAAGAACACGATAATGAAGAGGTCCCAAGATAGGTGTAGATTCATGGTGTGGAATTAAAATCTTGCTAAATGCTATCAAAATTGTTGGAATAAAACAAAGCGGAAGGTAGATTTTGTGGGTTTTGCCCCTAATAAGGGTAATTTCTGTCAAATATGATTTTTGGAGTTTTTGTATAGGCGATTAACAGGTTATGGATAGGCGTGTTGACTAGTCAACATTGCTTTTGACTAGTCGGATGACTAACTGACCATTATGTTGTAACTTTTGACTAGTCAAAGTGCTTTTTTCCTTTACAATAAGCTGAAATTCGACTATACACTTGTGATAAGGCGGTGTTTTATGCTCTAATCATATTTCTGCCATGAGAGAGGACTTTCTTACATTGGGTGAAGCAGCAAATATTCTTGGAAAATCTCCTCAAACTTTGAGAAGGATGATTAAACGAGGTGATTTAGTAGCGAAACGTATGAAAACTCCACAAGGTTTTCAATATATGATTGATAAATCTACTTTTGATTTTGGTGAAAAATTGGAGGAAAAACCGCCTATACAGGTGTTGTCTGAGTCGCCTATACAAAATGAGGCTACGTTTGACAAGGCTGCGGATAATAGCGTGTTGACTAATCAAACTGAAATTCCGACTAGTCAAAGTGCTGATGAGCCTATTGTGGAAGCGGAAATTGGGGGTCTTGACAGAATATCGGAGTTTTTCGACTCAGAATTGGCAAAACGGCATAAAGAAAAAATGGCTTTGATAAGAATAATGGAAATGCTTCAGGCCGAGTTAGAGGCTGAACGGAGGAAGCCACGATCATTATTTTCATATTTGATCGATTGGTTGCTTAAGTAACAAATGCTACTTGCGGGTGAATTGCATAAGGAATACACTTTTTTTACTTATAAATTTTTAGCCTATGTCACTCTTTGATAACACCTTGGCCCAGATGAGAAGGGCTGCAAAATTGATGGATTTGAATGTAGAAATTGAAATGATACTGCAAAATCCGGAGAGACTTATTGAGGTGAGTGTACCTGTGAGGATGGATAATGGGTGTTTGAGAGTTTTTAGGGGATTCAGGGTCCAGCACAACAGTGCGAGGGGGCCGTATAAAGGTGGAATTCGATTTCATCCTGATGTTGATTTGGAGGAAATTAAGGCGCTTTCAGCCTGGATGACCATGAAATGTGCGGTTGTGAATCTGCCTCTTGGAGGTGCAAAGGGTGGAGTTATTGTGGATCCGAAAGAATTATCGATTGAAGAGCTTGAGAGATTGACCCGTAGGTATGCAGTAGCGCTGGCCCCGTTTATTGGGCCGAAACTTGATATTCCTGCACCGGATGTTTATACGAATGCTCAGATTATGGCATGGATAACAGATGAATATTCGAAAATTAAGGGCAAAAATGTATTTGGGGTTGTTACTGGTAAATCTCTGGCTTTGGGCGGTTCTGAGGGAAGAATTGATGCAACGAGCCAAGGTGGCGTGTATGTGCTTTGTAAATATTTGGAGGATTTGAATGAGGATATTAAGGGTCAAACTGTGGTGATTCAGGGATTTGGGAATGCTGGATCGCATTTTGCTAAATTTATGCATGGTCTTGGTTTTAAGGTTATTGCTGTGTCTGACTCGAAGGGTGCTCTTTATTGTGAGGAGGGCTTGCTGCCTGAAAAAGCCTTGAGTTGTAAGGTGGAGAGTGGCTTGGTTGGCGAATGTGAGCTGGCTGGGCAGAGCTGTAAAATGATTAGCAATGAGGAACTTTTGGAGCTGGAATGTGATATTTTGGTGCTTTCTGCGCTTGAAAACCAGGTAACGAAGGAGAATGCTGCGAATGTTAAGGCAAAATTGATTTTGGAGCTTGCAAATGGACCTGTTAGCCCTGAAGCGGATGTGATTTTGGCTGAGAAGGGTATAAAAGTGATTCCGGATATTTTGGCCAATGCGGGTGGAGTTACAGTGAGTTATTTTGAGTTGGTTCAAAATGAGGCGAATTATTATTGGGACAGTGATGAGGTTCAAGAAAAGCTGAAAAAAACTATGACAGAGGCTTGGACTGAAGTTTTTGAGAATTCAAAAAAATATAATGCGACCTATCGCGAGGCTGCTTTCATTACTGCTATGAAACGACTTGAGGAAGCTATCAAGCTAAGAAGTTAAAAATGGTCTTGCACTAGACGAATTCTTTTATATACAGTGTCCGCAATGAAGCATATTTATTCATTCGCAGAGGGCGACAAGAGCATGAAAGATTTGCTCGGTGGCAAAGGTGCCAATCTGTCTGAAATGACGAGTTTGGGACTACCTGTGCCTTTTGGCTTTACGATTACGACTGAAACTTGTAACTATTATTTGGAGCACAGCGAGTATCCGAGTGGTTACTTTGATGAGTTTGATGCACATTTGGACGAACTTGAGCACAAAATGAAGAAGAATTTTGGAGATAGTAGGAATCCGCTTTTGGTTTCTGTGAGAAGTGGAGCGAGAGTTTCTATGCCTGGAATGATGGATACGGTTTTAAATTTGGGTTTGAATGATGACACTGTGCAGGGTTTGATCGAAAAAACTGGGAATCCGCGTTTTTCATATGATGCTTATAGGCGTTTTGTGACTATGTTTGGAAATGTGGTTTTGGATGTGGGGCATGAGCGTTTTGAACACGCACTTGAGGCTGCAAAGACGAAAAAGGGAATTGAAGATGATACTGATATGGAGGCTGAGGATTGGAAAAATCTGGTTTTGGTCTTTAAACAAATTATTCAGGAGGAAACTGGAAAGGATTTTCCGGAAGATCCTCGTGAGCAATTGAGGCTGGCTGTAGAGGCTGTGTTTAAATCTTGGAATAATAAGAGGGCGATTGCATATAGAAATATGAATAATATGCCTCACAACATGGGTACTGCGGTGAATGTGCAGGCGATGGTGTTTGGGAATATGGGTGGAAATAGTGGGACTGGTGTGGCTTTCACAAGAAATCCATCTACTGGTGAGCGGGCGTTTTATGGAGAATTTTTGTGTAATGCACAGGGTGAAGATGTGGTGGCGGGGATTCGTACGCCGCAGGAGATTTCTGAGCTAAGAAATGTTATGCCTGCGATTTATGATCAATTGTATGAAATTCAGGCGCGACTTGAGAAGCATTACAGAGATATGCAGGATATTGAGTTTACGATTGAGAAAGGTAAGCTTTATTTTTTGCAGACTCGAACTGGGAAAAGGACGGCGAAGTCTGCGATTAAGATTGCTGTGGAGATGGTGAATGAGGGAATGATTAGTAAAAATGAAGCTTTGATGAGGATAGATCCGAATAAGTTAAATATTTTGCTGCATCCGTCTATTGATCCGGGTGCTAAAAAGGATTGTTTGGCGAAGGGTTTGCCTGCCTCGCCTGGTGCAGCGGCTGGTAAGATTGTGTTTACGGCTGATGAGGCTTGCCACATGATTGAAGAGGGTGAAAAAGTTTTGCTCGTGCGGAAGGAAACGAGCCCTGAAGATATTCATGGAATGAATGTTGCAGAAGGGATTTTGACTGCGACTGGAGGTATGACTAGTCATGCGGCGGTTGTGGCTCGTGGAATGGGGAAACCTTGTATTGCAGGTTGTAAAGCTTTGATAATTGATGAAGAGGCGAAGACTTTGAAGATTGGAGATCGGACTTTTGGAGATGGTGACTTGCTGACTTTGGATGGTTCGACTGGTGAGATTTTTGCTGGTGAAATGCCGACTGTTGAACCTGAGCTTTTCCCTGAATTCGATACGATAATGAGTTGGGCTGATGAAGTTAGACGTTTACAGATTAGAACGAATGCAGATACTCCGCATGATGCTGAGGTTGCGAGGCGATTTGGTGCCGAAGGAATTGGGCTTTGTAGAACTGAGCATATGTTTTTTGAGGAAGATAGGATTTTGAATGTTCGTAAGATGATTTTGGCTAGAAATGCTGATCAACGGGCTGAGGCTCTTGAGAAATTAAGGCCTATGCAGGTTGAAGATTTTAAAGGGATTTTCAAGGTAATGGATAATTTGCCGGTGACTGTGAGGCTTTTGGACCCACCTTTACATGAATTCTTACCTGATACTGATGAGAAAATGGCGCCTGTGGCTGCTGAGCTTGGCGTAGATGTTGCTGAGCTGAAAGAGGCGGTGCATGCGCTGCACGAGTTTAATCCTATGCTTGGTCATAGAGGTTGTCGTTTGGGAATTACGCATCCGGAAATTTATGAAATGCAGGTTAGAGCGATTTTTGAAGCGGCGATGGCTATGAAAAATGAGGTGAAAGTTAAGGTGGAAATTGAGGTGCCGCTGACTGGGCATGTAAATGAATTGAAGAGAGTTCGTGCGATGATTGATCAAGTTGCTGCTGAAACTGGCGCGATGAAAGATGGATCTAGCGGATTTGAGTGGAAGGTTGGAACGATGATTGAGCTGCCGCGTGCATGTGTGACTGCTGATGAAATTGCAAAACATGCTGACTTTTTCTCTTTTGGAACTAATGATTTAACTCAGATGACATTTGGATTTAGTCGAGATGATGCAGGTTCATTCTTGCCTTACTACACTGAAAATGAAATTTTGGCTGATAATCCAACGGAGACGATCGATCAAGAGGGTGTTGGGCAGTTGATGCGAATGGCGGTGAAACTCGGTCGTAGCACGAAGCCAGGGCTAGAAGTTGGGATATGTGGTGAGCATGGTGGTGAGCCTAGAAGTGTGATGTTTTGCCACGACATAGAATTAGACTACGTAAGTTGTAGTCCTTATAGGGTTCCGGTAGCGAGATTAGCGGCGGCGCAGGCGGCGCTTTAGTGAGATTGGGCACGTGCCCAATTATAAGCTGAAAAATTAGCTCTTTTTACCCCAGTTTAGTTTGCTGCGGAGGAGGCGGTAGTAGCTGGCTCCTGGTGCTTTTCTTATGAAGCGGAGTTTGCGGGAGGAGCGGCGGACTTTGATTGTGTCGCCGTAGTGGACGGGAATTACGATTTGGCCGTCGATTGTGAGCCCAATGTGGTTATCTTTGAAGCGGCGTTCTGTACGGATTGTTATGCTTAATTGGCGGTTGCTTGGTACTACGATTGGGCGCACTGTGAGCTCTGAGGGGCAGATTGGAGTGAAAATGAATGCGTCGATTTTTGGGTGGATGATTGGGCCGCCGGCTGAAAGTGAGTGGCCGGTTGAACCTGTTGGGGTTGCGATTATGAGGCCGTCACCTTTGAAGCGGATCATTTTGCGTTGGTCGATTTCTGCGTGAAGTGAGATTAGGCGAGCGAAGTTACCCTGGTTGATAACCATGTCGTTTAGTGCGAGGTGCGTTTCGAGTTTTAAATTTTTGCGATAAAGAGTTGTTCTGATGAGGAGGCGTTCGTCGACTGTGTATTTGCCTGCGAAAAATTCATCGAGTTGAGTGAATACTGCATCGGATTTTTTTGTTTCTGTTAAAAAGCCGAGATTACCGAGATTAACAGGGTAAATATAGAGGTTTTTACGTTTTGGCAGGTCGCGGACGATTTTTAAAATTGTTCCGTCGCCTCCGAGACTAATTACAATATCTGCTTTTTTTAGGATTTTCTTTTGAGTTTCGACATTTTTCTCGCCGTAAACGCAACTTAGGTGCTCGTCCCAGAGTATATTGCACTTATTTTTCTCTAGATATTTTTTTAGTTTTCTCAAAAAAGTAGCGTGTTCTTGCATGCGAGTTCGACCAATCAAGCCGATTGTCTGGAATTTTTCTGATTTTTTTGCTTTTATAGGGGCCATATGAAAAATGTAGCGAAAGCTCGGCTTCTTGTCACTCGATTTCCTTATAAATCTAGATTTGGGGGTGAGGAATTACACACAATTACCCTGATGAACGAATTTGATAAAAAGGGTTGCGAGGCTTTTTTTATGGGTTCATGTCCGATTTTGCTGAAAGAATTTAGGAATGCTGGCTTTTCTGCGAGAAGGGCTTGGCTAGCAAAACCGCCAGTAACGAAAGTGTGGCTTTTACTTTTTACATTGATGAGTCCGATTTTGTTTTTTTTGGCGGGCTGGTATTTATGGCGGGCGCGTATGAAATGGAAAGTGAATGTTTTATATAGCTTGTCTTTTGGGGAGAAACTTTTAATGACTCCGTGGGCGCGACTTTTTGGAATGAAAATTCTGTGGCTCGAACATGCGAGGATTGGAAATTGGTTTTATAAAAATCCGTGGCGAAGAATTTATTCGATGTGGTCGAGGTGGGCGAAAGTTGTTGTAACTTCGAATGCAATGGTGAAATATTTGGAGCCTTATGTGCGAAATGTGACTGCGATTTCTTGCCCGGTAATTGTCGACAGAGTGTCGAGTTTGCCCGCGAATTTAGACAAGAAAGATGACAAGTTTTTGATAGGAACTGTGGCCCGATTGACAGTGGACAAAGGGGTAGACAAGATAGTCAGACTTGTCCACTCCAAACCTGATACGAGGCTTGTCATTGTTGGTGAGGGTCCACTTTTAGGTGACATAAAAAAGTTGGCCGATGAAGACCGTGTAACAATAATTCCGAGTCTGCCGAGGGAACAATTAATGGCACTTTATAAATCGCTGGATTTGTTTATTTTGGGGTCGATGGAAATGGATCCATTTGGAATGGTGGCGGCCGAGGCGATGTATTTTGGGGCGCCGGTTTTGATGACAAATGTATGTGGAATTTCGGAGGATTTAGAAAACGGCCGAGAAGCAATTATTGTTGATAAAAAATATTCTTCGATGGATAAGGCACTAAAAAAATTGATGCGCCACGATGAAACGCGCGGTGAGATTGCAGCGCGTGGGCAGGCCTTTGTTAAAAAGCAATATAGGCTTAGTGAAGCAATTGCTAAGTTTGAGGCTTTAATTTAAAGGCCTTCTGGAAGATGCTTTTCAAGAAGTTCTGCTGCGAATTCGCTTCCTGTTTGTCTAGCGATTGCTGATAAAAGACTTGTAACTCCAGCTTTAGCCCCCCTTGCATCATGTACTACGGGGTATATTTGTTCGATAATTGCAGAATCGTCTTCGTGTGCTTCGTGTGCGTCATCAGCTGAGCTTGCGCTTCCTTGGTAGCCTGCGTTTTTAGCATGTGCTAAAGCAATTTCTGCTGCTTTTTTTGCACTCTTTAGAATGTCTTTAATATTTAATTTTGTAAGTGCAGCTTTTAACCTTGCAGTATATTCATCTGCATTTGCAGATTCACCTGGAGTATTTAGTTTGTGAATTGCAGTTCGCATATCTGAGAAATGCGTGTTGGTTGGTGCTGGTGCAGTGCTTGGGTATGAGCCATCGTTTGCATAAACTAATGCCGTCACTAATTGAACTTGCGCATATGCAAGCCAAGCTGCTGCGCTGTCATTGTTACCGGCTCCATTGAAGGCATTTTTTGCTTCAGCAAGTGATGCTTGTTGTGGCGCCGTAAGTGTTGCACCTTCTAATAGAGTGATTGCTGCAAATGCCTCGTTATATAAGGCTACAACTTCATTATAATTTTCTTCGTGATCTTCAATTAACTTAGCAACTTCCCTATCTTGTCTTGAATCGTATGCTTCGATTCTTTCTCCATTGAAGCCGGTAACTTTGTGGTCAGTATCTTGAGCTGTTACGTGAGCTATGAAAGCAGGGTCGCAAGGCATTTCGTCTTCGATTGAGCGGAAAGCATCCATAAGTAAAGATACTTCTGAGTCAGAGCGCATTTTAGGTTTCTTTTCAATAACATCTGTAGTCGTAAGTCTTGGTACTGATGCAGCAAAAGCAAGTAATTCATTATATTCCTCTAGGATCTCTTGAATTTCTTCTAAATCTTCCTTTTCTGGGCTTTTTAGGACTTTACTATCGAAAGTTTTTAGCCTGGCATCTAAATCTTTTAGTCTTTTTGTAATCTCTTTTTGCGCTGGAATCATTCCATATTTCAGAGTAACTGCACTCCATCCTTTTTCTTCGTATCTATTTAGATTCATTGCATCGGATAAGCGCCCTGATAGAGTTGCTGCGTGCTCTGCTACTTCTGCGATACTAAGATTGTCCTTAGGATTGTCTGGCTTTTCTTTACAGTAATAACGTGCTTCTTCTTCAGAGGGTGCGCTGCTGACAGTCAATGGACCAACAGCATCATTTGCAGGTTTGAAAGTTTCTTGCATCCAGTTTCTCAAAGGAGTTGCTGCTTCAGCAATGCTTGGCGCTGCAAGTGTAAGCGCTAAAAGCGTGTTTCGCGCCGCTCTGGCTAGGCGTGGGAATGGTGTTCTTTCTGACATAAAAATGCAGCTATTTTTAAATTAAGAGCATTTTATATCACGTAAATGGCTGACTGTCAAGGCTTCAGGAGTTTGGCCGCTGACTCTTCCCATGAGAATTTTTGCGCTTGTTTTAGACCTTTTTCACGGTATTTTTCGGGAGATTTGAGGGTATTTTTGATTGCTGCTACGAGTTCGCTGGTTGAGGTGGGATCGATTTTTATTGCAGCGTCACCTACTACCTCTGGAAGTGAGCTTGTCTTACTTGTGATTACTGGGCAGCCGCAGGCCATTGCTTCGAGGGGCGGAATGCCGAATCCTTCGTAAAGTGAGGGGAAAAGGAGAATTTGAGCTCGAGAATAGATTTCTGGGAGTAATTTGTGGCCGATGTAGCCTAATTTAAGGATGTTGCCATCTGCTTCGATTTTGCCGCGTTTGCCACCAACGATTACTAAGTTCAGGTCTGGATCATCGATTTTTTTGAAAGCCTCGATTATTCTTTTGAAGTTTTTGCGTGGAAGTGGTGTGCTAAGAGCGAGTAAATATTTATCTGGGAGGCTAATAGTTTTGTCTTTAGTTGGTTTGAATTCTGAAGTTACGGCTGGGTAAAGAGTGATTATTTTTTTATTTGCCGCTTCTGGTTTTATCTTTATTAGGTCTTTTTTTGTATTGTTTGAGACGGTAATTAGAATGTTGCTGTTTTTTATTGCTCGGCCAAGAGTGAGTCGCTCAACCAATGTTGGGAAAAATGGGTGGTTTTTGGGGTGCAGAAATACGATAAGGTCGTGTACTACTGTTGCGATTTTCTGCCCTTTTGGTGCTATTGCAGGAAGAATATAGCTTGTTGGTGCTATAAAAAGGTCTAGTGGGTTTTTTTCGAGATGTCGTTTGAGATTTAAATGCCAAAAAATGCTGCGGCCAGGAATTTCAACTTGAAGTTCGGCTGGAAAGAGGCTGGTTATTTTCTTTGTATAAAGGACGAATTTTGTATCTTTATCTGCAATTTTGATCAATGCACGGGTGAGTTCTTCAGTGTAACGACTTTTGCCCGCTCCTGAGCTATGCACCTCTCTGATATCTACGCCAATGCTTTTTATTGCCATGATGTATTTGCTTTGTTAAATTGTTCGTACATTTCTCCCCTATTATGGCCGTAACAAAACGACTTAAACAAGGCTTTCTCAGATTGACCTTGGCGAAGAAGGCAATTCTTATCAGTAGTGGCGTGCTAATGCTTAGCCCACTTTTACCTTGGTGGGATAATAGTAATAGCTTTGGTGTGGGTGAAGTTTACCTTGGAATTCAGGGGCCGCTGTTTTTAGTTGGCGCACTTATAATGACTTTTGGAGCGATTTCTTTCTTTAATCTTTTCTTGCCACTTTTGGGTAAGAACTTTTTTAAACTGAGAAGAAAAAGTGGAATCACTGCGATGATGCTTGGTTTGCAAGCTTCATTTTTACTTGCGATTGGAAACTCTGTGTTTTTTCACCCGAGTTTTGGAACCAATATAAGTAATAAATCTACACGGTTTGGAATGCTTATGACTTTTGGGGCGCTTGCTGTGATGTTGATTGCAGGTTATGTGACTTACAGACGCGAGTTGAAAATGGAAGATGAAACAGAAGATATTGAGGATATTATGACTAATGCTGAGCCTGTTCTGGTTAATCCTGAGCCGACTTTTACACCTGCTGCGCGGCCGATTTCTAGGCCAACACCTGTAGATGTAAGTGAGGCAGTTCCACCGTCTATCCCGGCGAGAGCGAATTCTCCATATTCAAGACCGGCTGGTGCTTATGGTGGGGATCCGTTACAGTTGGATGCCAAAACCAGATATAAAATGATGAAATCTAGAGAGAGACAATCTAAAAATGCTGAAGGGAATCTGTGGGGTGGCGGTGCGATTGACGACAATATGAAAATTAGAACTGATCTATGAGTGAAAATATAATGTTGTTTTACTGTAAGACCTGTCAAAGGGCGAGCAAGGATGCCAAAAAGCATCCTAAAAAATACGAATATAAATGCCCGCACTGCAAAGGTGATCGGGTTGTTTTTGGTACAGAAAAGGCGATTTGTGATTTTTTCAGAATTAAAGAAACAATGCTTGCAAGAATGCTGAGTGACGCTCCTAACCCAGAAAAGAAATGACAACTTACGAAGATTCTGGCGTAAATGTGGAGAAAGGGGATGCATGTTCTCGATTGGCTTATGAAGCTGCGAAGGCAACTTTTGCAGGTCGTGAAGGCATGATTGGGGCTCCTGCTATTTTAGAAGGTGGCTTTAGTGGCGCGATTGATATGGGAGATTTTTTTCTAGTGCAAAATGACGATGGGGTCGGAAGCAAAATGATGGTGGCCGAAGCGCTTGGTATTTTTGATACTGTTGGGCGAGATTTGGTGGCGATGGTTGCGGATGATGCTATTTGCGTTGGGGCGGAGGTAATTTCTTTGACCAATACTGTGGACATTGAATCTGTTGATGAAGCTGTTATTGGGCCGATGATGGAGGGCTTGCGGGAAGCGTGTTTGGAGCAAAAAATTGTGGTTCCTGGTGGAGAGATTGCTGAACTTGGTGGCCAGGTGAATGGGGTGATTTGGAATGCTACGGCAGTTGGAATTGTTGAGAAAGACAAATTTATTGATGGCTCAAAGATTGCCGCAGGTGATGTGATTTTAGGATTGCGTTCTGCTGGTTTTCGCTCAAATGGATTTAGTTTGATTCGGAAAATTTTGACTGACAAATTTGGTGAAGATTGGGCATCTGCTGAGTTTGCCGATGGGCAGACTTGGGGTGAAGTGGTGCTTGAGCCGAGCTTGATTTATCATCGAGGGCTTTTGAATTTACTTGGAGCTTATGGTGAGGCGAGGCCTGTTGATGTGCATGGTTTGGTGCATGTGACTGGGGGTGGATTAGATGCGAACTTTGCTCGTGTGCTGCCGGAAGGCTTGCGCGCCGAGTGGGGGGATTTGTGGGCGCCGCATGAGGCGATGGTGAAGTTGATGGAGATTGGCTCTGTGCCTGATGACGAGGCGCGCAAGACTTGGAATATGGGGACTGGAATGATTGTGGTTGTGGCAGAATCTGATGTTGATGCTGCGATTGCTGCGTTGGATGGCTTTGAAGTTAAGGCTGTTGGTAAGGTGGCGTAATGGCGTAATGGTTTCAGCTTTTTTTCAGGTATTTTTCAGATTTCTTTGTTTAGTGTGGAAGCATGAAAGTTTCCGCCCTGCCAATTTCTGACCCTAGGTATCCTGCATTGCTGCGCGAAATTTATGATCCGCCGGCGCAATTGTTTTACGTGGGGAATTTAGATGTACTTGAAAGGCAATGCATTGCGATTGTTGGTACGAGGCGGTGCAGCTCATATGGTGAGTCGAAGGCTTATTCTTTTGCGAAAGATTTGAGCCGGCATGGGGTTTGTGTTGTGAGCGGTCTTGCTTATGGCATTGATGCGGCTGCGCACAAAGGTGCGCTTGAGGGCAGTGGCTCGACTATTGCAGTTTTGGCGCAGGGTTTGCCCGAAATAATGCCAAGACGGAATGTTTGGTTGGCGAAGAAAATTGTTGAAAAAGGAGGTTTGCTTTTGTGTGAGAAAGAGGCCGGAAGTGAAACTTTTAAGTCGAGTTATTTAGAAAGGAATAGGCTGATATCTGGGCTGTGTAAAGGCACCTTATTGATTGAAGCTCCGTGGCGAAGTGGAGCATTAAATACTGCTAAACATGCCCTTAATCAAAATAGGGAAGTAATGGCGATTCCTGGTCGCATTGGTGATGAAATGAGTTCGGGTACCAATAAGTTGTTGCAAGGCGGCGCTCGCTTGATAATGGGGTCTGACGAGCTGATTGAAGCGCTTGGCCTAAGGTATGAAAGCCTGGCAATTGAAGGTTTGACTGGCCTGCAGTTGGAGCTGGTGAATTTGCTTAAGAAAAATGCGCTGACTGGCTCTGAACTTGGTGAGCTTTTTGCTGGAGATTTAAAAAATTTATATTCTGCTCTAGGTGCACTTGAGCTGAATGGAATTGTGAAATTAACAAATGAAATGCGCTATGCAGTTTGCTCTGGCGGCAGAGGCGGCTGAGTTGCTTGTGGTGCCTGAGTCGCTTGTGGCGCTTCTGTATCATTCTCGATTCTTTCTTTAGTGCTGTGAACTGAGATGTCTGTGACACGTTCAATTTCGCTTAGACTTGTGAAACCGCGAAGTACTTTTGATATTCCGTCTTCACCCATTGTGAACATACCTTGCTTACGGATAATTTCGAAAAGTTCGCTAGTAGATGCTCCGGCTAGGATTTTCTCTTTTAGCTCGTCTGTGTTTTCGAATATTTCGGCAACTGCAAGCTGGCCAAGGTAACCTGTTTGGCTACACTTTTCACAGCCGGCTCCCTTTGGAAGAGTTGGAGGCAATGTCATGTTAACGCTTGGGTCAATTTGACTCATGCCCTTCAAAGCTTCGTTAATTGTTTGCCTTTCTGCATCGCTTAATGGATGTTGTTCTGCACAGTATGGACAGATTTTACGAACCAAACGCTGCGCCAGGACCATGCTTAAAGAAGGTGCAATCATGAATGGTTTAAGGCCAATATTTTGGAGTCGAGGCACTGTTTCTATTGCACTATTTGTGTGCAAAGTACTTAGCAAAATGTGACCGGTTAGTGCGGCTTGTGCAGCAGTTTCGGCCGTGTCATTGTCACGTATTTCACCAATCATAACTATGTCTGGATCTTGCCTTAAAATTGCACGTAGACCTGTGCTGAATGTGTAATCACGCTTTTGGTTTATTTGACTCTGAGTAATACCTTTCAAATGATATTCGATTGGATCTTCGAGAGTTATGATTTTGTTTTCGGGCTGATTGAACTGATTCAAAAGGGCATATAGCGTTGTTGTTTTACCTGAGCCAGTTGGGCCGGTAACAAGTACCATTCCATTTGGCAAAGTAAGCGCCTTTTGTAGTAGTGCTAGGTTGCGACCTTCGTAACCGAGGTCTTCAAAACTAAGTGATTTCTTTTTTGAGTCGAGAAGCCTACATACAAAACTTTCTGAATATTCAGTTGGGATTGAAGAGACACGAACGTCAATTTTTCGTTCGTTTACATTGAAGAAAAATCTTCCGTCTTGTGGAATATTATCCACATTCAATTTCATTCCTGCTTTGTATTTCAGCTGATTGCTGATGTAGTTGTATGTTCCGCGATCAATTTGCAAAACTTCTTGGAGTACGCCATCGATTCTGAAACGAACCACAACCGTGCCGTCTTCTGGCTGGAAATGGATGTCTGATGCGCCGGTTTTTAGCGCACCTACGTTAATAAAATTCAGTGCTTCCTCAGCAGTAACTGATTGAATTTTCGTTTTAAGAGAACTTAAGTTTTCAATTTCTTGCTGATATGACTCGATTTTTTCTTCGTCAATTATATTCTCCGTTTTGATCTCATGTACTTTTGAAAGATCTCCATATGCCTGCAGTGCAGCCTTAAGACCTGTCTCTGATGCGAGGTTTACATTGATTGCAAAACCTTCATCTTTTAGTTTGCGAATAATTGCCTGAGTGCCAGGGCTTGTTGGATGCACAATTGCGATACGGATTTTTTTACCCACTTTGAAAAATGGGATTACCATAGACTGATTTGCATCTTGGCCTGAAACAAGCTTTAGATGATCTGGATTTATATGGACACTTGCGATGTCTATATAATTCATACCCATTTTTTGGGCACGACCAGCTGCTTCTCGTTCCTCAAAATCACGGTTAATCGAAGTCACCGGATTTGCACCCACAGCTTTGTCAGCTGTTACACGTGCATCGGTTTGAACTTGTGTAGTTGCGTAATTCTGGTCTGCCATCGCGGATTAGCTATAATTATATCTAACAATTATAGCAGATCTTACCTGTTTTGACCAGTGTTTAGAGGCTTATTTTGCTCCTTTCACAGCTTCAACGATTTGTTCTGCTTCTTCTTCTGTAACTCCATCAACTTGAGTAAAGTCTTTAGCACTTAGACCCTTAAGCTGTGCAACCTGTTCAAGGCTTACTGCAGCCAATTTCTCTTTAATCTCGTCTGATAGGTCAAGCTCTGTAATCATCATTACTACTTCTGGCTCAGCTGGCTTAGCTGCTGCACTAGATGATGACTTACCACCAGAACCTTCTGAAGATTTACCTGCTGGTGCTGGTGACATATCTGGATCTGCATCAAGGATGTCAATTTCCCAACCTGTTAAGTTTGAAGCCAAACGTACATTTTGACCATTTTTACCAATCGCTAGAGCTCTTTGATCTTGAGCAACATAGACTTTTGCGAGTTTTTTATCTTCTTCTACCTCTACTTTTGCAATTTTTGCTGGTTTGAGCGCCTCTTGGATGAATTTAGCAGCATTTTCATCCCAAGGAATTACATCAATTCTTTCACCTGAAAGTTCTTGAGTTATAGTTTGAACACGGCTACCTCCTTGACCTACACAAGCCCCAATTGGATCTACTTGCTCATCATTTGAATGAACAGCAACTTTACAACGAACACCAGGTTCGCGGGCAATACCCTTGATCTCAACTGTTCCAGCTTTGATTTCTGGAATTTCTAACTCCATAAGCTTTGCAACAAGCTTAGGATGAGTTCTTGAAATTAGAAGCTGTGGCCCCTTGTTGGTTTTAATTACTTTATCTAGATATAATTTGATTCTTTGCCCACCATAGTATTGCTCAGTAGGAATTTGCTCACGAGCTGGCAGCAATGCTGTGATTCCGCCAAGTTCAACATAGACATGATTGTTGTCTACACGGTGGATTAGAGCATTGATTAATTCGTTTTGACGTTCTTTGAAAGTTTCGAACATGAAATCACGTTCTGCCTCTTGAATTCTTTGGATAATCACTTGTTTTGCTGCTTGTGCAGCGATTCTTCCGTAACTAATTGGAGTTACATCTATGCGAACTTCTTCTTCAACTTTGATATCTTTGTTTATCTTTTTTGCAGCAGAAAGAGAAATTTCATATTCTTCATTTTCAACTTCATCTACTACTTCTTTAACAATAAAAACAGACACATTTTCTGTTTTTGCATCAATGTCTACATCAATAACTTGGTCTTTTGTACCGTAGTCTTTTCTGTAAGCTGTTCGAATTGCAGCTTCTACTATCTCAAGAATAGTTTCTTCAGGCAGGCTTTTTTCGCTACATAGTTGTCGGATTGCCGACATAAATTGATGATGCATTTTGATTTGTTGTTATGGGAAGATCAGCAGGGTAATTACCCTACGATCAATTTATTACGATTATGTGCCTGGATTTTAGCGTAATCGTAATAAATTGGCAAGTGATGAGAGATTATATATCTTCATTTAATGAAAAGACTATCGATGGAGAGAAGCCGCGTGATGCCAAAAATCGAGTGCGTTTTTGATAAAGCTTTTTTGGAGACATAGGCTTTTGAACTCGATTGAACTTTTCAAGAGCTTTAAGTGCGACTTCTTTTTCGTTGATGTTAAGCGAATCCCAGACTGAGTTTGTGACTTTTGTTGGAATTCCTTTTCTATATAATCTTTGTGCAATTTTGCGTGGCCCTTGAGGGTTCAAATTGATTGAGTTTTCTATAGTACGACGAATATAATCTTCGTCATTTAACAGGTTTAATTCGCCAAGCCGATTAATAATTTTGTCTTCATTTTCCTTATTGTGCTCTTTGCGCTTTTTAAGTTTTTCACGCAGCTCGTGGACGCTATGCGAGCGACGTGAAATTGCTCGTATAGCGTAGTCCATAAGCTTTTGATAATCTTGCCCCTCCATTATGTTGCAAGTTTATCGCGTACTAGTTTTTCTAGTTCATTAGTAATTTTTTTGTTTTCTCTTAAGAAAGCTTTACTCTTTTCGCGACCTTGGCCAAGTTTGTTTTCACCGTAGCTGTAGAAAGCTCCTGCTTTGCGTACAAACTCATACTTGGTAGCGAGATCGAGAATGTCCCCTTCTTTTGAAATACCTTGATTGTAAAGAATGTCGAATTCAGCCGTTTTGAAAGGTGGTGCAATTTTATTTTTTACAACTTTCACACGAGTTCTGTTCCCAACTAATTCTTTTTCACCAGATTCATCTGTACCTTCTAATTTACCAATTCGTCGAATTTCCATACGAACTGAAGAATAGAATTTGAGAGCTTGCCCACCTGTAGTAGTTTCTGGATTACCGAACATCACACCAATCTTCATTCTAATTTGATTTAAGAAGATGATAGTACAGTTTGACTTACTCACCGCTCCAGTTAACTTACGAAGCGCCTGACTCATTAAACGAGCATGCAGACCCATTTGGGCATCACCCATGTCGCCTTCAATTTCTGCTCGTGGCGTAAGTGCAGCAACTGAATCTATAACGATGATGTCTACTGCATTTGAACGCACTAAAGTTTCTGTAATTTCTAAAGCTTGCTCACCATTATCTGGTTGAGACAGGAGAAGTTTATCGGTATCTACTCCGATCTTTTCTGCATAGGATGGATCGAGCGCATGCTCTGCATCAATGAAAGCTGCCGTGCCACCTAGCTTTTGAATTTCTGCAATAATGTGCAGAGTTAGTGTTGTTTTCCCAGAACTTTCTGGACCGTAAATTTCAACTACGCGGCCTTTAGGTATACCGCCACCGAGTGCTAGGTCGAGAGAGATTGAACCACTTGGAGTAGTTTCGATATCCATATGTTTGGACTCCCCCAGCTTCATAATTGAACCTGTCCCATAATTTTTTTCAATTTGAGACATTGCAAGTTCGAGGGCTTTTAATTTGCCTTCTTTTTGAGTGTTGTTTGAAGCTTCTTCGCTTCCTTTTTTCTTTGCCATAATTTGTGGAGTTAAGTAATAGGCGTTTGATAGGATGTTAGGTGAGTGCGCACTCACCGTCAAGTATTTTTGCAAAAAACGTGCTTTACATATAAAGGTTTTTTACGTGAAAGTCCTGAATTAAAGCTGAAACGTTACATGTTTTGCAAAGTTTGCGCGTGGAAGTTTGCGAAAATATTGCTGGTGACCAGAGTGGTGTAATCAAAATTTGCTTCGTTGCTTTTTACTGCCCAAACGATACCGTGTTTGATTGCTGTGACTTTTTCTGAGCCAATATGATGGTGAATTTTTTGTGTTTTTGCTTCGCCGTGGCTATCTTCAATATCGCGCACGAGGAAGATTTGTATGCCCTCGGGATGATCAAAAGTTTCATCGTCTTTAACTGCAAGTACATTTTCTTTGTTGGTGTTGAGCAATTCGCCGGAGGCAATTAGCTCTTCTGCGAGTTTGTCTTGGTTGATTCCTGGAGCATGCTGTATTTCGTAATGAACCCATTTTGCGACTTCGAGATTGTGGCCTTTTAAGTTGAGTGCGTTTTGCACAGTTTGCGCTTCGTTGTCTGTAATAATTAGCTGGATGTATAGTTCAATCGTGTTCGCTTGATGAGTGTATTGGGTCGTTTTCGGGCGATTTTCTGTGAATTCGAGCGGCTCTGTTGTGCCAGTGAGCGCTTCCCCCTCCATATACTTTCGCATTGAAGTGAAGATTTTTGGCATAGGCGCACTTGGCGCGCGTTCAGGATGAGGCATAATCGCCATAACATTTCCTTGAGGGTTGCAGATTGCGGCTGCGTCGTCGATGGCACCGTTTGGATTGATCGGATCGTAGCGGAAAACTATCTGATTATTTTCTTGAAGTTTTTCAAGGAGGCCGGGTGTGATTGTTGTGAAGCGGCCTTCCCCATGAGCAGCAGGTGCCCAAGTTTCTTCGTTCAAATCGTAGTCAATTGTGAATGCTGTGCGACCTTTTGGGGCTGCACTTTTCATGGTCACGTTTTCGTTGTAGAAACCTGTTCCGATTAGTTTGCCATCTTGCATTCGGCGGTTGTGTGCGAGGGACATGAGCAGTTCGTGGTTCGCTCCGCCTGGCACGAGACCTGTTTCAATTAGATTTTGAGCTCCGTTACAAATGCCAAGAACTGGTTTGCCTTTTGCTGCTTGAACTTTAATTTCGTCCATAACTGGATCGAGCGAGGCGATTAGGCCTGCGCGTACGCGATCTTCGTAGGCGAATCCACCTGCAATTACGAAGCCGTCGAAGTCGTCGAGTTTTTTTGGATCGTCATTCCAGCGGAAAAATTCGCCGTGCATTCCTGCATCTTTTAGCGCACGAACTGTTTCGTACTCTGAGTTTACACCTGGGAATTGTATTACTGCGACTTTTTTCATTTTATGTATTTAAGGTTTTGCGGAGGCCATTTAGCCAAGTATCTATAATTGTTTCGGATGGGATTTCGAGGACATTTTTGACTGTGAATTTTTGCTCTTCAGTTACTTGGCCAAGTAGGAATGGCTTGATGCCTCTTTGTTCGCATATGTTTTCGAATGCCTTCTGTTTTTCTACTTCAACTACGAAACCGCCGGTTTCGCTGAATAGGATTTTGTCTGTGCGGAGTTCGCCTGAAATTTCTACTGAGATTCCGAATTGACCTTTGCCGCGCCCGCCGACGAGCATTTCTGCAAGGCAGACTGCGAGGCCGCCATCGGATATGTCGTGGGCTGCGAGGACTAGGCCGCGATCTATTGTTTCGGTTAAAACTTGTAGCTCTTTGCGAACTTCTGCGAAATCTGGTTTAGGAATGTTTGCGCCTAGCTCGCCAAGGGCGCGGTAAAATGCGCTAGCCCCACACTCATCTTTGCGCTCACCTATGAGGTATAAGTAATTTCCTGGTTTTTTGAGAGACATGTCTACTGCCTTGTCTACATTGTCGATACGTCCGAGCATTCCGATAACAGGCGATGGCGCTACGCTGCCATTTTTTGACTCATTATAGAGCGAAACATTTCCTGAAGAAATTGCGAGAGGCCCATCGAAAGACAAGTGACCTACTCCTTCGAGTGCTTCTTTTATTCCGCGGATTCCTTCAACTAGTTCCCACATTTGTTCTGGTTTTTCTGGATTTCCATAGTTCAGACAATCTGTTGCGGCCCATGGGGTTGCGCCGATTGCTGCTACGTTTCGCATACTTTCGACTACTGAATTGACTGCACACCAATATGGTGAGATTAAACCATGCCTTGGATTTGCATCTACAGATAGTGCTGCGCCGATTTTGTGGAGTTCTGGTGCGTCTTCGCGGTGACGGAAAGGTACGATTAATCCTGCGTCTGCCATACCTGGCTCGAAGACAGTTTGACCTTGAACCACTTTGTCGTAGCCTTCAAAAATTGGAAGGCGAGAAGCAATATTATCGCTAGCAAGAATTTTTAGGAAAATATCTTCGAGAGCCTCCCCTGTTGGTTCTTCGAATTCTGGCTCTGTAAATGTTCTTTTTGGATCTGCGAATGGCCTGTCTGCAAGTACACCTTCGGTAATGTCTGAAGCTTTTGCGTCCATAAGAATTTCATCTTCATATTTCACTAAGTAATTTCCTTTTGTGACCTTGCCGATTAGGCTTGCGCGTGCGCCGGTTGATACTTTTGGGAGATCCCATTCTTCATTGTAATGCTTTAGGATTTGATCTGTCAGTTTGGGGTCACACATCCAGCAGAGGCGTTCTTGAGTTTCGGCACATGCAATAACAGATGGATGTAGCCCATCAATTGAGGTGTGGATTTTCTTCAGATCGATTTCGGCACCGAGGCCGGCTGGCTCAACTTGCTCAACAGTTGCACAAATGTTTCCACCCGCGCCCATATCTTTAAAGCTGACTTTATCTAGATCGCCTTGATCTCTTAACTTGTGAATTAGTTGAATTGTTGATTCTGCGAGGTGGCGCTCAAGAAATGGATTTGGCTCTTGAACTGCACCTTTATTTGCCTCCTTATCTGCTTCGTCTAGCTCGAGTGATGCAAATGCAGCACCGCCCATTCCAGAATTATCGGTTGGCTTTCCGACTACAATTATGTCGAAACCTTCAGCATTTTTTGGCACGAAGGAATGGATGATTTCGTCTTCACGCAGCGCTCCGAGAGCCACAACGTTGACTAGACAGTTGTCATTAAAACTTTCGTCAAAATATATGTCGCCGGCGATGTTCGGCACCCCCAGTGGATTACCGTAACCTGCAATTCCTGCAGTAACATCTGAGGCAATTAGCTTTGTGAGAGTTCGATCACTTTGGCCGAAACGAAGAGGATCGGCAGATGCGATAGGCTTTCCGCCCATAACAATTACGTCTCGAACAATTCCACCTACACCTGTTGCTGCGCCTTCATAGGGTACAACTTGAGATGGATGGTTGTGGGACTCGTGAGCCATAATTATTCCATATTTGCGACCTTCATTATCTGTTCCGAATTCTACGATTCCTGCATCTTCGCCTACTCCGAGCATAATATTTGGTGCGTCGGTTGGAAGCGTTTTTAGATGGCTGCGAGTTGATTTGTATGAACAGTGCTCGCTCGCTTGAATACCCCAAACAATTGCTTCGGTTAGGGTTGGCGCGCGACCAAGAAGCTCTTCGACTTGGCGAGCCTCACTGATTGTTAGACTAATTTTGTTATCTTTAAGAGCGCGCGCAGCCTCCTCATCGGTCATTTGGGAGAAAGCGAAATTTTTGCTGCTCATAGATATTTTGTTTACACCCTTAATTTAGCGGCTTTCTGTCATATGTAAATGTAATTTTACTATTTTGCTTAGCGCTCCGGGCCGCTTGGCCGAGTCTTGCTTTCGCAAAATAGTAAAAATTGCAAACATTTATGACAGTTGAAGCACTATAATAATGTAAAAACAATCTATGCTGACACAGTGCGTATTTTACCTTCCTCTACATATAAAACTTTTCCGTTTACTTGGCGGAGTAGATTTCCGTTGTGAGTTGCGAATATAACTGTGACTCCTTCGATGTTGAGTTTTTGGAAAAGATCTACGATTCCTGCGGCTGTTTTAGGGTCGAGGTTACCTGTTGGTTCGTCGGCGATTAAGAGGCGAGGTTCGTGAATAAGTGCGCGAGCGATTGCGACGCGTTGTTTTTCTCCACCTGAAAGCATGTGTGGGAAATGATGTCTTGCAGCAGCAAGGCCCACCTTTTCGAGTACTTCGTCAACACGTTTTTTAATTTGATCTTCACTGTAACCACAAGCTTCCATTGCAAATGCTACATTTTCGTAAGCTGTTTTTTTAGGTAATAATTTGTAATCTTGAAAGACAATTCCAAGCCTGCGGCGATATTCTTGCAGTGCTTTTTGGTTGAATTTTGTAAGGTCATATCTGTCTACAATGATGTTTCCGTGGGTGAGAGAAACCGCTCCAATAAGCGACAAAACTAGCGTAGTCTTGCCAGAGCCAGAAGGACCCATAAGCCATACCCAATCTCCCCCTTGAATCTGAAGATTTACATTATCGAGGACCAATCTTTCACCGTATTGTTTTGTGGCGTTTTTAAATTCGATCATGAACGTAGTATAATGCGGACATGAGAATTTCGAAACTTATCTTTGCAGCTTTTCTTGCCACACTTGCACCTGTGAGTGTTTTTGCGGCTACAGGAGTTACATCGAGTGAGCTGCAGAGTTCTTCTGCAATTATTTTGCCATCTGCTGAGAGCTTAGATTTGCTGGATGGATATAGTGAATTTCAGCTTCAGGAATCCACAAATATTAGTGGTGGTTTGCAGGCAATTTATGAGGCGCGCTTGAATGAAGATCCGTGGCTGAGTGAGGAATTGCCGAGAATTCAGATTTTGCTTTTTTCTTATTCCACAGAAAAAGCTGCTGACTCGGCCTTTGGCAGCATTACGGATGAAGATGTGACTATTCTTTCGAGTGATGACAGGAATGTATTTTTTGAGAGTAAAGAAGATGAAAATGTAGATGCTTTTAATACGATTGATGCTGATTATTTGTCTTTTCATCATGTGCGTGTGAGTGGAAATTTGATAATGCAGGCCAGTTTGTATCATGAAGATGGGGAATATGATGGGAGGAATGTGAAGACATATTATGAAGCGACCTCTAACTCTTCGAAAATTGAGGGGATACTTGAAGATGCTTTAGACAATTTATCTTTGAGTTTGGGGCTTTTGTTTCCGCCGACGAATACGGATTTTTCTGCGAGAAGTGAGAAGAGCTCTTTGAACATGAGTGAGCTATATGAAATTCCTGAAAATGGGACTATAGATCTTTCATTGTACGTGGGTAATTTGGAGGGTGCGGTTGGGACGATTTTTGATTCTGCGGGGATCTCAAGTGCGGCTGAGGGTGATATTTACATGCATCTGAATGCTGATGGCCGTTTGTTTGCTGGGATTTACGCACCTGAGTTTGATGCGGACTGCCCTTCGCAATCTGGCTGGTTTAGGATTGAAACGAGTAAATATGTTTATTCTTATGAGTGGAATGATATTAGCCTGCACTATGGGGTTGGTGGATTTTCGATAGATTTGAATGGGGAGAATGTTGCCACTTGCAGTGTGAGTCAGCCCTTTTCGACCAAGAGTTTGTATTTTGGGGATTTCCCTGGTGACTCGATTGAAGAAAGTATGATTGGCTATATGAATGATTTTGCGACCTCATATAGTCTGACTGATGGTGGGGATCTTTGGGATGAGATTTTGAGTGAGCAGTTGTTTTTTGATCTGCCGAATAGTGATGTAGATTTGCCGATTTTTCAGTTCTTAAAAGAGGAAGGGATATTTTTGGGGAGTGATGGTTATTTGAATCCTGATGTTTATTTGAATCGTGCAGAGATGACAAAGGTGCTTTTGAAGACCTTTAACTATGCTAGTCCTGAAGGTGTGGCTGTGGAATTTTGGGATGTTGCAGAGGGTGCGTGGTATGAAAAATATTTGGCGAAGGCGCTAGAAATTGAAATGATTGAGGGCCATGAAGATGGAAGTTTTCAGCCAACTGCGGTGATAAATCATGCGGAGTTTTACACGATGTTGCACAGAATTGACGGCCTAATAAAAGAGAGTAAAACTGAAGAATATTTAGAT
This sequence comes from Candidatus Peregrinibacteria bacterium, assembly GCA_018658105.1. Classification (GTDB taxonomy): domain Bacteria; phylum Patescibacteriota; class Gracilibacteria; order UBA1369; family 2-02-FULL-48-14; genus JABHVW01. The sequence goes on from JABHVW010000015.1 coordinate 44,444, forward strand.
GTGTCGGATGAAGATTGGTTTATGGCAGCGGCGGCATATGCTTTTTACAATGACTTGGTTTCGGGTTCATATTTTCGGCCTGCTAAGTTGATGACGCGGCGAGATGCGGCTCATGCACTTTATAAATTATTAACATCTGACTTTTAATGACTGAAGTAACTGACTTACAAAAATTGATTACGCGCTTCTTGGAGAATTTAGAAGTGGGCCGTGGGAAATCGAGACGAACTGTGGAGAATTATCATCATTATTTGCAGCGCTTTAATGACTTTATTGAGGGGAAGTCGCCGAGCAAATTGACCTTGGATGATGTGCATAAATATCAGATGCATTTGAATAGATTTGGGGAGAGTGAGGCTGCGCGTGAGCAGGGTGAGAAGAAGCTTTCTGCGAAGACACAAAATTATCATTTGATTGCGTTGCGGGCTTTTTTGAAATATTTGGTGAAGCAAGATGTGGAGTGTTTGGCGCCGGAGAAAATTGATCTGAAAAAAGTGGAGGATAGAATTATTGATTTTATTAGTCGTGAAGAAATGGAGAGACTTTTTGAAGCGGTGGACTTGGGAAAGAAGACAGGTATGAGGGATAGGGCAATGATGGAAACCTTGTATTCAACTGGCTTACGTGTGAGTGAGTTGGTTAGCTTGGATAGGTCTCAGGTGGATTTGGAGAGGCGAGAATTTTCGATTCGAGGAAAGGGTGGCAAGGCGCGAATTGTGTTTTTGTCTGAGCGTTGTGTGAAGTGGATTCGTTTGTATTTGACGGAGAGGCAGGATAATTGGGAACCACTTTTTATAAGTTATGGCCGCGTGCGTGACAATGATGAACTTGGGCTCGGTGAAAAACGACGCATTACGGCGTATACGGTGCAAGCAATGGTGAGGCAGGCGGCTCGGATGGCCGGCCTTGGTAAGAAGGTGACACCACACGTTATTCGGCATTCTTTCGCTACTGAGCTTTTGCATAATGGGGCGGACATCCGAGCCGTTCAGGATATGCTGGGCCATTCATCTATTACGACTACACAAATCTATACACATTCAACTAACCCACGGCTGAGAGACGTGCATAGGGAGTTCCATAAGTAGAGCTTTGTCTTCTTACTCAACAATTCTTACGACGTTTGCTTGATTTGCTACTCCGGCGCCAACCATGTAGTCGGTGTATGAATCGATTACGATTGTAACTGACTCTCGATTTTCAGTGCCGAGGGGATTTTCTGTTCCAAGGCAAAAGAATGCTGTACGTCTGTCTGTATTAATACGAGGTAAATTCTCTAGAGTCTCATCGTCTACATAAAAGCATCCGCCTGGAATCATACTTTGAAGTTCATATGTGTATTTGCCGCTAACTGTGGCTTCACCTTCGAAAGTTCCAATAAAATTGTCTACCAAGAAGTCAAATTCTTCGTTGAATTTTTCTTTCTTTACTAGAGTCATTTGACCGTATTGGTCTCCGACTTCTGCTGTTGCTGGGTCGTATAGATTGTTTAGTACAACTGGCTCTTCAATTTCTTGAACTTCTGGCTCAGCTTTTGGCTCAGCAGTATCACCTGTGTTTACGTTCACAGTACATGCGCTTAAAGCGATCATTAGAGTAAGAATTGCGAATATTTTTAGAGATTTCATATTATTGAAGGATTAGTTTTTCTGAATTGGTATTGTTGGCTTACCTGCCTTGCCCAAGCTTACAATGAGTAAAAAGCTAAGTAAAGATATTAGCGCAGCAACAGCATAGATGGTTTTGTTTTTGGTGCCATCTAGAAGATTGAGTGAACTTGGCACAACTGTAAATGCAATCTGACCAGGTCCACTTCTTAAATTGTTTACCGGATCAACTGCATACCAACTGGCCACGTGTTTGCCTGAATTAAGTTTATTTTGAGGTGTAATAACTATCGACTGCCCTATATCCATTGTTGAATCTGCGACGATAGTCTGGCTGAATATTGAACTTTGCCATGTCACAACGAGCATAAGATTTGCCTCTAAAGCTTTTGAAACTGCCGGTATTAGGCCAAGCTGTGGTGAAATAACTCTATCGCCTTCGTCTAGGACTTGTGGATCGTGTGCTGGAGTTTGAAGCCCTAAGAACTCTGCAACATTTAATATAATTATTGATGAAATATCTCTGCCGTTTTCATCGACTGCAATAATCGTATATTCCCCTTCTAAAAGTTCATCTGTCATTACCATGAATAGGCCCTTTTCATCAGTTTTTGTTGTGCCAATTAATACTGGCTCTTCGCCGCTGATGTCGTAAAATTCTATGACTGTATCCTCTTCGCCATAACCACTTAGCAGTTGTGGGCCCGCAGTAACCTGATCATCAGAATCAATATTTGTTATATACAAACCATCTGGCAGAGGTCCGTCTTCGGCAGGATTAGTTCCATAAAGTAACAATTCCTCTCCATCAGAAAGGCCATCCCCATCCGTGTCTTCAGAGAGGTGATCTATGCCTAGACTCAACTCCATTTCGTCGGGTATGCCGTCTCCATCTGAATCTTTCCCAGCCTCAAGTAATGCGAGTAAAGCTTCATCATCGTGGAATAATTCTTCTATTGTATCATCTTCTTCGCCTCCAGCTTGATATGGATCTGAACCTACTAATATCTCTTCGTAATCAGTAAGGCCATCTCCGTCTGCATCAAATGCTGGACCATTGTCTGCAATTAATTTTCGTAATAATCGTTTTGGATAACCATATTCATTCAGCTCTCCAAATAGTTTTTTCTTTCTGAAAAATTTGAATACCTTCGCCTTTTTTGGAGTGAAATCGAAAGGTAAGCCTGCGAATACTTCCTCCTCTTCTTCTACTTCATTGCCCTCATCATCTTCGTCGTCTTCTACTACTTCTTCTTCATCGCCACCGTCACCTTCATCGCCTTCGTCGCCTTCATCGCCACCGTCTCCTTCATCGCCTTCGTCACCTTCATCGCCTTCATCGCCACCGTCGCCTTCATCGCCTTCGTCACCTTCATCGCCTTCGTCACCTTCATCGCCGTCCTCTTCATCAGGTTCGGGCTCGCCAGCAATAGAAAATTCTTCATCGCTTATTTCTTCTAATTCTTCTTCGATTTCCTCAATAATCTCTTCGTCTTCTTCAGATTCTTCCTCGGCTTCCTCTTCAGGTTCTTCCGAAGGTTCAACAACAACAACGCTACTTGAAGATGAGGATGAACTAGAAGATGAAGCACCGAATCTTTCAATAGTAGCAACGGAAGCAGAAGATGCATTCCCATAAGCATCAACAATAGTAAAGCTGTAGGCAGTTGTAGCACCTAAGGCAGGGCTAACGCTGTGGCTCCACGTGCCATCGCCAGCGACATCTGTGCCGGTGTCTACTCCATCTAAATAAACATTTGCACTTGCTTCTGAAGCAGAGCCGCTAACAATAGTTGAATCAGCTCCAATTGGAGTTGAATAAGAAAGGGTAGGGGCTGTTGGCGCAGCATTGTCTAAAGTAAAGTCTGAACTCACGGCCGCTGTTCCAGCGCTACTGCCATCGTATGGAGTTATTTGAATCTTCGCATCGCTAATAGATGTAGAAGCCTCGTCAGTTTTGGATTCCCACACAATAGAAACAGTATTCGCACCTGAAGAACTAGTAATATATGCGGCGCCTGTACCAACTTGGTAAGTAGCTGCATCATTGTCTATGCCAGGATCACCATAAGTTGCGGTGGTTTCACCATCTGCAGTGCTCAAAGTTGGGTCATGAGCGTATGCATCAGAACCGCCATCATCTGAGTAGGCGACTTTAGCTTGAAGAGTATCGTTGTCATCTTCGTCATCCATTATAAAAGTAATGGTCACATCACCAGAGCCATCTGTGGCTTGGCTTGCGGTAACGGTTGTTACACTTGGGGCTTGATTGAGGACTTCAGTAGAAATTGTTCCGTCAGCACCGTCGTCTGCACCCCCTGGCCCTGACCCCCCGGGTGCGTTTGTAGCAGTTGCGAGAGATGCTAACCAAGTACTACTATTCGTGCTGTATCCAAAATACATTCGTCCACCACCACCTCCTCCTCCATACCAAGACGAGCTTCCTCCAGCTCCTCCATCTACACTAAATGAAGTACTTGCCCCTGCTAAGGTTCCTGCCACAATAGTAATTGTTCCTCCAGCACCACCTCCACCGATCTCACAACAATTGGTTGCGACTCCAGTCCCTCCATCTGCTGAAAGTGATCCGCTGTTAGAAAAAGTTCCCGTAATATTTAAGTCGATCACACCACCTCCAATTCCTCCGTTTGTTCCCTCACTACTCCCCCCTCCAGATCCGAATAAAACGGGTGCGGCTAAGACATCGTTAGTTGGCCCGAATGTTGTTCCGTTTCCTCCAGAACCACCAACTCCACCATGACCTCCTCCACCACCAGTAGTTGCGTGATCTGCGTCGGAGTAAGTTTCACAAGCATTTGATGAGGCGTTTGGATCTTTAGACCCGCCACAACCTTGTGAGTCAGATACAATGTCTGCTGAGGCACCCACTGTCATATCTCCACCGACAGTGAGTTTTGAAATATAACCAGTTGCTACTTCATGTTCAAAATATAAATCTCCGTCTAAAGTGAAGTCGTTTGTTACAGCGAGTGTTAGGTCATTTGAAGGCCCTCCATTGTGTTCGACGGTTAATTTCGCTCCAGAACTTATTTTGAAGTCATCTGTAACGGCGCAGCTGCCTCCTGTACAAAAAGTTGAAGTGAGTGTTTGACTAAGATATGCATCACCCTCAAGAAAGAATACGTCACCACTTGTGGTGTCTTTTATGATTGCTGAACCTGCATCTCCGACCGTTCCAATGTCATTACCGCTTCCACCATTAACAGCTACTTTGTCCTCTATATCTGTTCCACTTGTGTTGGTACTGTACTTAACTGATATTGCTCCTCCGCCACCTCCACCACCATCCCAAGAATGATCTCCTCCATCGCCACCTTTTGCTTCATAGGTACCAGCGCCAGATAGCTCTCCTGTAATAATAATACTAACGGTTCCTCCGGCTCCCCCTCCACCAACTTCGGTTCCACCTGAGGCTTCCCCAGCACCCCCATTGGCAGAAACTACTCCACCATTACTAAAATCTCCGGCGACAGTCATAATTACTACTCCACCGGCTGTCCCTCCGTTTGTTCCATTACTACTTCCTCCCCCTGAACCAAAGAAAATTGGCGTGAGAATGTCTCCATGATGATCGTCTCCAACACTGGTGGCATGAGATCCTTTACCACCTTCACCTGCATGACCACCACCACCACCTGTATTTCCATGATCTGCATCTGAGTAGGATTCACAGGCATTTGTTGCGGCATTTGGGGTCGTAGATGCGCCGCAACCCTCTGCGTCAGAACGAATGGCTCCTGATGCACCGATAGTGGCGTCGTTTGTTACAGCAAGCGTGTAGTTATATCCATTTGAGACATCGTGCCCGAAAAGAAGTGAGCCATTTGCTGTTAGGTCGTTTGCTACTGTGATTGAAGTATCATTTGCATAGCCTGCATTGTATTCAAATTTCAAGCTTGCTCCACTGCTAATGCTGAGGTCGTTTGTGAAGGCGCAAGTTCCAGAACTACAAAGAGAGGGTGAGTATGCATGACTTATGTAAGCATCACCTTCTAAGAAATATACATCACCAGTTGTTGTGTCTTTTATGATTGCTGAACCTGCATCTCCGGCTGTTCCAACATCATTACCGCTTCCACCAAGTGCAGCTACCTGACCTTCCACAGCTACTCCGATTGCTGTTATGCCGTATAGAATTGAAAGTTCCCCTCCACCTCCACCTCCACCATCGTAGGAATTGTCTCCTCCATCCCCCCCGTTGACTTCAAAATCTCCAGAACCAGATAAGGTACCCGTAATAACGAGCTTAACGCTTCCACCAGATCCACCGCCCCCGACTTCAACACCACTTGTTCCTTCTCCAGCTCCTCCATTTGCCGAAATGGTACCCTCATTGGCTAGATCACCAGAAACAGTAATATTTACGGCTCCTCCACCAGTCCCTCCATTTGTAGTATTACTACTTCCGCCTCCTGATCCAAGTAGTACTGGAGTTAGAATATCTCCATGATGTACGCCTCCTGCACTACCAGCTTGAGACCCTGCGCCTCCTTCGCCTCCGTGTCCGCCTCCTCCTCCTGAATTTGCATGCTCTACACCAGCAGAACTGTTGTCTTCACATGCATTGGTCGTGCTATTTGGCGCTACATCTGTTCCGCAACCCTCTGCGTCTGAACGAATGGCTCCGGCTGCTCCAACTGTTACATCGTCTGTAACAGTGATGCTGTATAGATAACCATTTGTAACATCGTGCCCAATATTCAAAGTACCGTTTACCGTTAAGTCGTCTGCAACGGTGATTGAAGTGTCGTCGGCATAACCAGAATTATATTCAAATTTCATCATTGCTCCACTGTTGATGGTGAAGTCATTAAATGCGCATGTTCCACCACTACAAAAACCAGAAGTTCTTGCATGACTTGCATATGAGTTTCCTTCAAGGAAATAGACGTCATTTAGAGTGTTGTCTTTGAGTATAGCTGAACCATCGTCTCCAGCAGTTCCAATTCCTCCGCCTGTTCCTCCTGAAGGATCTAATTGACTTCCAATAGCTACTCCGATGCTGGTGATATCAAATATTATGTAAATAATTCCTCCACTTCCTCCTCCACCATCCCAGGTTGAATCTGCTCCATTTCCACCAGTGGCTTCGAAATTTCCTGACCCAGACAATGTTCCACCAATATCTGCATAAACACTTCCTCCAGCTCCTCCACCACCGACTTCGGTACCACTTGTAACTGTACCATCCCCTCCATTTGCTGAAATTGTTCCGTTGTTTGCTAAGTTTCCTGAGGCAGTTATATGAATAACACCTCCACCTGTCCCTCCATTTGACCCTTGACTACTACCGCCACCCGCTCCAAATTCGACAGGGCCAGATATGTTGCCGTGGTAGACTCCACCATCACTATTTGCCTGGGACCCAGTTCCTCCGTTACCTCCGTGCCCACCACCAGCACCTGTATTACTTGCTTCTTCACCCGCAGTGGTATTATCTTCGCAAACATTTGTTGAGCTATTTGGACCTTCATCGGTTGTACAACCCTCTGAGTCTGCTTCGATTTTTGAACCTACATCAACAGTTACGTTTACAAATTGCATCTCACCGGCCCACCCGTTTGTGGGGTCTTGGTCGATTGCTAAGGTTGTGCTGTTTGTTACGTGAAGACTGAGACTGCTGCAGTCAAAAGCTGTGCTATCAGCTGGAGTCCATGTCTCTGTCCCTCCACTATCGAGAGTAATTGTGCTGTCTGTTGCACCGTCGTCAGCGTCGGCTGCCGGACAAGATTGTGCATGAGCTGATTCAGCCGTGAATAAGCTTAGGCACAGCGCTGCACAGCTTAATAAAGTAAAGGCGTAGAATTTAATTCTGAGTATTTTCACAAATTTTGTGTGTGGAATTGATATCAATTTAGCCTTTTTCTTGATTTAATGCAAAGTTCTAAGTATTTTGAGGTATGAGCTTTTCAAGACAAGAATTGGAGGAAAATGAGATGAAAGTACTGAGGCCTTATGCAGTATTGAGCTCGATGAGTCGTGGGCGGGAGCATGAGGAAGCTGTGAGTGACGGAAGGCTGTGTTTTCAGCGAGATAGGGATAGGATAATTCACTGCAGGGCCTTTAGGCGGCTCAAAGCGAAAACTCAGGTTTTTGTGCCAAATTACGGGGATCATTATAGAAATCGGTTGACGCATTCTTTGGAGGTGGCGCAGGTTTCTTCTGGAATGGCTCGCTCGCTTGGCTTGAATGAGGACTTGGTGGAGGCGATTGCTTTGGCACATGATTTGGGCCATACGCCTTTTGGGCATGCTGGTGAGGAGGCGCTGAATGAGTGTTTGCACGAGCATGGAATGCATTTTGAACATAATGAACAGAGCAAGCGGATTGTGACGGAGATTGAGCATGTCTACCCTGGGTTTCGGGGTTTGAATCTGAGCATTGAGGTGCTGGAGGGCATGATGAAACATGAGACTTTTTGGGATAAGCCGCGTGATGGCGCGAGCGGAGCGAGCGCTGGTGTGCGGCCTTCTTTGGAGGCGCAAATCGTGAATTTTGGAGATGAGATTGCATATCAAAACCATGATGTGGATGATGGCCTGCGTGCAGGTTTGATTTCAGAGAAAGATTTGGCTGAACTTGGCTTATGGAAGTGGGCGTGCGAGGAAGCGCGCGCGCAATATGGCAGTATTGAGGATGAGCATGTTTGGCGCGCGCGCGTGGTAAGCAAAATGATTGGTCTGATGATGAGTGATATTATTTCTGAATCTGTTAAGCGGCTCGAGGGGATTGTTTCTTTAAATGATGTCTATGAAAGTGAGAATAAATTAGTGGGCTTTTCTGAGGAGATGTTAGACATGAATAAAAAGCTGAAGGACTTTTTGCTTACTAAAATGTATTTGCACCCGACTGTTGTTGAAAATAGCGAAAAAGGACAGGCTAAGATTAGACAATTATTTACACATTATATTAAGTCGATGGAGCCGGCTGAGGTGCGGGATTATTTGGCTGGGATGACGGATGATTTTGCTCTTGCTGCTCTTTAAGTAGATCCATAAGGACTTTTTGGCGTACAAGTGTGCGCATAGATTTGTCTACTACTTTGTCTTCTCCAGCCTGGAAAAGGGCCATAATGCTGCGTTCGAGCATGGCGAGTTTTTGTTTGTCTACTGCTTGAGCTAGGAAGAGCTGCACGACTTTGTTATCTGGGTCGCGCATTAGTAGACGCTGGCAAATGTCTATTACATCTTTGTGTTTGCCTTGCTGTGTCCACATTCCAAGAAGTTCGAGCACTACGTCTTGATCGCCGTTAGACATGCTGGAAGGGCGGCCGATTCCAGCGTAAACAAGCGCACTGGCTTTTTTGGAAAGGAGATAGATTAAGTACCCGAATCCACCGAGTACAATTATCATTACAGGCAGGAATAATTCGAATTCGAGGAAAAAGTCGAATAAAGCATGAAGGATCATGGCAATGAACATTCCTTTTAGCAGGAGGTATTGGCCGTAGCCAGCTGGGGAATATTTGCCCATTACTGCTTTCATGAATTTCATTCCTTGCACTGATTCGCCAGATAGTTGTTGTGCTTCTATGAGTGGTTTCGCGAATTTTGAAATTCCATAGTAATAACCGAAAATTCCGGAGAAAACTATGTGTGCGGTTACCGTGAACATTGATCTGAAAATCATTGGGAAAATTAGATCGGCGAGGCCTGAGCCGGTCCATATGATTACGAAATAGAATAAATTTTCTATAAATGAAAAACCAAGGCCGGCGAGAATTGCGTAACGGATGGAATCATTGACTGTTTGAATTTTAATTTTTGAAAAATCTATGAAGCGCACAACCATACTTTTTGCCATTTCTTCTGAAATTCCTACAAAAACTAGCGCCGCGAAAGCTGCGAAATGCACATCTGTTATGTGTAGATCTATGTGCTTGTAAACGTCGAGGACAGGGAAAACAGTCCAAAGATTATCTAGGAGTAAGATTGGAATTACCGTCATACAGCCTAGGTAAAAAGCCACGATGTGCGGGACTCGTGAAGTCTTTCTTCCTTTAAATAAAAATCCGAACCAAATTACGACCGGAATAAAGGCCAAAATTACGGATATAATTATCTGAAGTAGATTTTCTGATGTGAAGGCGTCGAACATATCTGAATAATATCAGAAATGGATTTTTTCCTGAAGTCTCTATATCATGGGGGCGATGATTTGTCCGAAATGTAAACATAAAGGAACGCGCGTTGTAGATTCGCGAGATGCCAGTGAGGGCCGTTGTATTCGTAGAAGGCGCGAGTGCGAAGATTGCACTTATAGGTTTACTACATTTGAAAAAATGGAGACTGCGAATTTTATTGTGGTTAAAAAAGATGGTGCGAGAGAGAGCTATGACCGAGATAAGGTTGAGCGTGGGATTTGGCGTGCTTGTGAAAAGAGGCCGGTTACGCAGGATCAGATTAATGACATGCTGGAAAATCTGGAGGAAGTGTGGAGTTCAAGCGGAAAAGAGGTTCCTGGGGAGAGGATTGGGCGAGACGTGATGCACGCTCTTAAAATGATAGACGAAGTTTCGTATATACGATTTGCCTCTGTATATAGGCAATTTAAAGATGTGGAGACTTTTGTAGAAGAATTACAGGATTTATTGGCTCGCTAAGCTATTGTGGTGCTATTTGCCTTTACGAGAGAGGCTTTTTCTGCTATAATTATTAGATATTCAAAAATAAAAATAAATGTTCAAGCGACCTATCCTCACACTATTCTTTGCCTGGTTTGCGTTCGTATCTACGATGCTAGTTGGGATTCTTACAAATGAATCTGTGCAGGTTTCGGTATTCAACAAACAGTTAGAGTGGCTATCTGGAAATATGTATGTGGCTGAGATGAGAATTAATCCTGAAGGCTTTGATATGTTGGAGGGTTATGAGTTGTCTGATAATGCTTTTGTTGGGAAATATGGGACATGGAGTTTTTGCCAATATGACTTGCCTGAAACTACTGAATATGATGTGGATTTGATTACTGTTGAAGTTGATGAACGGATTGAGAGTGGACAAATATTCATGGTAGACATGTTGTTTGAAAATACTGGGAATACTCGTTTATTTGCTGGTGACAGCGAGTGTTACGATATGCCAGAATTAAATGTTGGAACTCAAAATGCAACAGACCGAGCAAGTGTGTTTGGAAGTGAAGAATTTGCAATTTCTGGTTGGGATGGCGCGAATCGTATAAAGATGGTGAATGAATTTGCTGATCCGGGCGAGGAGTTTCATGTAATTTTTCAAAGTATTGCACCTGAACATGGTGATCATGCTGGAGATATTTATAGAGAATTTTTTCAACCTGTAATTGAAGGTGAAGGTTGGGTAGATGAGATGTTTGCATATGACATTGAAATCGGCACTCCAAGTCAAGAAATGAAAGATGATATTTTCTTTGTAAGTGACCTTGCAGTTCCTGCTTCATTGCTTTCGGGGAAAGAGCGGAATTTAGAAATCAACTTGGCTGAACAAAGGTTATATGCACAATTTGGAGATTTAAAAGTGTGGAGCATGGAAACATCTACTGGTGCATATGACACGCCAACTCCGCGTGGAAATTATAAAATTTTGAACAAACAGGAGCTAAGAATTGGTGGCGCAGCGCCACATTACAGAATGCCGTTTTGGCAGGGTTGGAGAACAGATGGATATGGAATTCATGGTTTGCCATACCTTGGTGCGAACGATGGTGGATGGTTTTGGAAAGAAGCGGAAAACCATATTGGGATACCTGTGAGCCATGGATGTATTCGTACTCCTGATAGAGATGCAGAAACGCTGCATGGATTTACAGTGATTGGGACTCCGATGTTTATTTATTAGATGTTAATTTCGTGATAGTCTGCGTGCATGAAGAATCTTGCACATGAACTGAAGCCATTATTTGTAGAAGCTGTTGCGAAAGCTTTTCCGGAGCTTTCTGAGGCTGAGTTGGTTGAAATAATTAGTGTGGAGGAGCCGCGTGAGGCGGGGCATGGTGATTTTGCTTGCCCGGTTGCTTTTCGTTTGGCGAAGATGCTTGGGAAAAATCCGGTAGAGATTGGGAATGCGATAGTTGAGAATTTTCCGGAAGATTACAGAATTGGTGATGTTGAATTTTTGCTTCCTGGTTTTGTAAATGTACGGGTGAAAGTTTCTTATTTAGAAGAAGTTTTGAAGCAACTTGAGACTGGATTTTCTTATGAAGGTGGGCCAGCGCGAAAGCGGCCTGTGATTGTTGAGTATCCGAGCACGAATGCTGCGAAACAGATGGGTGTTCATCATATTATTACGACTTTTTTAGGAGATGCTCTGGCGAATCTTTTTGATTTTATGGGCTATGAAGTGATGAGAATTAATCATTTGGGGGATTGGGGGACGCATTTTGGAAAACTGATTTATGCGATTGAAACTTGGGGAGATAAAGCTGTGATTCACGCCGACCCGAACATGGAATTCAATAAATTGTATGTGAAATTTAATGATGAAGCGGAAAAAAATCCTGAACTTTTGGATGAGGCGCGGGCGATTTTTAAATCTCTTGAAGAAGGTGATGAGCTCCGTTTGGCGATGTGGAATTGGATAGTGAAAGAGAGCACGGAGGATTTGGAGAAATTGCTGGCGCGGCTTGGTGTGGAGGTTGATATGCACATGGGTGAAAGTTTTTACCTGAAAATGATGGAGCCGATTGTTGAAGAGGGGATTAAGCGTGGGCTTTTTGTTGAAGGCGAGGGCGGATCTTTGATTTACGATATGGGCGAGGATCAGACTCCGGCGCTAATTAAGAAAAGTGATGGAACGACTTTGTATTTAACGCGAGATATTGCGACGATAAAATACAGGGTTGAAACTTGGAATCCGGCTACGATTTTGTATGTTGTGGATCATGCTCAGTCGCTGCATTTTAAACAGAATTTTGAGATTGCTCGTGCGCTTGGCACGGCGGATGACACAGATCTTGAGCATGTTGCTTTTGGGCGAATGCGTTTTGCTGATGGATCAATGAGTACGCGAAAAGGCACGGACATTAAACTGCCAGTGCTGCTGAATGAAGCCGCGAAGCGGGCTGCTGCACTTGCGGCCGAACGCGGCACGGAGTTGCCGCGTGAAGAGTTTGCTGCGATGGCTGAATTAATAGGGAAAAGCAGTGTGAAATATGGAGTTTTGAATCAAGATCGAGTGAAAGATATTATTTTTGAATGGGAAAAAGTTATCACTCTAGAAGGAAACTCTGCTCCTTATCTTTTATATTCATATGCACGTGCGCATAATATTGTTGTAAAAGCTGGCGATGTGCCGCTGAGTGGTTTGCCAAAATTGACTGAAGAAGCTGAAATTGAATTAGTAAGGCATATGCTTAAATTTCCAAATGCACTTGAGCGAGCTGTTAATGAGCGCAAGCCACATATGGTTTCGTTTTACCTTTATGAGCTTTGCCAAGAGTTCAACCGATTCTATGGGAAAGTACGCGTGATGGAAGCTGAGGAAGATGCGAAAAGAAGTCGCCTAATGTTGGTACATGCATTTATGCATCAGTTGAAAGCCGGACTGTCTATATTGGGGATTCCGGTGGTTGAGAGGATGTAAGTTAGTCACGAAAGGGCACCGAAGGTTCCCTCTCGTGTGCTCTCCCTCCCAGCTGTTGTTCGTCTAAATGTGTTCGCTATAGCTCGTCTTTTTTTGACGTCGGGGCCCACAAGACCCACCGAAAAAAGACTACGAACGCTCTCAAATTTCTCCTCACGTTTTTTACGAAAGGGCACCGAAGGTTCCCTCTCGTGGGCTCCGAAAACGTTTCAGTTTTTATTCAGGACTTTCAAATTTTACTTTGATAAGCTTTTTGGTATCCGGGTTCTGGGGCTAGCAATTGGCTTGCACGACACCTTAGTCTCTTTTATTTTACTTGTTTTTCGCCTTTTTGGCAATACACATCAACTTCCCCTTGCCCTTATTGGCTGCTTTTCATAGACTGTGGTGGCTTTGCGTTTAGGCGCGGCAATGCGGAGAGGTGGCTGAGTGGTCGAAAGCGGCACCCTGCTAAGGTGTTAGTCTGAGCAATCGGGCTCGAGGGTTCGAATCCCTCCCTCTCCGCCAGTTAATCATGAAGGGTAAGCTCGAGTATTTATGATATTTAATGGTGCTATTGACAAAATTAGAAAAGGTGCTAGACTGTGCATATATTAATAAATACCCTCATGCCAAAAGAATCAATAACAGGATCGAATGCACTTGTAAGCCTTACTAATGCTGTACCGAAAAATGTGACTCGTTTGGCAGCTGTTGCTGCTACTTTTACCGGTCTACTTGGTGGAGTTGCTTTCGCTGATCCAATTAAGCCAAGTGAAATGAGAAATGCTTGGCCTAAGCCTGAGGAGGTTCTTTTTTGCGAGAAAGAAGAAAATAAAAAACTCGATAAATGCCGTCCGGTTGGAAGAACCATGCCAACTGAAGCAAATATTATACATCGAGAAGGGGCCGTTGTGGCACCTGCACGAAGAACGCGAACTATAACGTATGGAAATTCGGAGCAATCAACGGCTGAAGCGCCTGAACCAAGCTCAGAAGCAGCTCCACGACCTGCGGCAGTTGCACCTGTGCGAAGAGTAACAACGCGACCTAAAAGGACTATTAGTGGTCCTGGGTCATCTGTGCAAGCAGTGGATGTAAGTGTTAAAACATTTAACCCGAAAAAAGAGTACTCTATGGAATGGTTGGTGCATTTATGCAAAGGTGATGGCTGCAACCTAAATGACGGATTTTCTGGCTTTGCACAGGGAAAAACTTGGCGTGAGTTTCAGAATTTTCTTACACAGAAAGGATACGGAGATTGTTTCAATGAAGTTTCTGCTGATCGAGTAAATGTTGTTGGATGTACTTTAGAATACATGAAATAGAGGTTGGTGAAGGGCAAGTGAAGGCTTTTTGACGTAGTTGATTAATATGCTAAAGTGAGCCTGTAATAAGCCCTTAACCAAGCTAATATGGGAGACCTAGATGGAATTAAAAGAGTAGCTGAGCCAGAATCTGCGACGAATGACAGAGACAGAGGAATTGCTGAAAGACTTGGAAGGTTATTGGCTGTAGAAGTCGCAAGTGTTACTGAGGCTATTAATGGAGTACATGGCAATCTTGATAGATTGGCACGCTCCCTTGACGGTGTTGAAGGCACCATCGCTGACATTACATCTACATCAGAAAGGTCTAGACCTGCCAATCTTCATATTGAAGGTGGGCACTTGGGGAGTGACCGAGAACGATGGCAATCAAGTGGATGGAGCATGCAAGATGACAGGACTATTAACGCAACGGTCTACGATCCAGATGATTACTAAAACACTTCTAGTTTAAGCCAAATTTCTGTCAACTTGTAAAGCTTACAGAGGTGACGTAGAATACTGACAACGTCACTAACCCACCCTTTTTATGGAAATTTACGTTAATTATATAGCAGTGATTCTTTCTGCTGTTGCAGCAATGATCATTGGATCAATTTGGTATTCGCCTTTAGTTTTTGGTAAAGCTTGGATGAAGCTTGCCGGAGTTAAGGAGCCAAAAAAAGATGAGGCAAACAAGCAAATGCTGAAGGGCATGGGGCTTGGCCTTGTGACCATGCTAGTTATGGCATATGTACTTGCTCGATTCATGGACATTATGGTCGTGGTAGATAGCAATGGTGCGCTTGAAATGTCTCTATGGCTTTGGCTTGGATTCATGCTTCCTTTGACTCTTGGGTCTTTTCTGTGGGAAGGAAAAGATGTTAAATTGTCATTTTTAAATGCAGCATACTGGCTTGTAACTCTTGAAGTTATGGCTTTGATTCTTGTGAACATGCTTTAGATTTTTACGTGACCTGCCTCATCGGAGCGGGTGGCCCGGGAACACTTCGTTTCCTGCCCCGGCTTCTTCGGCAGTCACATAAAAATCAGTAAAGGCCTCGGAAACACTGCGCTTTCTACTCGACCCCCTTGAAAAACCTAGAAGCCGCCGCTTGCGCCACCGCCGCCGAATCCTCCACCACCGAAGCCGCCAAATCCGCCTGAGCTTCCGCCGCCGTAGCGGCCTCCACCTGTTAAAAAGCCTGAACGATATTTTTTGCCGAGCTTTTTGTAGAAATATTTTGAGAGTATGAAGTCAATGAAAAGGCCGGCAAATGCTCCGATAGCTGCGCTGAATAAAGTGAAAGAGGCTACTAGCGCGATTGCTAGGCCGAAGAGGCCGCCGAGCCACCAGGCTTTTGTATCTGCGAGCCAGCTAAAGAAAAGCCAAACAAAGGGCATGAAAATGAAAAATAATGTTGCTAGTAAAGATAATTCATCTGGGTTTGACTGCGCTAATTCTTCAAGGTTAAATTCTTCGCCGCGAGCCAGAATTTCTAGCTGAGCAATTCCTTCGAGCACCCCAGTGTTGTAGTCATCTTCTGCAAGATGTGGGGCGATTGAGTGGTTTAAAATTAGATTGGACTGAAGGTCTGTTATTGCGCCTTCGAGTCCGCGGCCAATTTCTAGCCGAATTAAGCGCTCATTTGGTGCGATTAGGAATACTACTCCATTATCGAACTCCTCTTGGCCAACGCCCCAAGTACGGCCGATTTCTAGGGCAAATTTTTCTACGGGATAGCCTTGCAAGTCTGGGACTGTTACTACAACAATTTGTGTGCTGGTATCTGTCTGAAGAGTGCCAAGTTGAAGCTCCAGCTGTAATTCTGTTTCTACATCAAGGACTTCTGCTTGATCGAGGACGTAGCCGTTTGGTGCGGCTGGAACGATCAGTTCAGCAAAAGCAAGCGGGGCGAGCGCGGTTAGCGCGAGCCCCATGAGAATAATTTGAACTAATTTCTTTTTTAACATTAACGACTGAAATCAAATTCTACTTCTGGTGCAATTTCTGAGCCTTCTTCTGACTCGAATAAAATGTGTTCATTGAAGCTAAACATTGCTGCAACAATATTTGTTGGCACTTGCCTCACTGATTTGTTGTAATCTGTTACATCTGCATTGTAGTCATCTCTGGAAACAGAAACTCGATTTTCAGTTCCTTCAAGTTGAGCCTGAAGACTTAAAAAGTTTTCTGAAGATTTAAGGTCTGGATAATTTTCAACAGTCACTAGCAATCTTGAAATTGCTGAATCAAAAGAGGATGATGCCTCCATTTGCTCTGTAATTGTTGATGTGTCGTTTTGAGAACCCAACCAATTTGTTCTAGCTTCAGTAACTCCCATAAGCACAGAAGACTCAAAATCTGCAGAGCCTTGAACCGTTGCAATAAGCTGCGGGATTAAATCTGAGCGTCTTTGGTATTGAGTTTGAACCTCTGACCAACCAAGCTCTACCTCTGCATCTAGCCTGATCAAACTATTGTATTGGCCACCTAGCCAACCTGCTAAAGCTATGAGAAGTGCAATAATAATAAACCAAACTGGTACCTTGAGTCGTGATTTTGCCATAGTGGAAAGTTAAAGTGTGCACATGTTAACGCAAGAACTTGAAAAATTCCATTGAAATCCGCGGCGTGTAGCGTTAGGCTGTTCGAGCCCTATTAAAATGGGTATTCACCAATAAAATATGAATCTTTTCCGTTCTCACATCGTTGATGCTCCTCGAAGTAGCAATTTGCTACTCCCTTGTCGCACCGCCTTGTTTGAACGAAAAATCTTCTATTTTTTATAAGGTTCAGCCCTTTTCAACAGGGCTCCTTAGCTGCGGAGAGATGGCAGAGTGGTCGAATGCGATAGTCTTGAAAACTATTAGGCTGGCAACGGTCTCCAGGGTTCGAATCCCTGTCTCTCCGCCATCGAAGACGAATTGAGTCCAAAGCAGCACTTTGCCCGCTTTGGCATGCCCTTTCCGCTGGTTCTAAGCTAAGGTATTCTTTTTCAAGCTCTTTGTACCCTTCATCAATCGGTATGAGCCACTCATGAGGCTGCATTTTCAGCTTTCTGTCGCGGATGAGGAAGATTGAACCGAAGCCTTGGAGGATGGTTCTACGCCCTTCAAAGTCTTCCCGTGCGTAGTTTTGTGCTGCATAGGTGATGAAGTCGAAGGTCTTTTCTGTGAGTTCTAGCCAGTTCTCCGCCCTGTTATGTGTGTCTCCCAGCTCTTCTTTCAGCTTGGTGAGATTTTTCTGCAACTTCTTCTTTTCACGCAAGTATTCTTTGTCGTCTACAAGATGGCGGTAGCGCATCTGCGTTAGACTGTCGATTTCTTTCTGGGTAGTAAGTACGGCACGGGATTGCATCTCGTGTATCTTGCTACGTTGCTGGATTTCACTATCGTTGGACTTATTTAGCATTTCAATCGCCCACTCTTTGAACTGTGGGAGAATCGTGTAGCTTGCCATTTCAGTTGCCATTGCCTTCTTCAGTTCACGTTCTTCAATAGACCTCTGCTTGCAGTTCGCATCCTTTTTGTTGTGGGTACAATGATAGAAGGTGTACTCCTTGATTTCGCCCGTGCTCTTGATGGTTTTCTTTTTATGTTGAGCCGTAACATTCCCTGCGCACTCTCCACAAGTGAGAAGTGGCTTAAAGCAGAAGTCGTACTTCTTGGCTCGTGGATTGCCTTTTTTGCCAAGCATTCTTTGCACCCTGTCGTATTCCTCAAGTGTGACCATTGGCGTGTGTGTGCCTTTGGTCCATGTGCCGTCTTGTTGCTTAATTAAGCCCGCATAAAATTCGTTGCTGAACATACGATAGATGCCACTTCGACTAAGAGGTTTGTCACCTGTCTTCAGCGTTTTACGTGTTCGGTAGCCCCATTCGTCATTGAGCTTTTTTAGGATTTGTGGCGGTGTGTAGCTGCCTGTGAGCATCAAGTCCCAGCACTTCCGCAGTACAGTAAAGCGCTTCTTGTCTACCTTGATTGTTTTCATCCCCTTTGGACTGATGTAGTCATTAAGCCAGCCTTGAGCAGTTCGATTAGGACGGATTCCTATTGTGAGTTTGTCGTTTAGCCCGCGCTTCACATCCTTGCTTAGCTTGGAAGAAGAGTACTGCGATTGCGAGAGTGCCATCTGGAGCATCATGATTCCCTCGGGAGAATTGTCGAAGTTGTATGAACCAAACTTCAAGTCCTTTATGACTCCTGTACGAACCAGATAGGTGATTGTGGCTGCATCAATTTCGTTACGAGAAAGTCTGTCTGGATGCCACGCTATAATTCCGTCTGCTTCACCCGCTCGAATGCGCTCAATCATATCTAGGAAGACGGTTCGCTCGTATGGCTTGAAGGCACTTTTACTTTCTTCCAAAACATCAACAACCTTCAAGTCTGGGAATAAGCTTGCAGCTCTCTCTTTCTGTGATCCGATAGAAAGGATTTGTCTTGTTTCATCCTCCTCAGACTTTCGAACGTAGAGGAAGTATTTGTAGTTTGGATTGATTTCTTGCATGAGTCTTTGATTAGCCACCCAAATAGGACGGTCCTGAATCGTCCAACTCATGCGCAAACATGATTTTGGCAGAACCGCCCATGATTGGGCGAAACGCTAAACAAAGTTTGCGACGAATTCGAGCTGGACGATTGCTTGAATTATATAGGATTTTTGATGAAAAGCTATAGCGATTCGCCCTCCTTACTCTCCTTTATGGCTTCTGCAAGGGCTTGCTTCATTTCTTCTTTACTGAAACCATACTTGCCCTCCACCTCCTTCTCTCCAACCTTGATGTTTTTCACGATCTCAATTTGTCGTTCTTCCTGAATATGCCCGTATCCGTATGAGCCAAAGGTAGTTCCCGTATTCTCATGCCCGAGATTTTGGCTGATTGCTTTCTTCTCTTCCTCTGTAAGGCGAGTTTTGGCAAACTCTTTGACTACTAAGTGCCTAAAAGTGTGAGGGTGGTAGTACGGTACTTCGGCATTCAGGAAATGCTTCTGGAAAATCTTACGGACCGAATTGGAGCTTGCCCAGAAGAGGGGTTCAACTTCACCAGTATTGTAGTAAGAAATGTTCTCCTTACCGTTCTCGATTATGGATTGTGGGAAGATTGGATCATCGGCTTTGAAGCCTTTTTTCCTTTCAAGGTACTTGTACCAGTCGAGGAAGTAGTGAATGGCTTGCTCGTACTCGATTGGAAAGAAGGTAGTAACGATGCGCTTGGAGAACTTGGTCTTCACGCCAAACTTTGGGTTCTGGTCCACCGTCAGCGTGTCAGGCTCAAATGCTTTCATGGGCAGACTGTAAATGGCGGATATGCGTGCTCCAGTAAGTAAAGTGAAGCAAAGGAGCGCACGGTCACGTTGATCTACCTCCGTTTGTACATCAATGGATTCAATGACTTTGATAACATCTTCAAGCGGCGGAATCTTCCGCTTGTTGGGCTGAATTGCTATGCGTGTTTCCTTCTTGGAAAGCGAGAGAAACTCCACAACTGTAGGATTGATTTTGGATTTGTAATGAGGCTGCATTGAGAGCCACTCGAAGAATAGTCTAAGCCGACGTAAAACGTGATAGCGATACACAAGTGAAAGAGCTTCTCCCTTGCGGTTAGTACGGTTCTTGAGCCAATCCTTGAAAGCTCTTACCTGTTGCTTCCCGAAGCCTGCGAAGGCTTTGTTGTCGTTGGACTCTTGCCATAGAAGTACAGCACGTTCGTGAGCATCCACGGAATTGTTGGCGAATCCTTTGACCTCTTTGAGGTAGAGGAAGAATTGCTTCTTCATTACCTCGTTCTGGAATGATTTTTTCATTGTAGAAAATGTTAATTGGCTAAAGTGTTGATTTGGGACATTTAGATGAGAGTGAATAGAATCACTTAATCCTTTTTGACGCCCTCTAAAGTAGTCGTGCGATTTTACCGCCACACTCTTTACATTTCGCGTAAAGTATTTCCTGATCTCTATTCAGCTTGCCGATCTTTTTACCTGTTTTTTCGACCTTTTGAGTGCCGTGTTTACCTTCAACTGGCTTCCTACACACAAGGCAGTAGTATTCGTTTGGGCGGAGCTTCACTTGAGTTGCTTCACGCTTTGCCTTGATGAAGGCTTTCAGGTCCTTGCCCATGATGAGGCGAGGCTTTTGCTTGGGGTCGAGGAGGGACAAGCCACCCTTAATCCAGCGAAATATGGTCTTTCGATTGACCTCCAGTAATGCACTTGCCTCCTTTGGTGTATACGCAGACTTGGACCGAATTTTTGATAGATTGTATTTCATGATTGATTCGGATTAAGATCTAGCATTGAGAGTTGACCCTTGGAGGGCTTAGGCAGGGGACGGTAGACGAGCCTCATCATCCCGAGCAGTTTCAAGGCTTTTTCATGTGCCTCTTCCTGACTTATCTCGGTTTGAAAGCTGTCTTTCCATAGCTGCCTAAACTGCTCCAAATCTTGTGGTTCGATCTTCATCTCGTTTGGTCGGGTGATTGAGGCAAACACTCTTTATAGGTGTTCAGTAAAGCCCTTGCGTTAAGGAAGAGCTTGTCTTCCCAGTAGAGTTCGACCGACTCTAGCAGTTTCTTTGAACCGTGGAAGGTGAAGTAGACCTTCTCCGAGTTGGCATGGGAGCAACTTTGAAGTCTGAATTCCTTGACGATGAGCGCGCTTGCGAGTGCTCGATCATGGGTTATAAAGGGTAGGTTGTAGTTTGGTGCTGACATAGCATTTTGGGTTAGAAGTCTGAATGTAATCGTGATTTAAGAAGCTTCTGTTGCATTAGAAACTTACGAGGTTCGACCCGTAGGTCGCCTCGCCAAAAAGCGGCGATAGCTTCATCCAGCTTTTTGTTCTGTTCAAAACAGAACTCAACACGATTTGGATTGTTTCTATCAATGCGGGTGCATGTAAAATTCAGGTAGCTCAAAACGAGAATGAGTCCCCAGTCAGAAGTTGAAAGTTCTTGCATTTTTCATTTATTAAATTCTAGTAGCTTAATTTTGAATCTTTCAAATACTTAAAAAAGCCCTATTTCTAGGACTTTTTATGCTTTATTTTGGCTTATTTGCCACTTATTTTGACTTATTTGAACCTAAAAGCTGTAACTGCAATTTCATCGCCCTGTAAATCAAAAAACTTTTCTGATTCAGGAAAGCCAAACCAGCCACGTAAACTTCTTCTAAAGTTACCCATGTTTTTCTTTAATTTGCGTCTATCTTGGTCTAGTCTCAAATCATATCCCAAATCAGAAACTTTAACTTTAACATGTTGGCGAGCCTTTTTTAGTAGCTGCAATGGAAAACCACTTTTCAGATGGTGAGATTTCTCTTCATAATGAACTGACCCATTTTTGTCGAAAACTATCAATTTGTCTGCATTTTTAATCTGGTAGAACCTGTTTTTGACTTTCTCCATATCTACTGCCCAAGGCACATCTCCATCGAAAACACCTGAAAAATCTTCAAAGATTTTGATCCTGAAATAAGGCTCTTCTATGTATTTGGGTAGTGAGAAATCTAAAACTTCTATTACCTCGATTGCTTCCAAAAAAAACACTACAGAAATAAAATCTGCTTCGTCAGAAGCTAACCACTCAACCCTCAAATCTTTATGAGAATACTTGGACATCAAGCCTGATAAGGTCACCAAAAATGAAGAGAGTTGTTCTTTAGGCTGTAAGATATTTTTGTACTTCCAACTTGAACGCCTAAGTTCATCGTTCATCCATTTTTCAAGGTAATCATTGAAGTACATTTGAATCTTATCTTGGTCGATTTGTAAAAAATATCTGTATTCAAAACTAGGACGACCTCCCTCTTCTATTCCATCTCGATGATCCAAATCGTAAAAAATAATAACTTCTTCCTCTTTTTTTATGACTGACTCGGGAGAGTAATCGAATGTTTCCTCAATAGATGAGTACTCAACATCTCTTGTTTCGTTATCGCTGATTATCAGCTCCCACTTTTCGACAACCAAGCGTTTAACAAGGTTATACTTCAAACAGGTTTGCAGGTGGTCGTCAGCCTTCTTTTGCTCATCAAAATCATCCTCTTCTACAAAATGACCCCAATATGTTATTTCTGCATCAGAACTGGAAGGAGAGTCTTCTGGTGCAAGTACAGCACTTGTTTTCAACCTTCCCATTACATTCCACAGGAACAGTAGTCTTTCGCCGTCTCCAAAGGAATAGGCTATTTTAGGCTTTTTGAGCGAAGAAGTCATATACATATACATCTATTTGCAGGCATTTTACACGAAAAAGCGAACTGCTGCTGGATGGAACAATACAAATGTTTCCTTGTTGGCAACAAAATGTTAGAATCCCTGCGTATACCCAATTTTGTCTCTTTGTTATTTCGTTTTCTTACGAGTAGACCCGCTCATCAGCAACCCCTTATTGGGCAGCGATGGGCGGCGTACCAATAAGGTTACTCGTAAGGGCAAACGATTGGGTATACTACGCCGTCCTTTTTTGTAGGCACGGCGCAAACATAACTCAATTGTGTATGCCTTCGTTTCACTTCAAAGGAAAATCCTTCCTTCAGAATTACCACCATTCGGTCAAATTTCATAAGCTTGACCCTACAAAAAGCAAAGGAACAAGTAAGAAGCCATCTCTAAGTGACAACCTCCTAATCCAAGGGGACAACTTGAAGGCGCTCAAGGCTTTGCTTCCTACTCACGCTGGGAAAGTTAAGTGCATCTATATTGACCCACCATACAACACAGGAAATGAAGGTTGGAAATACAACGACAACGTGGCATCGCCTATGATTCAAGAATGGCTTGGCAAAGAGGTAAACATTGATGATCTCACACGTCACGACAAGTGGTGCTGCATGATGTACCCGAGGCTCATTTTACTACGCGAACTTCTTACTGATGATGGTGTAATTTTCATAAGCATTGATGACAATGAAGTCCACCGTTTGAGAATGATGATGGATGAGATTTTTGGGGATGAAAACTTCATTACTGAAGTGATTGCGCAGCTTAACCCAAGGGGAAGAACTTTGGATAGATTCTTTGCAAAGACTCACGAGTACGTCCTTGTTTATGGCAAAAATGCAACGAATGAAAGCTCTATCAATCTCTTAACAAAGACAGGTAAAGCCGTTGATGAGTACAACAAAAAAGATACTGTCGGTCCATATAGAGAGCTTGGGCTTAGAAACAGAAATCCCGTCTTCAACAGAGGCAATCGTCCGAATCTTTTCTATCCACTATACGTTGACCCTCAAACTGGAGGTATAAGCCTGAAAAAGACCGAACAATTCACAATCGAAGCACTTCCAAGAAACTCAAAAGGAGAAGACGGCTGTTGGACTTGGGGTAAAGACAAAGTGTCAAAGGAAGGCAATCTATTGATTGCCAATACAACACGAAACGGCGAGTGGAGAGTCTTTAGAAAAGACTACTTGTATGGGGCGGATGGTGAAACTGCAAAGACGAAAGCAAAGGCATTGTGGACGGAGAAATCCATCAACAATCAGAATGGTAAACAGATTTGTAATGAAATTTTCGATGGCTGTCCTTTCGACTTCCCTAAATCTATTGATCTGGTTAGAAAGTGTATCGGATTAGGAGCTGGCAAAGATGACCTCATACTAGATTCTTTCGCAGGTTCAGGGACAACAGCACATGCGGTCCTTGCCCTGAATCAAGAGGATGGAGGTAATCGTAAGTTCATCTTGGTAGAGTGTGAAGACTACGCCGATGAAATTACAGGAGAGCGTATTCGTCGAGTCATTAAAGGTGTGCCAGATGCAAAGGATGAAGCCCTACGCAAAGGACTTGGTGGTTCATTCTCGTACTATGAGCTTGGGGAAGAACTTGAGATGGATAAGATTCTTGAAGGTACGGACCTGCCAAATTATGAAGAACTGGCTCGCTATGCTTTCTTTACATCTACGGGAGAAAACTGGAGTAAATCTAAGATGGAAAAGGATGCGTACTACATTGGTTCATCAAGCAGCTTTGAAGTGTACATGCTCTACGAAGCAGACAAAAAGAAACTCAAGGAGCTTGCTCTCAATTTGGACTTTGCAATGAAGGTCCAAAACCGTTTCCCAAACAAACAGAAGCTCATCTTTGCTCCTGCCTGTTTCATGGAAGAGTACCACCTCAAGGAGTACGGTATTCGCTTTGCCCAGCTCCCTTTTGAAATTTACCGAATGGCTGAATAAGTATGCTTCTACTCAAAGAATACCAAATCAATGCAAAGAATGTGATGGAGCAGTACTTCAAGCAGCTCTCTTTCCATGTGGATAAAATGCAAAGCATTCCTGAAGATATGCTGCAAGATTTGGGGTTCGAGTACAACTGGGCTGAAAAAGCATGGCATGACTTGTACCCCGATGGCACAACCAACAACGAATACAAAAGCAAGAAGACGGGGCAAGGTTTGGTTTGCCCTAATTTCTGCCTCAAAACCCCCACAGGAGGTGGAAAGACGCTAATGGCGACCTACGCCGTGGAATTCTACCTAGAGCACCTTAGAAAGCAGAAGACTGGCTTCGTCCTTTGGGTAGTACCGAGCGAACAAATCTATGCACAAACTTTGAGTGCTCTTCAAGACCGCTCTCATCCATACAGGGAGAGGTTGGATGCTGTTTCTGGGCATAGAGTCAAAGTCATTACAAAGACGGACCGCTTTTCTCCTAATGATATGAAAGAGAACCTTGTGGTCCTCGTGATGATGCTGCAATCTTTCTCAAGAGATAAGTTCAAGAAAGCAGACCTGAAGTTTTTCAAAGACAACGGTAAGTTTGAGGAGTTCTTCCCATTGGAAACGAATCAGAAGAAGCAGCAAGAACTTTACGAAGCCTATCCCAACCTAGACCTTGAGCAGGAGTTTGGCAGTTTGCTTGGAGGGAAGGTGAAAACGTCTTTTGGAAATGTGGTGAAAATACTACAACCACTCATCATTTTGGATGAAGGGCATAAGGCTAAAACTGAAATTGCGAGTGAAGCCATCAAGGAATGTAATCCATCTCTCGTGTGTGAGCTGACTGCCACCCCTACCGAAAAGGCAAACGTGCTGTTTTCTGTAGCGGGACGAGAGCTTGAGAAAGAAGATATGATTAAGCTGGACCTGAACCTGATTGAGAAAGATACGGTTGAGTGGAAGAGTCTTCTGAATTACAGCGCAGAACATCTGGATATGCTTCAAGAAAAAGCATCCACTTATCAAAAGAAAACTGGCATCTACATTCGTCCCATCAACCTGATTCAAGTTGAAGCTACGGGTAAAAACCAACGTAAAGAGGGGAAAATCCATGCTGAAGATGTAAGGGAACATCTCATTGAGACAGGGCTTGTTAGACCCGAAGAGATACGTGTAAAAAGTAGTGTTAAGAACGAGCTTGAGGGCGAAGACTTACTCTCTTCCAAGTCTCCCGTGCGCTTCATCATTACAAAGCAAGCACTTCAGGAAGGTTGGGATTGCCCCTTTGCCTACTCACTCACGGTGCTAGGAGGTTCTAGGTCCAAACGCGCACTTACGCAGCTTGTGGGGCGTGTACTTAGACAGCCCTATGCACGAAAAACCAATGTGAAGGAGCTGGATGAAAGCTATGTGTTTTGTTTAAGAGATTCTTCAAAGGACCTAGTGAAAGCTATACGGAGCGGCTTTGAATACGATGGCATGGGAGACCTTGCTATGCGTATTGCCAGCACCAGTAAAAAGACTGACCCAGACCTAGGGGAGCGCAAGTTGCAAATTGTTCGTAAGGAATACAAGCCTACTCTTGTAGAATTCAGCTTACCCGCCTTTGTGGTGAAAGATGTACTGTCTGAAGACGGCACTAGAGTTGTAGACCCAACTTTGGACATAACGCCTTATATCCCATTCCATGAAGTAGACCTCTCTCCCCTTGAGCAGGTTCATATCAACAAGGACGGTAAGGGTGTTGAAAAAACCGTATCCATTGGATTTAGCCGTGAAATTGCTGAAGACACCGAGGAGTTTTTGGAAATTGTTGAAATGCGAAAGCGTGTGGCTATGAAATCATCTTTCAGAAAGAGCTTCTGGGTGCAGAACATTCTAGAATACGTGCCAAACCCTTGGACCGCCCATGATCTGGTTGAGAGAGCCTTGAGCTTGTTCAAAAGCATGTTCTCCCTTGAAGACATTGAAAGTAATCAGGTCTTTTTACTGGATGAACTTCGTAAAATCTTAGGAGGTGCGGGAAGCAAAGTTGGTGAAATAGACCGACTTGCTCGAAAGGTTTTTGTAGACCGTATGGATTCAGATGAGATTCGTTTCGTTCCTAAGTTCAGCTTTAAGAAGGTACTCACACCTGAACACTACTTTGAAAAGGAAGCACGAAGACATAGCTTGAAAGTGAAGAAAAGCCTCTTTGAACCCGTAATAAAGGAGGGTCTGAATGCACTTGAGGATAAGGCGGTGTGGCGCATGGAAGATGGGAAAGAAACCTATTGGTGGTATAGAAATAAGGCTAGGAAGGATTTCTTCTTAGTGGCATGGAGGAAGAACCGCTTCTACCCCGATTTCATCCTGACGCTGCAAGAAAAGAACCCGAAGAGCTTTGATAAAATCTTACTCATTGAAACTAAAGGTGGGCATCTGCTTGGCAATACAGATACCGAGTATAAGCGAGAGTTGACCAATTTGTATCAACGGAAAATTCAAAGAAGCTGGTCCAGCAATGAAGCCTTCCCAGTTATGCCAAAGGAAACGATGTTCAAATTTGTTGAAGAGCAAAATCTTGAAAATGAGATGAATGAGATTTTTGCATAATGCCTTGCCTATGAAGCTTTCGGACGAATCAGTATCAGAGTTTCAAAGGATTTGGAAAGAAGAACACAACGAAGACATTTCGAAAGAGACAGCACGGGAATATGGAGAAAACCTTGTGGGACTTTTCAAATTATTGACTGAAATAGATAGAGGTGCAAACTCCTAACCTTACACCTTTGAAGCCTCCAGATATGGCTTGCTACAGCCATTTGTTAAAACGTGGATATGTCGAAAAGGTAATCTGACTATGGACAAGATATTCATTATTGGAGTATAATTATAGTAGCTCATCTACCAAGTTGTAGAAGGAGTTACGAAATCGTCTCTCACGAGGCGATTTTTGCTTGATAGGCTTTGTACTTTCTTTCAAATTTCCTTTTAGAGTGATTGTGCTCAATATGAAATGCAGTCCATGGGATAATATAATCTCCTCTATCTACTAGGACCACTAGGTATTCCCATTCACCGTAACAAAGATGAATACGTTCTTCAGACCCCCTAAACTCAATCCATAGTTTAATGGACTCATGCGGGTGACCTTCAATAATAGGCCTTATCCATGATAGACGTTCACACCGCCTTAAATTTGGGGTTCTTTCAGCTTCAATATCACCTTCACTTATGAAATGCCAAAATGTGGCTTCTTTCCCTTGTATAATTGGATGCTTTTTTAGCCCTAATCTCTTGCCTTGAAAAGAAGGCGTCGAATCAATGAAATCTTTTGTAAAACATGCGTGAAGAGCTGATAGATATTCATCCCAGCTCCCGCCATAGTCTTCAAGACAAATTAAATTAGGTAATATCATTGTCATATAAATGTGGACTCCAAATGAGAATATTAAACTTATTTTCTTTCATAAGCGTGTTTTTTCTAAGAGAATACCCAGATCTTTTTTGTATTCTCTCAATCAATGCTTGTTTAGCTGCACTACTTTCTAAATTGCGGTGCAGGTAACTGATTGCACCAATCAATATGTCAACAATCTGCATCATCTCAATTTCATGAGATCGAACTAACTGCAATCTTTCAATAATTTTTTTGTCAAAATCATATACAGAATTACATAATACTTGATGTAATTTTTTAACCTTATCTCCTCCTAGTGTATCTTTTATGTCAATGTAAGTGCGATACCTTGCGTCTGGCTTCAAGATAGCCTTTAACATGTTGAAGTACATTTCATAATACCAATCATTATGGTTTTGATTGAATTTAGAGTGAACAATGAGACTTTTATCTGGCACGACTAAACATCTGAAATGGAAATCATCATCGTCAAAAAAATAATCGATAATATTTCTGTACAGATCTACTTTTGAAGGCGATACCTTTGTCCATTTCATTTCGTACCACCTACTTACTCCATGCTGTTCCTTTATTTCTCGGATACGCTCAGCAACTTCCCTTGCCTTATCTAGAGGCAACCAAACTGCCCCAAGGACCATAGGTTTTTGACCATCATTCTCTAAATGACAACTTTCATCACAGTAAATATTGTAAATTCTACTCATATGGACATGATAATCGCATCAGGATTGGCAGTCCAGAAGATAAATTGGAAATTAAAAACCTCTCACTAGAACTGTTGTAGCAAACACATTGAACTGTGTATGATTAGCCTCGATGAGAGTTCTAACGTCGTCCACGACTCTCCGCCAATACTTACGAAAAACAAAGACCGCCACTGTGGCGGTCTTTTAAATATAACAATTAAGTATATTTAGAATTAAGTTAGGGGAAGTTTAGGCCCTTGACCTGCAAATTTAGTTTCAATGAAGCCCATTAGGCCTCCAATGAAAATTCCATCTAGAAGTGCCCAGAATGGTGACTCAAAGCCCATCCATGATACAAGTGATGACTCCATTACTAACTCAAGAGTTTCGTAAGTAAAGAGAACATACATAAGCATGAAAGATGCGCCAATCAATGTGCCTCGAACCCACCAAGGCATTTTAAATTCGAGTGCTGGGTGCCTGTCGAAAACTCCCATGAAGCCTGTCATAGCTCCCATGAGAATGAACATCAACAAGGTGCCAAGCCCAAACATGCTGAACATTGGCATGTCAAAACTTGGTAAAACTAACATGACAATGACACCTACAAGGAGCCCGATGGTTTTACCGATTGCAATGCGACCAGTAATGGAGTGGAGTTTAAACATAATAAATATGTTAATAAATAAAAAACTATAGGTATTATACTAAATTCTTATTCTTTTGTAGATAACATTACTTCTGAGTGATTTACTCCTCACAGTCACCATCATGCGGCAAAGCATCAAATATTTCGCCAGTTGGAAGAACTCTTAATACAACAGGTGTTTGCCCATTTTCTGCATCGTTTAATGTATCAGCTACTCTGTCAAAATCTTCAGTGGATTTATCGCCAGGCATCCAATAAAAAGATGATGCTGTGTTGGTGAGTAAACTGCCATCGCCTGTTACAACCATTGAACTTGTACTTTTAATACATGCGATTTCTGGCCTAGCAGCCATTGATGTGTATGCAGCTCTTGGCAATACTGCAAGGCCTGCGGCCAAAAGAATTTTGCCTTTATGATTGTAAAGCTGCTCTGCAACAAAGGCTGCAGCTAGTACTGGTGTACCAATTGTATAAACAATAGCTGCTGCCACACAACCAAGGTAGCCAGGATCTCTATCAATTGAATCACTCATGATCTATAAATTTTTAAATTGTCCTAGATATAACATAGGTCTGCATATCAAACAATATTTTACGCTGAGGCAAGCGAGTAATTGCCATTTGATAAAAACTAAAAAACCACCTTGCGGTGGTCTTTTATGATTGTTAAGCGATTCTCTTAGTAAACGAATTCCTGACAGTTGTTATCTTCGTTGCTTTCGGTAACTATGTTAAGCGTATCTACACAAACTTTAACTGTGCGATCGCCGTGGCGGAAAGCTGGAAGGCCAGATGCCTCTATCATTGATTCACCGAAGAAATCGTGACTCAAGAAGTAATTATTTGGATAGAATTGTGCTCCGTAATAGTCATCAACGATGTCTGGGTCACCAAAAGTGTGGATTAATTCGTCGTCGAGGTAAACGTCTGTAAGGATAAGGTCTACTTCGCCATATTCGTATCGAGTGTAAATATCTGCATCAATGTCGATGTCACCTGTGTTGTCGATGTAAACATGTTGGCTTGATGGGCTAATACGAGTTGGAACTAAATCTGGGAAATCTACCTCAAGGAAAACTACATCGCGAAGTGTACAATTGTTCTCTTCGTCGCGCTCGTCGTATCTACCCTCTTCGTCAATACAGAGTTTTATTGTGCTGTCTTCAGATATTTCAAGATCGAAACTTAGCTCGTCATCGCGGAAAGGTGAACCAGGGAATGGCTCAGAGAAATTTGCGATTTTTTCTTCGTTCACATAAACAGTGAAGTCGAAGCTGTCGTATTCTGCCTCTGGATCATCTGATAAATGAGTGTTGAAATAACGGAAATATGCTTCGCTAAGTGAAACGTCGTAAGTAAGATAATCCACTCTTAGATCAGGGAGATTTTCTAAACGAATATCTGTAGCACAGTTGTTTGCTTCATTTTCTTCCATGATTAAGCCCTCGTACCCTTCGTCGCCTTCTTCAAAATATGGATCTGTTGAGCCTGGAGTTGCGCTTGTTATGCGATCTACACAGAAAGAAAATTCCGTATAACTTGTGTCTAGATCTGTCATTACTAATGTTTGTTCGCCACCTGCACGAAGTGTGTGTGAATCAAAGACATCATCTGACATGAATTTTTGAGATGGCTCATGGCTCGGGTAATGCTGCCAACCAGTTATTTGAACTGACTCATCGCTTAAAACTAAATCGCCATCTCCAATATTTTTAACAGTGAACCAAACATTGTTTGTTCCTGGCTCACGCCCATAATCTGAAATCGTAAGGTCTACTAATTGAATTTCTCTTATTAATTTATTATCTACTTCGCTAGCTTCTGGAATTACATTTTCTGAGTCAACAAAAGCCACCACCGTATATGAGCTGCCATCTGGAAGTACCACTCCTGTATCCCATTCGTACTTGCCACCTGCTGGAATTGCTCGTGCTGTTTCTGTTTCACGTACTTCGCCATTAACCGCGAAAGTTAAAGTCACTTCTTCTTCGACTGGCATCACAGATGAGTTAACAACTGTTACCACTAGTGGTGCATCTACGGATGCTCTTGTAATGTTTAAAACCGCAAGGTTTGGCGCTTTACCGCCTCTTACTGGTGAGCCTAAACGCCCTTGTAAGTTTGAACCGCTTGAGAAAACAAGGCTTAAACCTGCTGCTACTATTAGCGATACAAGTATGAACCAAAATAGTGATTTGTTTTTTGCCATTTGTATTTATTAAGAGCTAAATCGTCTCATTTTAGCATGGCTTATTTGAGGGTCAAAATTTTGTATTTAAAAAGAGGCCCCGAAGGACCTCTTTAAGATTGGAAATTGAAATTAGTATTGAAGGGTATTACCTACTACTTCTTCACCATCTCTGGTTTTGAATGTAAATACAACTGGATCATCTACACCTCCTGCTTCGTCTAGCAACATTCCTGTATCTAGTACCAAAGTGTAAGTTGAAGTTTTAAAAGCGTCTGTAACCAAGTCTTGACTTGCAACAATAGCAACCACGGCTTGAGAAGATGAATTTACGGTTACGTAACCCTCACCTACTACTTCACCAAGTGACTTAATACTTGCAAGCATTCCTTCTGCTTCTTCACTAATATTTGCTGAAGCTGCATTAATAGAGAATCCCATTATACTTCCGCTTTCAACCATTGTCTCAGAGTCAACAGAAAAATCTAATATAAATACTTCATCTGAAGCACTTACCGTATGAGCGCCTGAAGGACTAGCTGGGTTTAATTCGTATTCAACATCAACTATACCTCGGCTAACAATGCGACCTTGTAATTCTTCGCTATCTGATTCACTAAGTAAAAGGGCACCTAGTACTACAATAACGAGTACTAAAAGACCAATAATATGGTTCTTTTTCATGTGGAGGGTGTTAAAAAATAGAAAAAGTGCCTACAGGTTACTCTTTTATCTTTTTAAGTTCAACTTTAAAAATTGTGTGGCGCCACATTTGAGTTACTTTGAAGCTCCAGCCTTCAATTTCTACGCTTTGCCCTTTGCGAGGTAGGCGGCCCATTTGCTCAGTGATTAGAAAGCTGACTGTTTTGTATTCTGGGTGGTTGAATTCAAGGCCAGTAAGTTCATGTAATTCGTCTAGTTCAACACGGCCGCTGAGTTCAAAAACTCCATCGCCTATAGTTTTAATTCTGTCTTCTGTTGAGTCTTCTTCATCTTCGATGTCTCCAACTAGCTCTTCAAGAAGATCTTCCATTGTGATTAGGCCGGCTGTTCCGCCGTGTTCATCGATCACGATTGCCATGTGCGTTCGCTTTGTTTTGAACTGATGAAATAGGTCGTGGATAGGCATGCTGTGCAGCACCTTGAGCGGCGTTGCTGTTTTGATTTGACGCACCGTGAGCTCTTCTGTGTCGTCATCATTATGCATGCATTTGATAAGCTCTTTGACTGTTAGGATTCCAACAATGTTGTCTACTGTTTCTCTGTAAACCGGGATTCGGCTGTGTGTTTTGTGAATGATAAATTGAGCTGCCTCAGCAACTGAATGATCTTCTGGCATTGCGTCCATGTGGACACGAGGTGTCATGATTTCTTCGACTCGAATGTCGTTAAACTCAAGTACGTTCTCGATTAGTTCGCGTTCGTGTTCGTCGATGGTCCCTTCTTCTTCGCCAATTGCTGCCATTGCGATTAACTCTTCGTCGGTTACTTGCTTTTGTTTTTTTGTACCCAAAAGGAGTAGAAGGAATTTTACTAGTCCATCTAAGATCCAAATGAGTGGTGTGATAATTATTGCGAACCAAAATAAAATGGGTGCCACTAAAAGTGAGAGTTTGTTTGCATATGTTGTTGCGAGTGATTTTGGAATAACTTCACCAAAAATTAGCACTACAATTGTTAAGAGCCCTGTTGCAACTCCTACTGCGGCAGAACCGTAGTAATCTGTCATTAAGAGGGTTGTGAGCGATGCTGCAGTTATGTTCACTAAATTGTTCCCTATCAAAATAGAGATTAGGGTTTTGTGATGATGCTTTTTAAGTAAAGCCAGATATTTAGATCCTGGTTTTTTTGAGTCTACAAGTGTGCGGACTTTTGCCGGTGTGATTGTCATTAGGGCAGTTTCGCTGGCGGAGAAAAATCCGGAGAGAAATAGTAGCCCAATAATGATTAAAATTTGATAATCCATAAGTACGTCGATCATGTTAGCGGTAACCTGATGAAGACGCAAGCAGCTAAGACTTAAAAGTATTGAGGCTCTTCTTTAATGCCGGCGTTGGCTTTTTGGATAGAGCGGTTCAAAATGAAGGCCATGTACCCGATAAGTGGGAAAATCATGTACATGAGCAGCGTGACATTTGTGAAGAGCAGGAGGTCGTAAAGTCCGTGAAAAAACACTGCAGCCATAAGACCTCTTCTTATTAATTTCTTTTCTTTTTTCTTGTTTTTTTCGAATTTTGCCATGCCAATATAGAAGCCCATTATACCTGAAAATAAGGCGTGGGCGGGTATGGCAGTGAAGCCGCGGAGTATGCCAACTTCTATTCCATAATTGAGAGTGTAAAGTATGTTTTCGAATACTGCGAAACCCATACTGGCAAGCACAGCATATGTTATGCCATCCATTATTTCGTTGAATTTAACGTTTTTGTAGGTGCTGTTTAAAACTACCCAAAGTTTTGCGCCTTCTTCTGGGAGTGCGATTATTAGGAATGGCATTATGATTAGATATACATCTAAAAATGGTAGCCTATGTTTTACGAAAAGTTCGAAGAAAACTTCTGCAACTCCTACTGGAAGCGTTACAAGAATTCCGAATAGGAAGGCTTTGCGCATTAGTTTGAATGGCTCTTTTTCGCCTTTGTCTCGGTGCCAAAAATACCAAATAACTATTGCAACTGGCAGTGTTGCAATTCCAAGAGAAATTAATACGTTATATGTAGGGGATAGTGTGTCCATCATTCAGAAAGTATTTTAATAGCTGCGTCCATTTGTATGTCGTTTTCGCCTTCGATTTCGGCTGGCAACATTTCTATAACTTGATCTGGCGTCACACCAACGTCGTTAATGCTGATGTCGGCTGGCGTGTACCATTTTGCGATTGTGAGCTTTAAACTAGAGCCATCGCTGAGATCGTTTAGCTCTTGAACACTTCCCTTTCCAAAACTTTGCGTACCCATAACTGTTGCCCTTTCGTGATCTTGAAGAGCACCGGCTACAATCTCTGAAGCAGATGCTGATGCACCTGAAATGAGTACAACCATTGGCACTTCTGAAAGCTTACCGTGGCCGCTCGTGTATAAAATTTCATTCTCTTCATTTCTACGCTTTACAATAACTGCCTTAACTTCGTCATCGAAAAATTCACTAATTAAGTCGACAGAAACATCAAGGAAACCTCCCCCATTTAAGCGCATGTCTAGAACCAAGCCGTCTATATTATTTAGGATTGCCTCATTGATTGCTTGGCGAAGTTCTTTAATTGTGTCATCTGAAAATTGGTAAAGCGAGAAGACAGCAATTGTCTTTCCATCTTGCTCCTCAAAGCTCCATTCTAAACTTGGGATATCAATTTTTTGTCTAACAATAGATATAACTACAGGTTCGTCCTCACCTTCTCGCAGCATTGTGAGAGTTACTTCTGTTCCGCGCTCACCTCTAATTAACATAATTGCCTCCCAAAGTGTCATGTCTATAGTTGGCTCGTCGTCGATAAGAAAAATGTGGTCACCAGGAAGCACCCCAGCTTTTGACGCTGGCGAATCTTTCAAAGGTGAAACAATGACTAGTCTGTCGTCTTTTGTGGTGAGTTCTGCGCCGATACCTTCGAGTTCGCCGGTTAGACTGCTTTGAAAT
This sequence comes from Candidatus Peregrinibacteria bacterium, assembly GCA_018658105.1. Classification (GTDB taxonomy): domain Bacteria; phylum Patescibacteriota; class Gracilibacteria; order UBA1369; family 2-02-FULL-48-14; genus JABHVW01. The sequence goes on from JABHVW010000015.1 coordinate 79,634, forward strand.
TGTTCAGTTTCGTCTGGTGTCATGAAGACTGAATATGGGTCATCTAGTGCGTCGACAAGACCGCGGACTGCACCATATGTTAAATCTTCTTCTGCTAGGCCTTCTAGATCAATATATTCGTTTTGAAGCTCGGAATATACATCCCAGAAGATTTCTAGATTTAGGTCTTCAGAGCCAAGTGTGTTTGCTTGCTTTGTATCTTCTGTATCTGCGGGTGACATTCCGCTTAGAAACCAACCTGCAAGAGCTCCAATAAGAAGCCATGCTATAAAAGTAGGTTTTGATTTTTCTTGTTTGTACATGGTGGATTTTTTAAGTATGCCGAAGCATTGTAGCGGATGGCTAGAATGCGTGTAAGTGCAAATGTTACCGTTTAAGTGTTTGTTCAGGTTTTTTTCAGGAAAAATTCAGCTTTTTTTCAGGTTTTTATAAAGGTCGGTGTGTTAAAAAAGAGAGGCCAATTGATCTTTGATTTTTATTGCAAAAACGTTTAACCCGCAGTGCAAAGGAGTTATCCTATGCTGCATTTGAGCCGAAGGATCATTACGATTCTTCTCACTTTCCTTCTGGTTACCCTTGTGGGTTGCCAGGCCGACACTACCGAGGGCCAACAGGCTCTTGGTGCAAGTGGCGGTGGAGAACCGAGGCTGACGCTGCCCTTCCCATCTGGAGAGTACTGGCAGCTGACGCAGAGCTACGGTGGTTCCAGTCATCAGGACTGGGGCCATGACTACTACGATGACCGCTACGCGCTGGACTTTGCGCAAGTGGGCTGTAAGCCCTATGGCAAAGATGTGACGCCCATGGCGGCTGGTCAGGTTCGTACTGTGACTACCGGCTATGGTGGTGGCTACGGCAAGTCCGTGGTCGTGGATCATGGCGGTGGTTATGCGAGTCGATATGCCCATCTCTCGAAGGTCAATGTCAGTTCCGGCCAGTGGGTCGAGGCTGATGATGTGATCGGCGAGGTCGGGAATACCGGCAATGTGCGAGGTACTGCTTGTGGGGATCACCCCGGCACTCACCTGCATGTCGCCTACTACTACCTTGGTGCGGCCGAGGAGCCCGAGCCGCTTTCTGGCATCTACAGTCTTCAGACTGGGTGCTGGTATGCACGTGAAGGTCAGGAATCCTGTAGTGGAGATCCTGGCTCGTACGGCTCTCCCGGTGGTGATTCTTCACCGTCGTCTCATGGAGGCGACTTTGAGGTCACCGATGTTGAGGTTAATCCCAAATATGGTGCAGCGACTGACACGAACTTCGTGTGGTCAGCCATCGTGGATAGCCCAGGCGACAAGCCCGATGTGACGCTTTGGGTTCACAATCCAGAGCATGGTGTGGACTACGACTTCGAGATGGAGACCGAGAGTGAAGAGAACCCTTGGGTCTTCACCTACCGTAAGACGCTCAGCGGAGCGCTGGACTACAGCTACTGGGTTGAGGCCGAGAGCTCGCGTGGACGCGACAGCTCGAGGCATTATGGCCTGGATGTGGACCGGAGCGACAACGACGCTCCGTGGTACTACAGTTTCTACAACAGGCCGAGTGATGGCGCTGCTGGAAGCAAGCGCTTCAAGTGGGATGTGATCTTCTATTCGGAAGACAAGCCACAGCTCACTCTGCAGATCGCGAACCCTAGCGACGGTATGGTGTACGACTTCCCCATGACTGTGCGTGACTATGGTTACGCGCCGTACTGGTTCGGCACCTACTCCAAGTCTCTGCGAGATGAGACGATCTACAGCTACTGGGTAGTGGCTGAGAACAATGACAGCACCGATGCGAGTACCGTGTACAGCGTCGAGGCTTACTGACTCAAAGATAGGCCTAAGTAGCGTGACAAGTCCTAGGGTGAGCCCTATGAATCTTGCGATGCTTTGAGCTGAAGGCCGCGCCAGAGGTGCGGTGAACTGCTGAGCTCCCGCCCGCCGAAGGTGGGTGGGAGCGAATCACTTGTTATAAATTTATTTATTTTTTAAACTAAAATTGTATGAAAAAATTCTTATTACTTTTTGTTCTTTTGGCTGCTTGCCAAACAAATGTGCCGGTGGCGAATCAGTCTGTTGAGACTGATGAGCCTGCTGAGCTTGTTGAGTTTGCTTTGGGCGAATTTACTGAGCCTGAATGGATAGAAGTTTCCTTTGCAGACCTTCCCTTTTCAACTGAAATGCCGGATAGCTGGGAGCTTATTGAACTGGAAGACAAGTACACTATGAGCGGCCCTTTCGGCGGCCATTTGATCTTTGATCGCGAAGCTATGCCTGTTAATTTAAAAACTGCTTTTGGGCCTGATGTTGTTGGCTTTGATGCAGGTGAAAATGTGAATGCACATTGCTTTGAGGAATATTGTTATATTTCTTCGAAAAATGCTGAGCTTGAAGATGCGGTGGAATATAAAATCCATCTGGTGGATGTGAATGGCGTTGCTCGTGAAGTGCTGGAGAGGTTGGAGTTTACTGAGTAACTTGCAGATGACAAAGAAATAGCATATAATATGTACGTACGCTTTATAGTACATAATTTGACTAAATATGAATACAATTACTGCAACAAAAGCTCGAATGAACTTATTTCAACTGTTTAAGAAAGTTCTAAAAAGCCATCTTCCGGTAAGGATAAATTCAAAAGATGGCACCTTAGTGCTTATCCCTGAAGAAGATTATGAGAGCCTTGTTGAAACGGCTGAACTTCTTTCTGTTAAAGGCTTTAAGGAATCGATCAAGAAGGCTGACAAAGAGATTAAAGAGGGGGATTTATATTCATTAGAAGATGTATTTGATGGCCAGTAATTTTGAAATTCTTTTCACAAAACAGGCGAAAAAAGACATTCAGTCTTTAAGCCCAAAGCTAAAAGCTAAACTGAGGCTGATAATTCTTGATGTGATTTCTGTTGACCCATTTCAGGGTAAAAAGCTTATGGGAGATCTGGATGGAAATTTTTCTTATAGGCTGAGCCTGAAAGATAGAATTGTTTATAGCGTAAACAAAAAGAAGAAGATTGTTTATGTGAAACGTGCGAGGTCACATTACGGAGACTAGATCTTTGTAAGCGGTGCAATGCTGAGGGCGAGCTTCTTAACTCCTGCACGTGGGCTTTTGAAGGCTACGGTAACTATTCCACCCTGAACATTGAGCACAACCCCTTCCCCAAAACTGCGGTGACTGACGCGGTCGCCATCTTTTAAATTTAGATTTTCTGCTGCTTCGTAGGTGTATTCATCTTCCTCTGGGATTGGGCGGTCGCCGAAACTTTGATGATCGCGGTCGCTGATAAGTGCGCCTTCGACTAATTCTTCTGGTATGTCTAGAAGGAATTGTGAAGGTGCGTTTTGCTTGAATTCACCGAAAAGCATGCGTTGTTTTGCGTGTAGCAGGTAAAGATGGTCTTTTGCGCGGGTTATGCCGACGTACATTAAGCGGCGTTCTTCTTCTAACTCTTGGGGCTCAAAGAGGCTACGAGAATGTGGGAATATCCCCTCCTCCAAACCTGTTAAAAATACTACTGGGAACTCGAGGCCTTTTGCACTGTGGAGAGTCATGAGGGTTGCTACATTTTGCTGCTCGTCTATTGAGTCTAAATCGGAGATCAGTGCAATTTCTTCAAGGAATGTGCCGAGCGAAACATCTGGCTCGAGGCCTTCATATTTGTCTGCGACCGTTATGAGCTCCTGAATATTCTGTAATCGGGTTTCGCCATCTGGGCTTTTGTCGCGGAGTAGAGCGTCTTTGTATCCTGACTCTGAAATTACATGCTTAATTAGGCCAGCTACTGAAAACTCTTGGCTGAGGTTTTGAAAATGGCGAATCATGCGAGTGAACTTCGTAATGATAACTTGTTTTGAAGCTAACTTTGGTTCTTCGATGATTCTTTCTGCTGCGCGAAATAGAGAGATATTGTTTTGGACAGCGAAATACTGGAGGTGTTCTAGACTCTTTGCACCAATTTTTCGTGCTGGATTGTTGATAACTCGTGCAAAACTTACATCGTCGTCTGGATTATGGATGATGCGCAGATATGCGATGATGTCTTTGATCTCTTTGCGGAGGTAGAATTTGACACCACCGACGATTTTATAAGGTATGCCGTAACGCATGAAGGCTTCTTCGAGGGCACGGGATTGGGCGTTTGTGCGATATAAAATTGCGAATTCTTTATAATCTGGTGCTTCGTGCTGTCTAACATGTTCTGTGATTGCTTGGGCGACACGAAGTGACTCGTCACGCTCGTTTTCGGCTGTCCAGACACGTATCTTTTCGCCGCCTTCCCTATCTGTCCAGAGCTGTTTTTCTTGTCTATTTCTATTTCTTTCGATGATAGAATGGGCGGCGTCTAGAATTGTCTTTGTGGACCTATAGTTTTGTTCGAGCTTGATAATCAGCGCCTCTGGGTAGTCCTTTTCGAAGTCGAGAATGTTTTGCATATTTGCGCCGCGCCAGGAGTAAATACTTTGATCTGGGTCCCCTATCACACAAATATTTCGGTATTTTTCGGCCAGCATTTTGACAATAGTATATTGAGAATGATTGGTGTCTTGGTACTCATCTACAGATATAAAACGGTAGCGCTCTTGGTATTTGTCTAGAATGTCTGGATATCTTTGGAAGAGTTCGACTACCTTCATTAGGAGGTCGTCAAAGTCTAGAGCTTGGGCTTTGGCTAGACGGATTTGATATGGCTCGTAGAGCTGTCCAACTTTTTCTGTGAAATAATTGTGAGACCGCATTTGGTAGTCTTGCCAGGTTATAAGCTCATTTTTTGCCTGAGAAATGTGACCGAGCACAGCCTTAGGGTTGAGTTGCTTTTCGCTGATATTATGATCTCGCATGATCTGCTTCATGAGTACGACCTGGTCGTTTGCGTCGTAAATGACGAATTGATTCTCGTAACCAAGCATATGAATGTGTTTTCGTAGTAGTTGAGCACAAATCGAGTGAAATGTTCCGACAGTTGGAAGTTCATTTGAATCGGCTCCTACCAGATCAGCAAGGCGATGTTTCATTTCGGCAGCAGCTTTGTTTGTAAAAGTCACAGCAAGAATATTCCAAGGCGCGACTTTCTTCTCTTTTATTAGATATGCGATGCGGTGGGTAAGGGCTCGGGTTTTGCCGGAGCCGGCGCCGGCCACAATAAGCACAGGGCCTTCAGTCGCCAAAACGGCTGACTGCTGCATTTTGTTTAGATTTTCTAGTAAAATGGACATAGGAGGTCCATCATACTATGATGGAGGCAGCTTTTCCACGCTAATATGTCGAAAAAATTCAAATGGGTGCTTTCTGCGCTCGCTATAGTTGTACTTATTACTTTTGTTTCTATTTTATTGGAGGGGATTCCTTCCGAAAAAATTATAGATGAAGAGGTAGAATTGACTGAGGAACTTATTGAGTTGACTGAGATAAAAGATGTGAATTTGCAGATTTTCAGTGAGGCGGTTTTACCACTGCGCTTTGGGAGCCAATCTGAAGTATATGAGTTCACCTTAAAAGGGGATGCTCCTTATACATTGCGATATCTGACTATTGGGATTGAGGCTTTTGGGCTTCAAAAAGTTCATTTAGAGTCGCCGCAATATTGGACGGTTTATGAGCTTGAAAAGGGCGCTACTGATTATAAAAATGCGGTTGGGCGAGGCGAGGCATTTAAAGATGGTGAGTTGAGAGTGCGCATGTTTTCAGATTACGAAAGGCCATATTTGGCCGAGAAAGGGCGTACAACTTTTATTCTTGTTGGGACTGTTTTGAAAGATCCTAATATAGAAGAGGATGCGAATTTGAATATATTTATGCCAGAGTCTTCTCAAGTTTTTGACTGGGCTTGGCTGCCGGGGCACCTTGAAAGTTCATGGCTTGGCGCAGAAGATTATTATGGGCTTGAGAATTTACAGTAAATATGTTATAATTAGAGGATTTAAAAACAAAAATAAATTCTCACTATGGCTAAAAGATTTAAAAAACTGTTTGCTCTAAGCGCTCTGACCCTACTATTAGTTGGTACACAAAGTGCATTAACTTTTGCTGCTGATGACGAGTCATCTCCATCGGATGTTGAAAATCTTGCAGCTTTTCCTGGTGACTCTCAAGTAACTCTTTCGTGGGATCCTGCGACTGATGACACTGGAGTTGCTGGTTATTTTCTTTATTCTGGACTTAGTTCAGTTGAAGATGGTGGTGGATCTTATACATTTGGAGCTCTAGATGTTGAGGATGTGACTAGCTATACAATGGAAAGCTTGTCTAATAACATTACATATTATTTTGCTGTTACCGCTTATGATGCGGCTGGAAATGAATCTGAATTCTTCTCTGGTGAGGCAGAATCTACTCCTGAAACATCTGAAGTTGGTGACTTTACTGAGCCAACTGTAACTAGTGCAAGCGCAACGACAAGTACTCTTGTTGAGGTGCAATTCTCTGAAGAAGTTGAACTTCCTGCAGATGGATCTACTGCATTTAGTATTGAAGCTCAGGCTGGTGGCGCTCTAGAAGTTTATGACGCTTACCTAACTGCGGATGCTTCTGCGGTATTTGTTTTGACTGCTGATCAAGAAGGTGGTGCAGACTATATTTTGACTGCGAGTTCATCTGTAACTGATCTGGCTGGGAACCCTGTAGTGAGCGGAACTTCTGACACTGCGCTTTTCACTGGTAGCTCATTAGTAAGCACTGAACCTGTCGATGATGGGGAAGATGTTACTGCTGATGCTGAGCCGGTTGAGCCTGCTGAACCTGTTTTGAAAGATGATACTACTAGTATGACTTTCGAACTTGAAGAAGTTGAAGCTAAAGATTTAAATGAAATTATTCTGACTTTCTCTGAAGAAGTTGATTATGTTGATCCTGATGCATTCTCAATTCAACTTTTAGACGATGCATCTACTTCAATTGAAGTTCTTGCAGTGAGTATTATGGACGATGACGCACATATGCTTAACCTGTTAACTGAAGATATGGAGGCTGGATACGAATATGTCGTTTCAGTTGATGATACAATTTTGAATTATGCTGGAAGCTCTGTGAGTGAAGATGGAAATGAAATGGAATTTGAGGCTCCTGTTTTGGACCTTGCTGACCTGATTGCTCCTGAAGATATTACAAATCTACTTGGTAGCATTGCAAATTCAACTAGTGTAGCTCTTAGCTGGGCTGGAAGTATTGATTCAGCTGGTGATCTTGCCGAATACTTTGTTTACCAAAGTGGAAATGGTGGATTAACATTTGGAAATCCTACTGCGCTTGGAAATTCTGCTACTGGATATACAGCTGATGGGCTGACTCCAGGCTCTACTTACACATTTAAAGTGACTGCGGTTGATATGGTTGGGAATGAATCTCAAGGTCTTATGACTACTGTGACTCTACCTGAAACTGGCCCTGGCATGATTGCTATGGGAATGTTCTCACTGATGGGAGCAGGAGCTGTGACTCGTCGTAAAAGAAAGCGTCAATAATTCAGCTTTAATTCAGCTGGGGAGTGTTAGGCTTTTAGTATGAAGAAGAGCTTATTAATAGTGGCGTTTTTGTTGACCCTGAATATTGGGCTTTTGTCGTCGATTTGGCGGGTGAGTGGGGAGTTTGAGCTGCATATGCTGAATATTGGGCAGGGGGATGCGATTTTGCTGGTGACGCCAGATGAGCATCATATTTTGGTAGATGGTGGGCCGGGGCGATCTGTTCTGATGGAGCTGGCGGCGACTGTGCCGTATTTGTTTAATGAGATTGATTTGCTGGTTTTGACGCATCCGCATTTGGATCATATGGAGGGATTAGTTGAGGTTTTGAAGCGTTTTGAAGTGAAGGCTGTTTTGATGGGCTTTCCGGATTATGAAAGCGAAGTAAATATGGCCTTTTTGCAGGAGCTGGATGTGCCAATATATGTTGCTGAGGCTGGGCGGGATTTTGTGTTTGGAGAGGTGTTTTTGGACGTTTTATACCCTTTTGAACCTATTTCGGGTGAAATGGAGAATGTGAATAATGCCTCGCCAGTGATTATGGTGCATTTCGGTGATGAGCGGATTTTGTTAACTGGAGATGCTGAACATGAAGTTGAGGAGAAGCTTTTGGCTGCTGGGGTGGATTTACGTGCGGACATTTTAAAGGCAGGACATCATGGAAGTCGTACAAGTAGCACTTTGGAGTTTTTGGAGGCTGTAGGGCCTGAAATCATGCTTATTTCGGCTGGTGAGGACAATAGCTATGGGCATCCACATGAAGAGACACTGCAAAAGGCCGCTGAGCTGGGAATTGAGGTGAGGCGGACGGATTTAGAGGGTAGAATTTCGCTCTATTTTAGCCCCTAGGCTGCGGAGTTTTTCGTCGAAGGCTTCGTAGCCGCGATCTGTGTATTTAATGTCGTGAATTACTGTTTCGCCATCTGCAATTAGGGAGGCGAGCACCATTGCTCCGCCTGCGCGAATATCGCAGCTGAAGATGTGGGCACCTTTGAGTGGCGTTGGGCCATTAATTGTGGCTTGGTGTGGGTTGAGTATTTCTGTGTTTGCACCCATTTTATTGAGTTCGTCGAGGTAGCCAAGGCGGCCATCGAATAGGGTTTCGTGGACATGACTTGTGCCTTCACATTGAGTTAGCAAAACGGCAAAAGGTGCCTGTAAATCTGTTGCGAAACCTGGATAAACAGAGGTTTGCAGTTTTTTGATTGGCTTTAAGCCATTGTGCTTTTTAACGTGGACTTTGTCTTCTTCACAGGTGAAATTTGCGCCGATTTCTTCGAGTTTTTGGAAAAAGCTGTCTAGTTGACTAGTCGGGCAGTTGTTCACTGTGATTTCGCTGTTGGTTAATACACCAGCGAGAATAAATGTGCCGGCTTGTAGGTAGTCAGAGGTGACAGAGTAGTCAGTGCCGGTGAGGGCCTTTCCACCTGTTATTTTAAGGGTATGAGTGCCAATTCCTTCGATTTGTGCGCCCATTGTCACCAAGAAATTACATAAATCTTGTACGTGTGGCTCCATGGCTGCCCAGCGGATTTCGCTTTCGCCATCTGTCATTACGGCTGCCATAATTGCATTTTCTGTAGCAGTCACGCTGGCTTCGGTCATAATAAACTTAGCTGCGGTGAGATTGTCTGCTTTCATGTGTATATTTTCGCCATTTTCAAGTGTTTTTGCGCCGAATGCCTCTAAAGCGTTGAGATGGGCATCTGCAGATCGTTTACCGAGCACGCATCCACCAGGAAAAGCCAATTTTAACTCTTTAAAACGGCCTAAAAGTGGGCCGAAGAGTAAAAAGGAAGAACGCATGTGCGTTACTAGTTTGTCGTCTATTTCACCAGGTTGAATTGCAGAATTGTCTACTTTTACAGTGTTGTCTTCAAAAGTGACTTTTGAGCCTAAACTTTCGAGAATTTTCAGAAAATTATGTACATCTGAGATGTCTGGCACGTTATGAATAGTACAGGGCTGATCTGTTAAAAGGGTAGCGGCGAGTATAGGTAGGGCGGCATTTTTCGCGCCACCAATATCTACCTGTCCACTGAGCTCATTTCCTCCTTGTACAATGAATTTTGACATAGGCTATAAGTCTCCCATATTTATGAGATTTTCTGCAAGCTTTAAGTTGTTCGAGATGCATACCCTTGACAAAAGAGTTTAGATGGTGTATAAAGAAATACTCTAACAAATAACCCAAAACATTATGGGTAACAGAACTAGGGGGCCTAAATTAGGAGGAGGAGCACAAAGCTTACGTGATATGCTTATAGATCGTGGCTTGAGTGGAGAGGAACTGTCAAAAGCTTTAATTGCTGCAGGGACTCAGCTTGCTGTAGCAGAAATGCAAAAGCAAGAAGCAGCTGCAAATGAAACTCCAAGAGAGATCAAACGAGCTAAAGCCGCTTTGACTGCATTTGCTGATGCTGTTGTCGCCGCATATAAAGCAGCTGGAACGACTGATGATTTTATGACGGCAGTAAAGGCTATGACTCCAATGATTTCTGATCTTGTTGTTGCTGTTAAAACAACAGCGGCGGCAAATGAAAGAGCATCTGATGCTGGACTTTCTCCTACTCAAACTAAATATGTTACTGCTCCTTTTAAGACAGATGCAGCGATAACGATCGTACCTGAGGTTGTTGCGGGCGCAATTGCTGCACCGTTTGGTATTTTTGGTGGACCTGCGGGGATGGTTGCTACTGGTGGATTTGCTGCTTCAGCGATTAGTGTGGCGATGGTACCTGTCGATTTATTACATACTGCTGGTAGATATTCAGCTGATAGATTTTATGAACTTTTCTTCCAAAGAGTAGAAGAAGCGAGAGCCGCTGGTGTTGATGATGATTCTATTGAAGAATTAGTTGAGAAAGTTAATAATGCAAGAATAAGACATGCTGGGAGGGGAGTTGAGTGGGCGAAAAATGCCTATGCAAACTGGAGAAGAGGACATAAAGGGCAGCCTGCTCGCCGTGCTGCTGGTCCACGATTGATCACTGCAACTGAGGTTTTAGATGGGACATATACTGCCCCTACATCTACGAATGCAGCTGGTGAAATCATTGACGTTAACCCTGAAAGACCTGTTGCTACCGGCAGTTCAGTTGCTTCAAAGGCAGTAGGCTGTGCTAGATATAGCACTGTGGCTGCGGTTGGAAGTGTGGTTGGACTTGGTGCAGGGGTTGCTGAGGGCCCAATTCTTGGTCTTTTCGCCGCAGGTGTAGGTTCAGGAATAACATTGGCTGCTACGAATCCTAGGGTTGTTACTGGCCTTATAGGCGCTGCTCTTAGAGCAACGTTTAACAGATATACTGCCATTGGTGGTAGTGCTGTTGTGATTGATGCATGTGCTGGTGGTGATCTTGCAGAAATGGCTGTTGCTGGTGGAGCTGCTGTCTTAGCTACTGCATTAGGAACTAAAGCATTGGATCGCAGAATCAGCCAAGATCCAGAAGCAACTCGTTTAAATGATGCACTTGACGCTGAAGCGGGAAGTACTGCTGACCCAAGCGTTTGGGATGATGGTAGTGAAAACTTTTAAGAGAGTAATTGAATTTGCCTTCTTGCTTAATTTCGCTATAATCGCAGGGCTTTTTGAAAAAATGGGTCGGTACTCAAGCGGTCAACGAGGGCAGACTGTAAATCTGCTGGCTTAGCCTTCGAAGGTTCGAATCCTTCCCGGCCCACCATTACACACGAAAGCAAAACCTAGCGGTTTTTCTCTCGTGGGCTCTCTTTTCCCTATATTGTTATTCGTCTAAATTCGTTCGCTATGGCTTTCTTGCAAATGTTGATTTTGCGAACTATAATTTCGTGTGTAATTCTAAATCTACACCACATGACACACTATATTTGTAAAGGAGGTTGCGAGGGAGTCGCTATTGCTGAAGGGCAGTGCCAAGCTCCTACTTGCCCACATTTCAACCATGATTTGCTTGTTTGCGAATGCCAAGAACAAGAACATCTTTCAAAATTAGAGACTCAAAACCCTACCGAAAATAATGAATCAGTATGATGACTTAAGTCGGGATGAACTTGTTCAAAAGCTGCAAGATTTGCAGCGTGCTTTGGAGAAATCTATGAATGGAATTATGGTTATTGCTCCTGATGGCATGATCACTTTTGTGAATAAAGAGGGAGCACGGCTGAATGGCTATGCACCTGGCGATCTTCTTGGGAAGAATGTTTCTTTGTTTTTTGAAGGAAGAGATGATTTTACGCTAGATGGCCTGTTTGCTAAGACTAAAGAAAATGGAGAAATTAGAATTGAGGCGCCAGCGACAAGAAAAGATGGCCGCCATGTGATGCTCTCGATGAATATTTCAGTTTTAAAGAATGAGAATGATGAACTGACTGGATATTTAGCTGTGGCTCAAGATATCACTAAACAGAAAGAGAGGGAGAAAGAGCTTGAGAATAAGAATGCTGAATTGACGAAAACAAATGATCTTATGGTTGGGCGTGAGCTGAAAATGGTTGAGATGAAAGAAGAATTAAAAAAACTAAAGCCTAAAGAGGAATAATCGCTGTGCCGCTTTTTTGCTAGACAAGCTTCGATGCAATTGATATAAATCCTTCACGAGCCATCTTAGCTCAGTTGGTAGAGCAACGGATTTGTAACCCGTAGGTCACCAGTTCGACTCTGGTAGATGGCTCCATACAATGTTTTCAACTTATTTTTAGAATCCAGCTCATCCTTAACGGATTTAGGGACACGGAGCTCAAGTTGTACATTGGTCCCGTCGAAGGTGATGGACTTAATTATCTCCTGTAGAAGTTCACGCTTTCTTTCGTATGAAGGCTCTTTCAGACTACTCTTGTACTTCTTGGCCATGTCTTTGAGTGAAGCGATCTTTTCGCCCTTGTCTTGCTCTACAGTCAGCTGGGAGTTAATTGCCTCAAGTTGTTCTGCGATTTCATCAGCTTCATCATCGATGAGCTTTCTTTCTCCTTCTAATTCATCAATCTCGAATACCCCTCGCATGTAAGCTTCCTTTGCTCGTTTTCGCTTGTGCTGTAGCTCAGACTTACGATTTTCTAAAATCTCTCGTTCATCCATAAGTGACTGATAGTAGGAATCTTTCTTCAGGTCCTTTTCCATCTTCTCTAAAACACCTTTGGGCCTTTTTAAGATATCTTCAACGATTTTCCACGTTGGCTCTGCGATGAGTTTTTCAGAGATATGAGGCACTTTACAGGGAGTCGTTGTCTTGTGCTTCGAGTACTTCCCGCACCTGTAATTCTTAGTCTTTTTAGCAGACATATAGCCTACAAAGTTGGACCCGCATGCGCCACACTGAATTTTCCCTGAGAGCAAGTAAATGTGCTTGGCATTATTGGATTCTTTTTTCTCCTTTGCCATCTTCTCTTGGGCTTTTTTAAAAGTTTTCTGGTCGATGACTGCTGGGCATGAAAAATCTACCCATTCAGATCTGGGCTTCTCAACACGCTTTCCATTCTTGTCCTTTCCCGTTTTGTTGTAAAAATAAACACCCGTGTAGTGAGTTGCCCCCAGAATAAGCGTCACCTTTCTTCGATCCCAAAAATGCTCTGGGTTTTTAGTTCTTTTGCGACCCCTCCTGGTACTGTCATGCGTTACTCGTAGCTTTGTCAGCTTTTGAGCAATTTGGGACCTGGTGTAACCCTGTTTTACGTACCAAACATATATTCTCCTTACCCATTGCTCTTCCTTCTTGTTCACTATCAGCCTTTGGTCCTTAACGTCGTAACCAAAAGGCACATTTCCACCTACATAATTTCCATCTTTTGCTGCTGCGAGTCTTCCTTCCGAAGTCCTAGATATGATGAGAGAGCGTTCAAACTCAGCCAGCATACCGAATAGTGTGAGCATCATCTGTTTTTGCGCTCTTTCCATTTCTGGTGCTAAATCTGAAACTGTTGTGTCCAGCGATTCCGTAACAGAAGTAAAGCCAACATCACTTTTACCCATCTCCTTTACCGCTTCCAAAAGACCCAGGGTGCTCCTGTAAAGGCGATCCACTTTCATCACCGCTACGACATCCACTCGTTTATTTCGCACGTCTCTCATTAACCTGTCGAAGGCAGGTCTACTTTTTAAGGCACCTGAATAACCATCATCTTTGTAGACAAGTTTTTCATCGAATACCCAGCCGTGGGATTTCTCTCGTGCCTCGATGTATCCCTTGAGCTTGTTGAGCTGAACTTCAAGACCATAACCCTCCTTAGCTTGTTCGTTCGTGCTCACACGTATGTAGCACGCTATACGCTTTTTACTTGGCTTTTTTATATCTGTTGGCATGGATGTTCATTACTTTTCTAAAACAATTATATATTAAACTGGAGGAGAATATAATACTGCAACTTTTTGGGTCTATTTTTGCCCCATACGGCCCCTTCAATTCCATTGATTGCCAAAGACGCATTCACAAAGTTTGCGGGCGGATATGAGTACCTTAAGGGTTGAATTCTTTAATCTTAGCCCATAAAACCCGTACGGAAATTCTGCACCTGGTGATCTCTTCCCTTTGGCTGATGATTAAACATCACCAACTGCCCGATTTCACAAACTATTTTTTCCAATTCTGTCTTTCTCTTGCCGCCTCTCTTCGTGCGCTTCTTGATTAGAATGTCCACCAAAACTTCTGGTAATTTTTCTTTACGTATCTTTAGCCCGTATCTGCCTACAATAGCCTCTATAAGTCCTTTTTTCCGTGAAGTGTTTTTTCGGACATCTCGAACTTGTTTGACAGTTATTTTATTACTTTTATTTTGCCTTTTGATTGCCTCAACAATTTCAGTATTAGTGAAATTAGCTTCTTCGAATGATGAGTTCTTTTTTTTAGCTCCCCAAATTTTGATTCGAAGTGGATCCAATGTCCTTTTCAAGTGTGGATGCTCATTAATCCTATTCTTTTTTGTTTTAAATTTATTTCTAGCCTGTCTAGCATTATTTTCATCATCTATTAAAAAAAACATATACGTCTGCTTCTCATGCATATACTCAATGAACTGAATCCACTTTTCATACTTTAATTTATCACTTCCTAAAGCCCTGAATTCAATCCCTAATAATTTCGGTGAATACCCCATAAATGCGAATAATTTTGAGATTGCCTTCCACTCTTGCCCCTCAGTGAAAATAATAGCCCTTGGCTTTGGGTTTATATTGAATTCATTGGTTAGAAATTCCAACATTTTGTATGGAGCGGTGAAAATCTCCTCTCCATACATTCTTTCCTTCCATATTGGCAGGTGAGAAGTCTTAGCTCTCTTGGAAAGATCAAACCAATCATATGCATCGCGGACCCCTTTTTTAGATAAATCTTCTCCTAAATCTTTAAGAAAAAGGAAAAGAATATCTACAATGCCATGTAAGTCTTGTGCAACCAATGCATCACCTCTTAACTTCTGCTTTTTTTCGAAATCAACATATTTAAGAACTAGATGCCAATGTGCCAATGGATTTAATCCTTTCAATATTAGTGCTACTTTCTTTGTCCATTTGACTACTTCTTCAACACTTAGATTTATGCTGTCTAAACTTTCTTTAGGCTTGAATTTTCCCGCCGTTATTGCAGTATTGCGGTATCGTTGTAAAGCGCTTAAGACTACACGTTTTTTACTACACATAAATGTACCCCCTAAGATTAGGGTTCCATAGTCACGAAGTTCTCCAACTCTACCGTCGCTCATCACCTCTGGTAAATAATAATCTTGGATTGCAATTAACAGCTTAAGGAGCTTACTAAATTCAATATTTTCTTCCCGTAAATGCTCTTTATTTGCTTTTAACATTTGCTTCCAATCTCCACATTGTAATTCAGAATTAAGAGACAAGGATTTTTCTCTGAATTCTTCTAGAATAAAAAGGTTAAAAACTTGAAAAGTAGAGTAATAGCTTTGCTTCTCGTGAATGAATACAGGTGAAAAAAGTTGCTCATCATTGTAAAAATCTAATAGTTTAACAAAATTATCTTTTGATCTTCCAATATTGTGAAACCTACGTAAGCATAACTTGAAAAATGCCTCTTCAGACAAAAGAGGATTTTGCGAACTTCTTGGAATTTCTTTACACAATGCCTTTGAGTTTTTTCTATAGCCCTTCATAGGGTGAGGATTATACTGGCGAATATACGCCTTTTACTACACCTTCAATATACAGGTCACCTTCTTCAACAAGTAAAGGGGCATATTTTGGATTCAAAGATTCTAAGAAAATCTGCCCTTCACTCTTACGATACACCTTGATCATGGCCATTTCTCTGTAGACACAAACAATAATGTCACGGTCACTTACCACGTTGCTACGCTGAGCGATGATCAGGTCACCACTTGCAATCTTTGGCTCCATTGAATCGCCTCGTGCTTTAATCATAAAAGCTTCTGAGGCAGAAAATCCAAAGATTCGCGAAGATATGGGCATTTTTTCGATTGGATTTCCATCTAGAATGGCTCCACTTGGCCCACATTGTGCAAGTCCATAAAGGTTCACGTAGGTGACAGGATTTTCTGGGTTGTCACTGAGCACCTGGTAGTCGTTGGGATTCGACGGGTTCCTTCGTAAAAGCCCCTTTTTCTCAAGCTGCCCAATGTGATGGATGACGAGAGTATGGCTAGAAAGATTCAACTTCTCCTGAAGTTGTCGTAATGTGAGAGGTGCTGACTGGTATTCCTGAAGCAAATCAAGAAGCTGTTGTTGTGTAGCGTGGAGTTTTTTCATGCTTTCATTATAGGAACTAATGCTACAAAAGTGAAGCCCAAATCATTTTCTATTTGCCTTGGTCAATGTTTTGGTCTAAGATGCTCACTGTTATTAAATTTCACTTATGGCAAACATAATTCATGGCAACCAGGATGGAGAGAACGGAGAGAATCAAAGCTACAAAATCCCTGGGAGAGGTACGGTCTCAAGGCCAAAGCTGGCGAAAGAAGTAGATCAAGGGAAGCATCCAAACTTTCACACAATAAAAGTCGGGAATAAAAAGTTCGTACGGGCAAATCCAGACAACAAAAAGAAGAACAACGTAGACCCTAACCAGTCCTAATGGAGAACAAGCTTAAACATCTCGAATTTATTCAAGGTATAATCAGTAGAATGGCTGCTAATTCATTCTACCTAAAAGGTTGGTCCCTCACGGTGTTTTCTGGATTATTAGCTTTATCTGTAGATCAGGGTGAAGTCGCTCTGCTACTGGTTGCGGTATCATCAAGCGTCCTCTTTTGGCTCCTAGATGGATATTATTTGTGGCAAGAGCGATTATTCCGACATCTTTATGACTCAGTTCGGCTTCTCGAAGAAACGCAGATTGATTTTGCAATGAAGATTGACTCTTCTAAAGAGAAATACTTGTGCGTACTCACCTCTAAGACAATTTTTTTATTTTACTTTGGCATGCTATCAGCAGCAGCTTTAACATATTTTTTAACCAAATAACAAATGGCAAGGAAAGTTTTTTTTAGTTTTCATTACTCACGCGACCATTGGCGTGTATCTCAAGTTAGAAACTCCAAGATTGTAGGCTTCGAAAAAAGTCCGTTCTATGATCACGCTCAATGGGAAAAAATTAAGAGAGGAGGAGATCAGTCAATCAAAAACTGGATCGAAGATCAGCTAAAGGGAAGCTCCGTAACGGTGGTTCTAGTTGGAAGTCAGACTGCTTCTCGTAGATGGGTGAAGTATGAAATCCAACGGAGTATTGCGCTTGGAAAGGGGTTGATTGGCGTAGACGTCAGTAAGATCAAAGATCAAAATGGACAAACCGATGATACTGGAGCAAACCCTCTACCAAGTGGCTACCCTTTGTATAGATGGAACTCTGACAATGGACGTCAAAATTTAGGCTCATGGGTAGAAAAGGCAGCTCAAAGGGCTGGTAGATAACATCAATGCTCTACTTTGTTCTGTAAATCTTGCAATCTATTTTGCGTATAACCTGTAGTAGTGTTCAGATTGGAATGTCCAAGCAACTGAGCCAGGCCCACTAAATCTCCTGGGTGCCGCTGCAAGTAGCGATAGGCGAAGGTGTGGCGTAGACAATGCGGCGAGCACTTCACTTGAGCATGATTGGCATACTTATCCACTACCTTGTTTATAGTCACAGTGCTTTTAAGTGGACCCCGTTGGCCATGAAGTAACTTTGGCCCATCTACTCGCTCTATATACTCACTCAAAATGGGGCGAATCTTTAGGCTGAGAGGCACTATTCGAAATTTATTACCCTTTGATGCTCGAATATTTACGATGCCCTTCTTTGGGCTCATTTCAATGTCCTCTAAACGAAGCGCCATGACTTCGGACGCCCGCAGTCCACCAAACAACATAAGGCAAATAATCACTTTGTCGCGCAGGGAGCCTCGTAATTCTAACTCTTTCAGAAGCTTTCGCGTGTCTTGCTCTGTAAGAGAGCGAGGTGCTAGTGATTGCAAGGGGAGGGATTTTACTTTTCTTGTTGGGTCTTTCAGTTCGGGCTGCTCTTCTTGGGCAATTTTGAATAGCATTTTGAGAGTAGCGAGCCTTCTGTTTATCGTGCTGGGTTTGTGGGAAGTCAAATACTGGTTTTTGTAGTCGATCACATCCATTGGAAGTATTTGCTCTAACCTTAGCGCTTCACCATTCATAGTTTCATACCACTTTTTGAAGTGTCGAAGGTCTGACAATAAGGCCTTTACAGTACTGGGTGCTAAGTCTTGCTCCAGCAACTTTTCTAGCCACCAACTGTTATTTTGCGAGTTTTCTAGTGCGTACTGGGTCATAATGTGAGGGTTTTAGATGCTTTTGGGGCGGAACTGTATTAATAATTGTAGTTATTTAGCGAGTCAAAATTTGGAAAAGAACGCGGACTTATAAGGCCTTATAAGTCGGGTCTAGCAATTACGAGAGCAACAATGCCATCATGAAGTGCTTGCGCACCAAGCTCTTCATAATGCAGGATTATGAAATCTGCTATTTTACTGTATGAAACTCTTTTCGACATGAAGCCTCTTTTCTGTTCTTCTAAGTTTTTCTTTACTTTAGTTACGAGCTTAATTTTATGTGCTGTTTCGTTGTCGTAGTTTTTCTGAACCCATAAATTGTGAAGTTCCTCTTGGATTCTCCAAAGCTGCCCTAAACGTTTGAGTGTTGGTTTGTTCATATCCTGTACTAAGTCAGCAGGCCTAGCCAGCGACGTTACTTTTACTGTTTAAAGTCTAGTTCCAGGTTGGAGAAAGGACAATGTCAAAGTGGCTAATTTCAGGTTTACCACACACCTATGTCTTCCATAAGACTCCGAAATTCGTAGTCATTACACATGTCTCTGTAATCATTAAACTTCTTGAGGCTCTTACATGTAGTTCCCAGAACATTAACGACACAAACGTAGTCAGATCGAACTATTGCTCCATAGCCATTCGTTGCATCTACAGTATATTGGACTGTATAGAAGTTCTCAGCTGGATTTTCAGGCTTCTTTCCGTCTAATTCCCCCATTGATCCACAGTAATAAATTCCCTCCATTTCTCCTTGCAGAACATCTGGCTTACCAATGAATTTGGCATCAGCAGGATTCTTTAGGGAATTGAGAAGCACTTCACGTGTATCTCTAATGAGCTCCTTTTTAAAACTAAAAGGTTGAGTAACAGCTAGAGTTAAAAGAATGAATGCAGCTGCTGCTCCTGCGCCCCAAAAGATGTGTTTTTTTGAAAGTCTAATTTTGTTCATGATGTACTGGTTATGAGTAGACACTCATGCACGTCAAAAAGAGCGCGTTAGAGGACTCACCCAATACTTTGAATATCCACAAGGGACAATTCTAGACTGGACCGCTAAACGCGCTCCAGATTGACCAGAATTGATAGTATCCGAAGATACCGTGTAAATATTCATTATGTTTGGGTGAGTACTGCGAGTATAGCTTCAAGCTTATCCCACCACAAGTACCCCCCCCTTATCATCGTTTAGACCGTGTAAGAACAGGTTTTAAGCAGGCTTCAGGTTAGGAATGCAGTAAAAAGCTTTTTAACTTTCGAGCTTTTTTTATACTTTCTATAGTTTTATTACTTTTTCTATGGTTTGGCTCAATAAGTTTTCTGGACAAAGATTTATTTTTTTTCAGGTGCGGCGTTTTTCGCCGCAGTTTTATTAAAGTTAATAGTTTTATTATTATATCTTTAATACATTAACTCTATTTAACGACCCATTAACTCCAGTTAACGGTTTTCTATTAACTCCAGTTAACACCCATTAACTCAACTTAACAGCTCTTCACCATATCAATATTACCCCTCCTCTGAAAGCTCAACACCTCCATTCCATTCGAGCAGATCAACCTTTTCAGTTAGGCAGATAAATTTTCTGTTGGTTATATTTTCTTGTATTCCAATAACAAATCCAGCTTCTTCTAGACGAGTAATTGCATAGCTAACTGATGCAGTAGATTTATAACCTAACATAGGCATTTCTTTCAATAGATGCCTATAGTTTATCCAAGTATACAATTCGCCGTCCGATTCCGCACTAATAACTTTTCTAAGAACTTTTTTTGATGAAGATTCGCATAAACCTTGTATATAACCCAAGATTGCAGCATCTTTTATTCCAATTTCTGGAGCTATTTCTTGGAATAGCTTTTGGTTAATAAATATTGAGAATTTCATAATGAGTGGGGTTTTTGTAAAACAAATAGATTAAGAAACCTTTCTAGTTTTAAATATTTAAAGTTTTAAGTGGGAGACAAATATGCCCCTGTGGACTCCACCCTTGGATTCCTGGAACAACTATAATTTTGTTCACGCCTAAATAGAGTGTTGGCTTTGCTGATGCTATAAGCTCTTCTATTCCAAATTTTTAATAGGTTGTACTTCATTACGTTTTAATAGGGTATTAAATTTTTCGGTTACATTTTGTTCGATCAATAACCCCACCTCCTTATTTATTGGGTGGAAGCAGTCGATCTGTCCTTTTCTGGGGTAAACCAAGCGCATACCTTCTCCGTCTAGCCTGGAAAAGATGGCCACATTACCCACGTAGAATTTCTTGTCTACTACGAAGGAAGCGAAGCCAATGAGTCCATCCTTGGGTTTCACAGGAATAATGTTGATTTCCGAGATATTAATGACATTTTTCATATTGGTGTTACTTAAAAGGGCCCTTTTGATCTCCATCTGAAAGGAGTATTCGAACCGCATTCTCAAATGCGATTTGGTTTTCCTCTTCGTCTTCACAAAAGACTACGGTGAAGTTGAGTTTTCGTTTAGCAGGTTTCCTCATGTTCATTAAATTTTGAGCGTGTTTGGAGACTATCTAAACAGGCGTAAAAAAATAATAAGACATAAAACCGACTTTATATCCCATGGCTAAAAGGGTGAGTTACCTCTACCCTAAAAAGGTTTTTTTGAATCCTGATATTGTACTTCTAAAATCATCAGATGTGTAATCCCTCTTTTTCCCTAAAAGCTCTTTGGCTTTTGCTACTAAAGCAGATGACACCTTTGGTGGAATACCCTTAGGATGTTGTTTTTTTAGCTCCAGATACTTCTTCCTTAGGGCAAATTTCTCGTCAAAGAACTCAATAGGCTCCACTTGCTGGTATTCACAGGGTTCTTTAAATAAACCAGAATTCCATTCTGTAATTTGCTTAAACAAGTGCTGCAACTTTGGCTCGTTTAGTTTTTCTATAAAAGTAATTTTTATTGTTTTTTCTCCACCATTTACTTCGAAGTCATATGGCAAAAAACGGTGCCTTTTCATAAGTACGTGTTGCAGCGGTTTGATCGGCAAATCAAAGTAATCAACTATTTTTTCCTGTATATGTGGGATCACTGTGCCCATTAAAAAAAGCGTGGCGGATTGACCATTCAATTCTTTAACCGTTCTAGTTTTTTTCTTTCCACTTGCTCCAATTATGATTTGCCCTTGTAAAACAGAGACTAAATATTCATTTTTCTTCAGTCCAAGCATACTTCTAGCTTCAGTGACTCGATCGCTGCTTATTAGGAGCTTTTGAATTTTTTCTGATTCAGTTTTCATGGGTTTCATTACTTCTTCACACGTAAGTTTAAAGCACAAAGCTTCACGGCAAAAGGGTATCAGAACCATCTTCTCCAAAAAACTGTACTCAATGCTTAAGAGGTCTGCTGAAACTTTTCATTAAGCCATTCTTTCATTTCTGGCCACCATATTTCTGCTACGTCCTTTTCTTTTGGAAAATCCATTGAAACATCTTCTTGAAATTCGCGATCATTCGGCACTTCTACAGTTGAACCCCAGTATGGATTGCGCTTCAGAGACGGGATGGCAGGGTTTTCACTCACTGAATCAATATTGCCGTCTATGATTTCATTCTCTGTCTCCACCCAGGCATGCCTCCACCGAAAAACCTCCTCACCATTATGGAAGTATCTTGCCTGGCCAATTACTGACCTTGCTTCGATACCAAGGTGGACCAATGCTCGTTCCAAAAGGTCTGCGAATTGGATGCACATATCAGAACGTCCACCAAGACTTTCATCAACAAAAGCGGCTACTTTATCAAGAAGTAGTCTTCGCCTTTTGCTATCGAGTAGGTTCGATTCGTCAATCAAGCTCGTTGATGGCTTGGGTCGTGACCCAGCTCTTTTTTGGGCTCGAATTCTATCTACATGCTGTCTAGCTTCTGGCAGCAGCAGGTTCAAGAATTCTTCAGCAGATAAGTTTACAGCAGGTGATATTTCTCTCATGAGTTCAAGGGAAATTGCTTAGAATTATCTAAAATATAGTCCGCATTTACTTTTGGCGAAAACTTTTCAAAGCATTGGAGATCATTCTTTTGCCAGATGCCCTCCCAGTATTCATCTTGCGGACAATTATATTCCTCTCGATCTCTTTTCTTGCCACGCTCAGTTGCTTCTTCAATTGGGCAATCTACCCAAATTGTATAAGAAAAATACTGCATCAGCTCTGGTCTCAAAAGACCTACACCTTCAACAATGAGAACACCTCTGTTTTTAAACGAGCGTTCTTTCCCTATAGAATTCTTTTCCCAGTCAAATTCATTGTAAGCAATCTCCTGTTCACCCAAAGTAAAGGGGGTTAAAACTTCCTTCTCTAGTCGTGAGTAGTCCATCACTTTCCATAGCTCGTAAGCTTCATGAACATTACTTTTAGAAAAAGAATCAATCCCTACTACTGGCGCATTCAACTTTTTACCAAGCTTTATAGCAACTGTAGACTTACCAGAGCCACCAAACCCTGAGATTCCAATGATTATTGGCTTATCCAAAGTATTTATGCTTCCTGCGATTGAATCAAGTATTTGTTTCATGGTGAGTTATAAATCCTTTCCCATCAGTAATAAATATTTCTTAGGTTTATCTATAGTTTTGTAGCCTAAACGTTTGTATAGATTTTTGGAAGGATTGTCTGTAAAAACATGCAGCTGAACACTTTTCTTCTTTAATTTTTTTGCTTTGCGCTCAATCAACTCAAGTAATTTTGTACCTACACCTTTCCCACGAATCAAACCTGATATCTGTAATTTATCAATATACAAGTTTTTGGGATTTATTGTCACCATATAGTAGCCAAGACGCTTATTATTCTTCGTAAGTACCTTTACTTTTTCAGGGTCAAACTCTCCTCTATATGCAGAGGGGCTCCATTGCCCTAGATGTTTAATAGCATAATGTTTCATATGCCTTTTTGTAATGCCATAACAAAATTTATAGTCCTGCCGAGTAGCGTTTCTAATCTTCAACTTATTGTCTCCAATTGTGATTTCCATGGACATTGTTCCTAGTAATTTTTAAGCTAAGTAAATTTTATATTAGCTTCTTCCCTCAATGGGATTGTATCAGGTATTCCCATGTCCATTATATTTTACATCAAAGAACTGAAAGAAAACTGCTTCCCCCTGCGACAAAACCCAAATACAAACATAAAATAAGTTGAAAACATTGTGCTTCCATTGGCATTAAAAAGAACTAGACTTTTTGGCTTACATAAAGGCAAAAGCTGGATCTATTCAACATCAGCGCAAAGTTTTTAACTTAATTCTGTACAATTGCGACTTCAAACCTCAAGACCTTTACGGGGGCTAGCTTTTGTGTTATAATTGTCATAGCTCAATTACCAAAATAAATATGGCAACACAACACGAACAAAAATCTTTTACTGATCCTACAGCCTTTGTAGGCTCTCTGGTTGATATCTTGAATGTAGATGATGTGGAGGATTATTCTGCAGCATTGGATACTGTAGCTGGTCAATTAGAGGGACTAACTTCTCAAGGATTGCAAAGTTTAGTGCCTGTAATTGAAGCTAGAATGCAGTCTATGGAAGCTGTTCAGTTAAATTTGCAGGTTCGTGAAGGCACTCAGCCATTTAGAGCAAAAATAGCTGCTGCTTTGGCTAAGGTTTCTAGCAAGCCTAAATTTGAAGAAGAATATCATGATAACGAGATGCGGTTGGATAATTTACGTCATTTGCTTGATATGGTTAGAGGTGACATTGAATCGGCTGAATTTGATGAAGAAAGGCAAGCTCAAGATGCTCAATTTGCGAAAGAGAGACTTGTTTCTGAAGAACTTTCTACAGATTTACATAGATTGGTTCTTTTTGGGGATGAAAATGTAGCTCCAACTGAAGATGGTTGGGGAATTATTATTGTAGATCGTAGTCTAGGAGAGGATGAAATGAGAACTTTTATTCAGGCTAACGAAGCTGCTGCTTTACAACGTACTAGAGAAGTTGATGATATTTTAGGGCGAGTAGATGACCCGACTTTTGATCGAGATGCTACTTTCTGCGTGTATGGTGCTGCTAATTTCAATGCGTATACAATGGAGAAAATGATTAGGTCAAAAGGGAATTTAGATGATATGCCAACATTGGATGAAGTTACTACTCGTATGGCAGCAATTGAAGAAGCTATTCAAGGTAATTTTAGCGAATTGATTGACAGACTTCCTTACCCACAATGTAGTGTTGTTGTTGGTTTATATAGTGACACTTCATTTGCAAATGCAAGTTACTGGTTGACTGTTGATATCAATAAATCTGTTGAAGATAATATTGCGTTTGTTGCTTCTGTATTGGGGCGTCAGAATCCAGAAGAGGTTGAGGAGTTTTTAGTTGGACAAGGCTCTCAGGCTAAAACGGCCGAAAATATGCAACGGCAACTTTTGGATTATGCTTGTGCCATGACCTGTAAAGAAGTTGATATTCCTTGGTTTGCTGTGGATAAAGGAGCTGAATCTCAAACACCAGCAGCAGATTCAAGGAGAGCTGGGGGTATTGTTTTGTTTGTAGACGAAAATGCTAGTCCTGAACAAGCTACTCAATTTATTCGCGATCATGCTGAAGAGTGGAAGCGACTAGATGCTGATCATAGAGCTAGTTTGGCTGGATAAAGCTGCTCTGAACAAAAGAAAACTGCTTCCCTTCGCGGGAAAACCCGAACACAAACATAAAATAAGTTGAAAACATTGTGCTTCCATTTTTAATGGAGCCCGAAGGGTGCCAGTGAAAATGGATGTATTCTGAACAGAGGCGAACGTAGTTCGAAGCTGGCTAGGAACGAGAGTCGCGGGGGAGCTTGCTCACCCATGACCGAGTGACGACGACAGTGCAAGTTGAACAAAGTGAAACTTACTCTGGTAGATGGCTCCATTTTGAAGTGGCCAACCGTGGGTGGTTTTATGAAATAATTTCTTTAACACGCCGCCCCATATCATCTTGTAGTTCATGGACTTTGGCCTGATTTAGCCTTAATACAGGGACATCTCCAGTTTTTTTATTTATTGTGCTCTGCTGCTTTAAATCTGCATCCCATCCAAGTGCCTTCAAAACTGCCATGTAACTTTCTGCACAGACATTTGCCAATTCTGGGCTTGCCTGGCCTGGCAAACGGACTCTGTAGAAAGCTCCTTCTTTTGTTCCATTTAAACTTAAATATACCTGCATGAAATCCATCATTAAACTGCGTGCCAAAAGAGCCTCCCTTCTTTCCTTTGCATCTAGGCTGTTTTCAGCAAGTTCAAAAAGGTGAGGGAAGGGCCTTTGCCTTTGATCTTCCCAAGCACCTTCATTGGCTAGATGCAAAAGGCGAGCCAAAGCCATTTCTGGTCTCATCATAAATTTACTCTTGTTTTTCACTTCACTACTAGCGAGCCATCCACGCTTTGCTAAGTGCTCTACCAAAGGTAGAAAAGTGGCTCTTTGCTGATCATTACTTCGCTTTAATGTTTCCATGTTGAATGTCTGACGACCTCTGACTTTTCGAGTCGAGCCAGAAGAATGGTGAACTGCGCATAGCAGCGCTATGAGTTCAAAATGTGGATTGTTTGCGTCAAAATCTGCCAAGGCATCAAAAAGAATATGTGGCTCTGGCTGCAGCAAATTAGGCGAAGTAGTTGGGAATAAGCCATAATCATGTAATTGCCATAGTTGAGGCACTGGCTTAGGTGGATTTCCTAGCTGGACTCTTTTTGCCCATTTTTGTTCACGCTTATAGTCATTGCTGTGTGTTGGACCATATCTCCTTGCAAAATCTGCAGGCCTAATATTACGAGCAACTACGTTAGGATAATGCTCTCTATATCTTTCCAGACTTGCAGTTCCACCAACATATGTAGCTGCAATGTCAGCAGGACTTATTTGAAAATCTTTTAGTCTTTCATTCATATTTAGATAGATAGCATAGGTGATTTTTACTATTTGTCAAGCTTGACTCTTCTGGTGAGTCGGGGAAGAATGGGTGTATGGAAATTTTGGAGAATCATTTATTGGGGCAATATGGGACCTTTCAGATAGGTGGACTGGCGGATTATTTTTTGGAGGCCAAATCTGTTGAAGAGCTGAAGGATGGTTTGAAGTGGGCGGAGGAGAAAAATCTGCCTTATTTTGTGTTTGGGATGGGGAGTAATTTGCTGTTTGATGATGCTGGATTTCGAGGTTTGGTGATAAGGGTGAAAACGTCTGAAGTTGAGGTGAAAGGGGAGGAAATCCATGCAGATGCTGGGGTTTTGGCTGCGGTTTTGGTTATGGAGGCGGCGAAGGCGGAATTGACCGGTTTAGAGGAATGGAATGGGCTGCCTGGGACAGTTGGTGGAGCTGTGTTTGGTAATGCTGGATGTTTTGGTGTGGAGGCGAAAGATGTTTTGAAAAGTGCTGAGATTTTTGTGCCGGGTGAAGGCATTAAAAATGTTGATGTGGACTATTTTGAATATGGGTATAGAGAGTCTAAATTGAAGCGTGAGCCTGCAGTGGTATTGCGAGCTGTTTTTGGCTTGAAGAAAGGGGAAACTAGTGAAATTTTGGTGAAAATGAATCAGATCTTGAAGGATAGGGCAGGTAAGCAGCCGGCGGGTTTGACGACTGGCTCTTTCTTTAAAAATCCTAGCCCCGAAAAACCGGCTGGAATGTTGATTGATCAGGCGGGGTTGAAAGGCCATGCTTTAGGTGCAATGCAAATATCAGATCAGCATGCAAATTTTTTCTTTAATCGTGGTGGTGCGACGGCGGCAGATGTGAGAGGTATTTGTGAATTTGTACAAGAAAAAGTAGAGGAGAAATTTGGTATTAAGCTGGAGCCGGAACTAATTTTTGTACCCGTGCAATAAGGAAGACTTGATGTTGGATTATGAATCTGCGTATAATACGCAAGAAATCGTTTATAACCCACGCACAATGAACGCAATTATAAAATCACAGTTTCTTAGAGAGGTTCTTCTTTTTACAGGACTACTTGGAGCTGCACTTCTTATTTCCGCACTATTCGCTGAACCTAGTTTGGCGGGTGGCCTGATTGATCCTTCAGACAATCCTAGCCTAATTTCTGGCGCAACTGATGGAGATGGAGACCTTAAGTCTCTTGTTCAAACTATGCTTAACTTCTTCCTTGGATTCCTCGGATTCGTTGCTACGGTGATGGTTATTTATGGAGGTGGACTTTATGTGACTTCTCAAGGTAAAGACGAACAAGTTGGAACAGCGAAAAAGGTACTTCTATACGCGATTATCGGTATAATTATCATCCTTCTTTCATTCGCAATTATCAACACCGTTCTTGGATCAGCTTCAAGCGGAAGCTTGGGAGTTTAAGAGCTAAAGATTAATTTTAAAAGAGCCTGCGGTGCAGGCTCTTTTTGTTTGGCTTTTTATACTGAAGTGGCCTGTGCGGTTTCGCCCACACGCTCTTTTTGTTCTGGGTCTATTTTTAGGTGGATAGTGTTTGCCTGTATTTCTGAGATGTCTGAGGCATCGAATTGCCTATGGTTCCATTCTAGCCTTATAAAGCGTCGGCATGAGGTCAAATTTAATATGCGGTTGCTTTCTGTTTCGTAGGTGAAATCTTGTACTCTGCCGAGGTATTTGCCAGATTTTGCTACAACTTTTTTGCCGTTTAAAAGGCAGCGTTTCATTCCGAATTGTTTGATTCTGAGTATGTCGAGAGGCGAGAGTAAGCGATTTTTATCTGCGATTTTCAGTGGATCTCCCCATTTCTCTATATCTGTGGGGGCAATTGCCTTTGAAATCCCTACAAGAAAGGCTAAAACTGCGCTGTTTTCGGGATTCATGAAGACTGCGCTAAGAGTGCCACAAGGAGCATTATCATCATCTCTGATTGAAGTACCTGTGAGCTTTGACCAAAGTATTTGCATATTGCCAATTTACCATATTTTTGGTATAATTAGCAGATTAAAACACTTTTATATGGCGACAGCTGATGAAGTTATAGCACTGGCAGAGAAGATTCCTGCGATTCCTGAAGGAATGCTTAAGGAAATTCGTGTTGATGCTCCGAAGATGACAGATGAGCAGCTTACGATTTTCATGAAGAAGCTGGAAAATATTGCGAAGATACAACTTGAAGATACAAAGCAGAAAATTGCTTTATTTAAGGGCTTCAAAGGGCACTTGGAAGGTGAGAAAAAGAAAGAAATGCGTAAAGAACGTGCGGAAACTGAAAAGGCAGAAAGAATAGTGGAGCTTGAGGAAGCACAAAAATTACTTGATGAAATTTAATTATGGGTGAAACAAATGAAAATTTAGGTGATTTAGAGACTAGCTTAGATTTAGATGCACTTGGTGAAGAACTTGTTAAATTGGCTTCGCTGTCTGAAGATTTGAAAGATGTGGATCAATATATGTTAGAATCATATGTTGAACATGACAAGGATGCGGAGCTGCTGGTTGCAGCTTTACGTAATCCTGAGGACACAAGTTTGAGGCTTGAAGTTTCTATACTTGATCTAGAACAATATTTGACTGCTGCTAAGCGTGGTTATGATTTTGAGGATAATCTAACTAGCCCTGGCGTAGGAATTTATCATAAAGTTATTGAAGGCGTATATATTGAAGCAAGCGATTTGGATGGTGAACGTGGATATATTATCCAAATGGAGGGGGTTCCTAATCAACATATTTGTCGTAAAGGCGAAAAATTTCAATATGGTGGTTTTGATGATTTGGCCGAGTGGGAAGCAATTTTAATGGCTTCATTAGCCGCTAAGGCTTTGCAAACTAGTATAGATAAAAAACCAGTGGTCGGCGTAGATAATCCATTTGCATTTTCTCCAATTAATGGAAGGCCATATTTTTACTCTAATAATGGGCAAGATACTCTTGCTTATGGATTTTCAACTGTGAAATTTTCGAGTACTGGCTACAAAAGTCTTGATAGACATATGGGAAAAGAATTTATTGATCATATCAATGAAGAATATAATGCAAAGATGAAAAAGGCAAAGCCAAAAGCGGCTCCTGTGAAAAAAGCAGCTCCAAAAGTAGTTGAGGAGGTGGCTGAGGAGGTAAAGAACCCCGAAGCTATTGCTCTAAGCGAGAAACTAAAATCTATGACTGAAATAGAAAGGGCATGTGTTGTGAGTGGCATGAAAGGCAGCAAACTGGATAATAACGACAGTTTAATTAGGGCTGTCTTAAGTGCTGATGAATGGATGATTGGAGACAATATCGAGAATGTTAAAGCTGCGTTAAAGAACCATGATGAAGTAGTGGCCTATGCAATAGATGATGCGACATCAAATAAATCTATAGGGATTTCTGCAGAACAGATTTTGACGGCTTTGGCTAATGAAAATCCTGAGCTTTTGGAAGCTTTTTATAGTCAATTATATCAATATGCTACTGCTGATCAGCTTACAATGTTTGATGATTTGAATGCTTTTGTAGGATCTATGGAAAAAATAGACAAGACACAATATCGTCGTTTGCAAACTACTGATGATAAGTTTTATATGGCTGAAATTGTTTCATCGGAGACTGATGGATTGCGATTTAAAACTAATGATAGCAAAGAGATTTTTCTACCATATGAGCAGTTAACAAATATGCAGCCAATTGATAAAAATCAATTTATGAGTGCAGAGTCTGAGCCCATATCTGTACCGGCATCTACAGCTAGTACGACTGCGAGTGAAGCTCCTGCACCTAGGCCTAGTGCTTCTGTAAGCTCTGCGGCGCCAAGACCTACAGCAAAACGTGTAGAAAAACCTGCACGTAATATGTGGGAAGCTGTAAAAAAGAAAAATGGTGGCTTTACATATAATCCGACAAATGCGGCTGAAAATGCCATTAGGATTGAGAAAGTTGTTGGAAAGCTTAAGATTGATAAAGATGCTGTTTTGACTTCGAGTGCTTATAAGGGGAAAGAGTTTGCAGCACACAAAGGTTCGTATTATGAAAAACTTGCTAATGGTACATTTGGCTCACAAAGACTCGTTTTGAGAAAGGGTGATGGGGTTAGTGTAAAAAAAGCTGAGGCTCCGAAAGTTGCTGAAGCTGATGTTGCACCTGCTGTGGTTGCTGCGAAGCCAGAGAAAAAAGTTGTTAAGAAAGCTAAGAGGCCTGTTGCACCTATGGCAAAGCCTGATGTAGTGGAGGGCCTTAAGGGTACAGTGGCAGTTGTTGAATTAACGCAAATGATTGGAGATAAGCTAGGTTGGAATCCTGCAACAAGGAATAAATTTAGTCGACTGTTTATACCAAAACTTGGACGCGATTCCATTAAAGATTTGGAAGTAAATCTAAATTTTGGTGTTGTTACAGTTTCTTATGCTCTGGCTGATACAAAGGAGATTAAGACTTTTTCTGTCTTTCCAAACAACTTTGAGCTCTCGGATTTGGCTGACCCTAATAAAATGAAGAGGAAAGCTGGGAAAGCTTTAATGGATGCAATGTTTAAGAGCAATCCTGAAGGTAAAATGGTGGATGCAACAGAGGCTTTTACTGCTGAGGTGGAGACTAAAATGGAGAGTGCTGTAGCAAAATTGAATAAGAAGACTGAAAAATATGCGGCTGTTAAGGTAGGGGGCTTTAATACAGTTAGTAATGTGAAGGCTCAGGAAATTAGCCGCCTGACTAATGACATATCGTTTGCGGTGGATAATATTTCGGATTATGACCCTAAATTGATGGAAAGCATCAATAATGAAAAAGGCATACTTGATGCACTTGCGAATGCTGAACGTGCACTTGAAGGTCATGAGGGTAGTGAACGAGTTGCAGGATGGAGGGTTTTGCGTAGCCCTAAAATGCCTGTGACCGTTGAGCACAGTGGTGTTTATAAGAAAATGCAAGAAATGGGACTGACTATTGCAGGTGATAAGCTATATGGCCCTGGGAAGCAGGTTGATATTGGTGATGCCGATTATGTTTATATTAATACTTCGGGTACAGACCTATATATCTCTATGAGAATGCCTAACAATGAGAGATTGAGAGTTACGGAAAGTAATGGTGCTGACTTATTAGCTGGAGTTGCACTTGCAAATTTTGCCGATAAATACAGGAGAGGCTTGATTCCTGAAGGTCAGTTTGCAACGAGTAAACTCACATTAATTGGTGATTTGTCTGGCACTAAATATGCAGCAGAAGCGCCTGCTTTTTTTGCAAAACTTGATGACACTCCTGAGAATCCAAAAGCACCTTTTAGGATTGCTGATTTGCTTCCAAAATTCAAGAAGAAGGGGGAAGAAGAACCTACAGAGCATGTGGCTGATACAGCTGCAAAACCTGAGCAAAGACTGGAAGATATAATGGGACATGTTGCGACGAGTCAAGATTCAACATCGGTTACAATTCAGGAATATGAAACTGCAGAATATATGAAGAAGAATCAATTATTTTTGCAGGGTAATAAACTTTTGAAGAGTTCAAAGCCTATTAGTTATAGAATGC
>JABHVW010000014.1 GCA_018658105.1 Candidatus Peregrinibacteria bacterium
ATTCTTGAAGAGTGGGGTGTTGATCCTGTTCGATACTTTTTGCTGAGGGAAATTCCAACTGGTGATGATGGTGATTTTTCTAAAGAGCGTTTTGCTGTTGTTTATAAAGATGAGCTTCAAAATACGATTGGAAATTTAGTGAGACGAGTTGTTGCTATGACGATTAAGTATTTTGATGGAGTGACTCCAGAAGGAAATGATGACTTAAAGCAGCCAATTGCCGATGCTTGGAGTGGATATGAATCTAGCTTTGAAGATTTCAACATTAAGAAAGCGATAGAACATTGTTTAGATTTGGCTCGAGTTGGGAATTCTTATGTTGATGATAATAAGCCTTGGGAGCTTGCAAAAACAGATATGGAGGCTTTAAAGCCTGTGTTAGCAAATCTGATCGCACTTTGTACAAATGTTGGCTACATGCTTCAGGCAATAATTCCTGAGAGTGCAGAAAAAATACTCGAGCAAGTTACAGGTGAAACTGTGACATTGGGTGAGCAATTATTCCCTCATAAGGAGTAAGAAGGCGCAAAATGGGCACTAAAGTGCCTGTTATTCAAAGACGATAGCTTCGGCTAGGTCTGCAGCATCGATTCCGCTTTCTGTGAGCAGGTCTCCGCAGTTAGTTTCGAGGGCTGTTCTTAGTTCAACTGAAACTTCGTTGAGTTCTTCAGTGTCTGCAATTGAGACTAAATAGTCATCGATTTTTGCATTGTCTTCGTAGCCGTATTTTTCCATTATTTCAGAAGTTTGTTCACCAATTTTTGTGAAATCTATGTTCTCGTCGAATAGTAGACATGATGTTTCTGCCATTGCCATTGCGGCTCGTTTTGGTTCTGATTGAATTGTGCTGCATGCAGTAAATGCGATACTGCTTAGTAAGAAGATTGCTAGAAAATTTTTCATATAATATTTAAAATAGTAGGCAGAGTATACGTTATGTTACAGATACATCCAAGCTTAGAACGACCTGTATGATTGCCTGTACAATTGCGTATGAAAACAAGATTACAAAGAAACCGACTAATGCCCAAAATATGCCACGTTTACCTTTTTCGATTCGTTCATCTTTGCCAAAGGCGAGTATGTAATTTGAGCCTGCAACCATAAGAAATGCTACGGTAACTACACCGGCCCAAATTAGAACTCGGCTAGCAATTCTACCTACAAAAAGTATTAGCGTCTTTGTTGCAGCTGTTTCTGGATTTGCATCGTCTGGAGCATCTGTAATTACATCGATTCCTGGAATGTTGCCAGGTCTGAGATTGTCATCTAGTTGTACGGCAGCAAATGCTTCGCCGGCTACTAGCCAGAAAAGTGCAGTTACTATGATTGTGAGAAGGATTTTTTTAATCATTATTGTACGGTTTCAACGAATACATCATCTGAATCTGAAGTTGGATCTTCATTTAGGTTTATTGTAGCAATACCGTAAATTATTGCGTATCCACCAGTTATTAGTGCGAGTGCCACAATCGAGTAAATGACGATATTTTTTGCCTTTGTGGTCATTTCTTCGTTTCCTCTACCGATGACAAGAAGAACACCGCCATACATCAGGGCTATGAAAACTAAAAATCCAATTAGGTAGAGCACATTAGTTACAATGGCAGGAATGATTTCGCTGATGAGATCGCCTGATGGAAGTGAGACATCGTATTTTTCTATATCTTTACCGATGAGTTCAGATTCTTTTGGGAATAAGATGTTTTGGGCTTCTTCAACATCGACGGCGTGTGCGATTGGCATGAATGCTTCTTCTGAGGGGAGGGCCACTGCGCTGATGATTGCTACAATTGCATATGAAAGCATGACAATTAGGAATCCTAAGATAGCGTAACGTAGATTGGTTTTTGCTTTGTTATATTTGTCTTCATTTCCGAATGCGGTGAGCATGGTGAAGGAAGCGATGATTATTCCAAGAAAAGCAGTGATTCCAAGTAGTCCAATTGCTTGGTTAAGTAGCCTTGGGACGGTGGTGTCGAAAAGGAAATTTCGAGTGTCTTCTCCTTGGCTCTCTTTTGTCGGTCCTGGCAGATAGCTTGGTTTTGGAATGATTAGTTTCGCTGGGACTTTATCTGCAGCCTCTTCGCCTTCTGCTCCTTCTTCTGCAACTTCAGCTGGGTGACTGTCTGCAAGTGCAGCAGGCGCAGCAATTAAGAATAGGGAGAAAGCGATTAGAAAACTTGTAAGTAGTTTTTTCATATTATGAGAAGAAAGTAGGATTGATTGTGTATAGAATGATGCCTGAGAAAAATAATAATATTAGGCCAACAAAGACTTTCATTATGCGGTCCTTCGCGGCTGTTATGTCGCCACTTACACCTGATACAGATATTTGAATTCCGCTAATGACTAAGGTTACAACAGATATAAGGCCGATTGTTCCTGCAGCCCAAATGTAAAGTTGTTTTACGTAAACTTTGATTATACCAACACCGGATTTACTTATTATCCATTGGCGTTTTTCGCAGAAGGGGGAAAATTCTTCACACAGATCTTTAGTAAGTGAATAAGTGGAACGTTTTTCTTTGCAAGATTGATATTCACCATCCTTTGTATTTACTATTAGACAGCAAATGCCTTTGTATACGTCTATGATTTGATTTCCCTCACCGTCATCTTCAATTGCTGGGCCAATGATTTCACTTATTTCAGTTACTACAGCCCCTGATGCGGTGCAGTCACCCTTTTCAAGGTATTCAGTTGTATTATTTGCTTCTCCGCATATGCTTTTTCCTTCATCTCTGTTTGCAGCCATTTTATTATCTCTCAATTCTAGTTTGTTCTCTGCTTCATCGGTTAGACCGCTTTCTTTGTAGGGTGTGAAATTGTTATTATAATCTTCATCAATTTCATCTCGTCTTGCTTCAAGTTCTTCATCCGTTAGTTCCTCTTCTGGAGGTGCTTCTTCACCTTCAGGTGCTTCTTCCGGAGCATCACCAAATTCAATTTCATCAGTATCTTCATCAGTGGTTATGAGTTCAAGTTTATTCTCAACATATCCAGGACATTTGTTGCTGTCATCCTTCCAAATATTTGGGTCGCTGAAATCGAAGGCGAAGCCAAGTGGTGCGAAAGCTATGCTTAAGTATGCGAAGAGTGTGAGTAGTGCGAATTTTTTCATTAGTAGAAGAAGGCTAAGACTGCGGTGACAATGAAGTAGGCGAGTAGTGCAACGACTAGGCCAAGTACAGATTGGGCCATTATGCTTTTTCCTCGGTCAATTTGTGTTTCGTTACCACCTGAAACGATGAATATGAATCCACCGATCATTAGCATTACGAATGCAAATGTTCCTACAAGTAAACTGAGAATATTTATTGCTCTTAAGAGTGCGGCACCTACAAGTGAGGTGTTATTTAATTCTGCTTTTTCTTTAAGATCATCTACTAAGTTGCTTTTGCCTGAGTCACCTTGATCTACGTCTAATATGTCTAATACATCGAAGCTTGATGAGCTTTTCTTCCTGTCTTCTTGAGTGACTTCATCGCCATCTGTTACGACTGGTACATCTGGGTCGTCTGCAAAGGATAATGGTGCGTTTAAGAAACTGATGACGCAAAGTAGCAAGGTTGCAATCAATATAATTGGCTTCTTTGTGAGGCTCATTTTTTGGGTGTGGCTAGTTGAACGCCCTTTTGCAGAGGGCACTTGCGCTTATTGTAGCGTTTCTCTAGTTTAACTTCAACAAGTTGCTGTCGCCTGCAGTAGCGCTTTTGGCTGTATGTTTTGAGTTTTTCTGCCGAGGGAGGATGCATTGATTCTTGTATTTTTTCTACCTCAAGCCTGAAAAGTGGCTGTGCTTCATTGTTTTTCAGGAATTTTGCATATGCTTTGAATGGGGCAATTTCTGTTAAATCTTCTTCAATGAGGCCGAGTGTTGGTGCGAGAATTTTTGCATCTGCGTAGCTTGTGCGAAATGCGAGGAGTGAGCCTGCATTGCCGAGTATGGCTGCTTGTACTTCGGGGGAGTGCTGCTCTAGGTATTGATTTGCTAATGTTAGTGCTAAGCCATATTTTCGTGATTCAGAAAGCATGGAGAGTAAGGTGTTTGTGCTGAAGTTTTGGCATTCATCTATGGTTAGGGCGAGGAATTTTCTTTTAGATGGTGCTAATTTTGCTCGGCGGAGTAGGCTGGATTGAATCATCGAAATAATTATCATTCCCAGCATGCGGCTTGCGTCTTCGCCAAGTTTGCCTTTTGAAAGTGAGATGAGAAGTATTTTGTCGTTTTCAATAATATTATCTAAGTTGATTTTGCTTTTGGGCTGGCCAAAGATGTTTCTTAAAATGGGTGATGTAAGAAGTGGGCCGACTTTATTGAGTATTGGTGCGATGTGTTCTTGGCGGCTGCGTTTATCTTGGTTTAAGAATTCTTCTATCCAGAAACGTTTTAATTCTAAATCTTTAATTTGGCTGATTATTATTTTGCAATAAATTGGGTTTGTGAGTAGACGTGGCAGATCGAGTAGAGTTGTATTTTTTGCGAGTAAAAGTGTGAGTATGGAGTTTCGTAAAATGTATTCAAGGCGCGGGCCCCAGCTGCCATTTGCAAGAGTTTTGAACATTTCTATAAGTGCAGATGCTTTAAGGCTGGGGTTTTCTTCTGGGTGGCATTCGATTGGGTTGAGTGCGAGTGGGAAGTTGGCTTCGCTAGGATCCAGGATAATTATGTCTTTGTGCCTGTTTGCTGATGTGCAGGCGAGGGCGTCTTCGATTAAGTCGCCGTGGGGATCGAGCAAAATTATCGAGCCTGATTTTTTCAGATCTTGCTTGTATAAGTGTAGTAATGCGCTGGATTTGCCCATGCCGGTTTTGCCAAGTAGGTAGAGGTGTCTTTTGCGGTCTTCTTCGAGGATTTCGAGTGGGTTTGCAGGTTGGGGTATGAAATAACTGCTTTCAATTTGTAGATTTTGAGCACATTCTTTTGGATTGGGAAAAGATGCGAAACTTGCGAGTTCTTCAGCACTGAAAATGATTTTCTGTTGTTTTTTGCTGAAGGAAAGTTCGCCGAGATAGGGCAGGGTGAAACTTTGTATGAAGTTTTGAAAATTGTGTGAGCTGCTAATTTGCAGGTGGAAAAGTGGACGACTGAGTTTGTCTAGTGTTGCGCGCCGCGGGTCTTCGCGTTCGTGTTGAGATTCTGTGTGTTCATCGAGGTTTCGGTTTTGTGTGTGCAGTTTTGTTGCGGCGCGCCTCAGACATGGGCCGATTAATCGACGTAAACTCAGCTTGAACCATGCTTTGCTTTCCCATTGGTCGAAATGACGTTCAGTCTGGAACCATGGTTTTTTAGCTTTTTTGAGTGCATTCTTGCGGCGTTTTTCTGCAATTGGTATGAAAGTGATTTTTAGAAATGCATTTGGTACTTTGACCATTTCTTTTATTAATATGTTGGTTGGATAAATACGTTCTTTGTTTACGCGATCTTCAAATTGGCTGTGTCTTTTTATGGGGAGGAGGGGGCCTTTGTTTTGTTTGAGGAAGAAATTTGCTTTTGTATTATGTGTTTTTGTTTTTTCACATTTGCTGCCAGGGAAAAATTTACTTAAGTCATGACTAGATATTATCTTAATTTTACCTGCATCTTCTTTGAAGATTATTTGCATAGCTTTGTGGCTTTTTTGCATTGTAGAAAGCCAATGTTCTAGCATGTGCGGGGAGTATTCTTGAGTTTTGCAAAGTTTGAGTAAGTACATAGGAATATATTGATTCTTTTCTGTCGTTTGTCACTTTTTAAATTTTTGGCTATCTGAAAAAACTAGTTTATGGGTATCAACAACGGGTTTTTGTTGTTAGCATTGGCGAATTTTGTTATGGTCAAAGACCTCATAAAAATATGATTACAGCGAATTATCAGAGAGCACGAGAGACCGCAAAGAAGCTGCTAGAACAGTTTAGTATTCATGAGCCAATTATTAATGTGTTTGAAATTGCTGAGCGAATTGGTCTGAAACTTAGGTATTTTGTTCCTCATGATAATTTAGTTGAGGTGTCTGGTTTTTTGGATCCGCGCTCTAAAACGATTTTTGTTAATAGTGAAGATGCGCCTCAAAGGCAGATTTTTACTGTTGCGCATGAGTTGGGCCATTATGTTTTGCAACATCCAGCTGATGCTTATGGTGTTTTATTGCGCTTGGCCACGCCGATCGATAAAGATCCTTTGGAGCAGGAGGCGAATTGTTTTGCCGCAAGCTTGTTGGTGCCAGAGCATATGCTTAAGGAGATTGTGAAGAAATACCCTTCTTTGATGAAGGATCATAAAGCATTGGCACAATTTTTTGGAGTTTCCCCTGTAGTTATTAAATATAGATTCAGATGCAAGGATTAAATTTAACAAAAGAGAAGGAGCTGTTTGTAGATATGGCCGAAAGTGGGCCAGAGTCATTGCGAAATCATGTGGACACTCAGCGAATATTGGATAATTTGAATCATGAAAATCACTTGGCAGATATTGTTTCAAAAGAGCGTGAAAGTATTATACGAATGAGGAGGACTTGGTCTTCGTGGCTTTTGGTTTCGATAATGTTAATTGTTTTTTTTGATATTTTCTTGATTTTGGCGATTGGATTTTCATGGATGACTTTTCCCGAAGGTTATTTTGTGCCGGTTTTTGTAAGTGAAAGTCTGCTTAAGATTTTTGGTCTAGCGGTGATTGTTGTTAAATTTCTTTTCAATGAGAATTCGATTAAATAATTAATCGAAAAACTCTGTTTTAAGGGGTTTGGCGTTTTTGATTAATAGGCGTACTTCTTCGAGTACTTCGTAGGCTTCTTTAAGAGTTTCAATTTTTACCACGCGGGCTCGGTATTCGCTGGCACCCTCAAAACCTTTGAGGATTCCGGCGAAGTGTTTTCGCATTTCAAGCATTCCTCGGTGCTCACCTTTGCTTTCAACGTTGAGTTCGCAGTGACGAAAGATTGTTGGCAGTTTGTCTTCGAAACTTTGTGGTGGTGTGTATTTTTCTTTGTTGAACGCTGCGGCGATTTCGCGCATGAGCCAGGGATTGCCCATGGTTCCACGGCCGACCATTACTCCGTCTAGGTTGCCGATTTTTGCTAGTGCGTCTGCGGCTGATTTAATATCACCGTTTCCGATTACAGGTATGTTTACGTGTTTTTTTACTTCATAAATTGGGTCCCAGTCGGCGACGCCTGTATACATTTGTTTTGCGGTGCGGCCGTGAATGCTCAGTAATTGTGCTCCGGCATTTTCCATGTCTTTGCAGAATTGAATGAACCACTCAAGCTCTAGGCCATTTATTCCGATTCTTGTTTTGACTGAAACTGGAAGGGAGGTTCCTTTGACTGTTGCTTCAACGAGTTCGGCTGCTAGTTTAGGATTTTTAAGTAGGGCGCTACCGTGATCGCTGGACACGACTTTTTTGGCAGGGCAGCCCATGTTTAGGTCGATTGCGTCGACTCCCATAGCTTCTACGATTTTTGCAGCTTCTGTGAAATTCGCAGCGTTTTTCCCGAAAATTTGTGCGACTAGTGGGCGTTCTTCATCTGGATTGAAATCGAGTTGGCTGAGTGTATTTTTGCTTCCATATTTAATTCCATCTACGCTTGTGAACTCTGTAAAACAGATTGTGCGTGGTTCGATCCCCTTAATTAACTGGCGGTAGGCCGTGTCTGTGTAGCCAGACATTGGAGCCAGTGCGAGTATGGGACCTTTTGCCGCTTCTTCTTTCCAGGAGAATGTCATTTTTCAGATTAAGTGGCGGTATTTTGCCACTAAAGCGAGGTTTAGTAAAGAGTGCTCGTTGCTTGTTTGACGTAAGCTCTTAAATATGTTATTTCTAGGTCAAATAATATTTATATATGACAGGTATACGTAAAGCTCCAGATGAAGCTGCTTCTGTGCAGGGTACTATTATTGCTTTGGCTGCTTCTTTAGTGGAGCGCCTTGAAGATCCAGAAGGATTCCTTGCAGTATTGCGTACTGTAGCAGAAACTGGGACTGGTGTTGATCTAGATGACTTGAGAACGCTAATTGCTGATCTTGTTCGTTTGCGAACTGTAATTGAGAGCGATGAGGGTTATGTTTCTCCTTATGTTGAGGCGGTTTTAGCAACTCAAAGAGGTAGGCAAATTGAAGCGGCTAGAGAACGTTTCAGTGATTTTGAGGATTCTATAAGGAGATCTTTTAGTAGATCTTCTCATAGTAGGTACCTTTCTCAATATGAATTTAGTGGCAGGTATTATCGTGTTCATGATCTTAAAGATGAAGATTACGATCCAAATGCTATATGTACTTTGAACATTAATCTTATAGAAGTAGATGATGGAGTTAATTCTTATGGTAGAGCTCATACTAAACTTCATCTTAGTTTTGGTCTCGACGGAGTTATTGAGTATAAGTTTGAGGGGGCTGAAATAGATCCAGTTTTTAAGGAGAAGCTTCTTATTTTAGCTAAAGGTATTAGTTCAAGATTGAATTTGGAATAGGTGCTTTGCATTTGCAAAGTGTTTTCCTTTTTGGCTCATGGCTGTATATTACAGCCGTATGAATGAAATCAAATTATTACTGTTTGTTTCTAAGTCTTCTCTTTATTTTCAAGAGACGATTGATGAATTCCAAAAAGCGGTTGATGCTTTGGGGAAAGACTTAAAGCTTGAATATAAGCTAGTGGATGTGAATGATGATGCGGAAGAATTTGAGAAATTTAAAGTGCCGGCGATTCCGGCTTTGTATTTTGGCGAGGCAACTTTAATTGGGCAGATGAAATCTGCTGAAATTGTAGAATTTATTAATGTAAATAAATAATGGCATATTCAGAGGAGAATTTTTTGAAATTACAGAGAGAGTATCATTATGTTGCTACGATTCAGATTTTGCTTGAGAAGATTTTTTCAAGTACTGAATTGAAAGAAGTGATGGAGGCCTTAATGGATTCGATGCAGGTTTTGGCGCCGAGTAGTGCTTTTGCGTATGTGATTACAGATGAAGAGGTGCTGGCTTATAAAAATTTGGTTTATGTGTTTATTCCTGGAACTGTGAAATCTGTTGGTTTGCCATATTTGCGTGAATTGCCTAAAAGTATGAGAGTTTTTGTTGATTCACTTTCAGATGATTTGCAGGCGAAAGATGTTTTGGCGAAGCAATTGGAGGGGCATATGCATCCTTGTTTTGTGAGAGGTGGCTTTGATAAAAATCGTGAAAATCCGGCTGTACAGGTTGTGACTGCACCTTTGAGTATTCATGAGGCAGATGGAAAGGAGCGGGTTTTGGGACTTTTTCAGGTGGCGTGGTTTGATGAAGATCATCAATTGGATGATACAATGATTCATCATGTGCATGATGTTGCGAATTTGACGGCTCATAGTATTGAGAAAATTCAAACTATTCAGAGGCTTGAAGATGAAAAGCTAGAGGAGGCGATGAAGGCTAAATCTGAGTTTTTGTCATTTGCAGCTCATCAGTTGCGTACGCCGCTTGGTTCGATGAGATGGAATATGGAATCGCTAATGAATCGTGATGCAGATTTGACGCCTGAAATGAAAGATGTTTTTAAGGAGAATTATGAGAGTATTAAGCGTTTGATTGATTTGGTGAATCATCTTTTGAATTTGGCTAGAACTGGCACGGGGTCTACAAAATCGAATGCTGAAGAAACAGATGTTGTTGAGGTGGTGCAGGAAGTACTTGAGGTTGAAAAGGAACAGTTTGATAAACGTAAATTACAGGTTGAATTTGAAGTTCAAGATGAAGGTTTACCGCCTGTAATGGTTGATAAAAAATCTTTTAGAGAATGTGTTCAAAATTTGATTTCTAATGCTACAAAATATAATGATGAGGGTGGAACTTTGACTGTGATAGTAGCAAAAGCTGATGAAAATGTGCGGATTAGCGTGAGTGATACCGGTCGTGGAATACCTCAAGAGGATCAGGTGAAATTATTTTCTAAGTTTTATCGTGCAGCAAATGCATCGGATGATAATACCGATGGTACCGGGCTTGGGCTTTTTATGGTAAAGTCCTACGTGGAAGCTTGGAAAGGTAAAATCTGGTTCGAAAGTAAGGAGGGAACTGGGAGCACCTTTCACATTGAATTACCACTTTTAACCAAGTAAATATGTCAGATTTTTATTTAATTGTTGCTGAAGACGATCCGTTCTATAATAAGATTTATAAATCAGAATTGAAGCTGGCCGGAATTAACCATGTTGTGGTTGAGAATGGGGTGCAAGCAATTGAAGAGATTAAGAAGCAGAAGCCAACTTTGTTGCTTTTGGATTTAATCATGCCGGAAAAAGATGGTTTTGAAGTTCTTGAAGAGCTTCAAGCTATGGATGGATATGAGGATATGTCTATAATTGTTATGTCTAATTTGGGGCAAGATGAAGATGTTGCACGAGCTAAGGAACTTGGTGCTAAGGATTATTTTGTAAAAGCAAATATCTCTTTGCCTGAGTTGCTAGACAAAATTAGAAGCTATACGTAATTATTGGCTTTTGCGTTTTGGGCTGGTCTTTTTGCTTTCTTCTATTAATGAAACGTTACTTAGTTCGTAATTGCGGAAGTTTTCGCGTTCGTCGTCATCTGAGCTGATTGTCCAAGTGTAGTTTCCTATTTGTTCTTCGAGTAAAGCTGAGAGAACGTAAGCAGTTTGTCTGCCATTATCTGTGTCGTAAATTGCGTATGTGTAGCCAAAAAGCCCGTCTTTTCCATCTGATTCACCATGCATTGGGTCCATTGGTATTCCGCCAATGAAATTTTCTTCAACGAAAAGTTCTTCAATATTACTTGTAGCTGGATAAACTCCATTTTCTTCGTGGTATTTTTCTAGAGTTTCTGAAATTGTGTTTAGCATGCTTTTCCTTTCTTCATTGCGCTCAGTAAAAGCGCTGTCTGGGGCTTGTAGTTCCTGTTCTAGCTCTTGAAGGCTTGCTTGAAAAGTGTCTGAGTTGTTATTGCTTTTACGGCTTTGAATAACTGCTCCTCCTGCAACTGCAATAAGAAGTGCTGGCAATAAAATTGCAGCATAAACTTTTTTGTTTGATTTGGCTTTAGCACTTTTATCTTCTCCAAACATGTCTGGAATTTTTTGTATATTCAATCCGGTTTGTGGTCTTTGCTCTTCTGTCATTTTTATTGTTTAGGTTTAGATTTAGGGCCGTCTGCTTTTGTTTCAATTTCACTTTCATCTATTTCTGGAATTTCAATTTCTGTACCAAGCAATATTGTGTGTTCCAGGTTTATATCTCTGAAATCTGGGTGATTTTTTGTGTTTGCACCTCGTGCCCATGGGCTACCAAAACCTTTGCTGTCTTCAAATAGGGCAGAAAGAATAAATGCAGTATTATCGCCTTCGCTAGTGTCGTAGATTGCGTAAATGTAGCCATAAAGTTCGCCAGATTTGTCTAATGAGCCATGAAGAGGATCTTCGGATAACTTGTCTTTTAATGCAGATTCAACCTGTTTTACGCCTGGATATGCGCCATTTTCAACTTTGAAATCTTGAATTACCGCAGACATGTTTGTGAGCGTCTGCACGCGTTCTTCGTTTCTTTCGAGGTAGCTTGTATCTAATTCTTCAATTGGGTTTATGTTATCTTCGATTTTTTCTTCACGTTGTTTTTGGCTGAGTGCCCAGATGATTCCACCACCAATTAAAACTACTAAGATTGCAGGGATTAGCATGGCAAGTAATAGTTTTCTTTTTTCGTGAGGCTTGAAATCTTCAATTTCAGCTTCGAATTCTTGA
This sequence comes from Candidatus Peregrinibacteria bacterium, assembly GCA_018658105.1. Taxonomy (GTDB): domain Bacteria; phylum Patescibacteriota; class Gracilibacteria; order UBA1369; family 2-02-FULL-48-14; genus JABHVW01. The sequence goes on from JABHVW010000014.1 coordinate 11,711, forward strand.
AGAGGGTCTAGCTCAGGTGCTTCTGGACTAGGCATAGGTGGCTCAGGCATAGATGGTTCAGGTGTAGGTGTAGGTTCAGGTGCTGGAGTGCTCTGACGGCGCTCTTCTGCTTGTTTCATAAGAGCTAAAGCACGTTGATTTCCTGGTTCAATTTCTAGGATTTCTCTTGTACCTTGAATAGCTTCATCGTATTTGCCAGCGTTCACCCAAGATTGGATTTGATTTAGGGCTTGTGTAACGCTAATTTCACCATTATTCATGTTTTCAGACTATCTTATTAGGGCAAAGCTTTCAATCTGATTTTACGCCTTTAGCCCTTCCAAAAAGACCCATTTTCTGCTATAATTAACAGATTGAACAAACCTGTTAAATTATGAAAGCACTTCGTGACGAAGATCTAAAAAGAATATTGCTTGAAGGAGCATTCCTTGAGGAAACAAAATTGCTTGAAGCAGTAACTATTGCTAAGCAAACAAATAAAGATCTTGAGACAGTGATTTTGGAGAAAGAATGGCTTACTGATCAGCATTTAGGGCAGATTATTGCGAATGAATTGAAAGTCTCTTTTGTGGATTTGGGTAATCAATCTCTTTCAGAGGAGATGCTTGGATTTTTCCCGGAAGCTTTTTCAATTGAAAATAATGTGATTGCCTTTAGAAAGGATGATGAGGGGGTGCATGTTGCCTTGCATGAACCTCATAATGCGCATTTAACTCAGTTGATAGAGAAAAAAGTTGATGGGAAGGTGAATTTTCACTATGCGAGTCTGAATAATTTAAGTCAGGCTTTTCATCTGTTTAGGAAGAATTTAGATCAACAAATCACAAAGCTATCAGATGCTGCACTTGCGAAAAGTGATGGATCTAAAAATACTGAGCAAGATACAGAGGTAATTGAGATTGTGGATCTTTTGCTTGAGTATGCTTATACATCGAAGGCTTCGGATTTGCATTTTGAGCCTCAAGATTCAGATACAGTGGTGCGTTTTCGTGTTGATGGGGTGCTCAAAGACATGATCTTTTTGCCTAAATCTTTGCACGATAGAATAGTGACTCGTTTTAAGATTTTGAGTCATTTGAGAACAGACGAGCATTTTGCTGCTCAAGATGGGCACATGAATTATAAATTTGTAGATGAAAAAGTAGATATTCGTATTTCGATTTTGCCGACTACTTTTGGTGAGAAAATTGTACTTAGACTTTTGTCTGAGAAATCTCGTCAATTCAGTTTGGAAGAATTAGGTTTTGGATCTGGAGATTTTGAAACTTTGCACAAACAAGCAGATAAACCTTGGGGGATGATTTTGGTGACTGGGCCGACTGGTTCAGGTAAAACGACTAGTTTGTATGCGGTGATGAAAATTTTGAATCAACGTGATGTAAATATTTCTACGATTGAAGATCCAGTTGAGTATTCGATTGCTGGTGTGAATCAAATTCAGGTTAATAAGAAAACTGAACTTGGATTTTCACAAGGGCTACGATCTATTGTGAGGCAGGATCCAGATATTATTATGGTGGGTGAAATTCGTGATGCTGAAACTGCAGATATTGCTATTAATGCTGCACTTACGGGTCATTTACTTTTGTCTACTTTGCATACGAATGATGCGGCGACTGCTTTGCCTCGTTTGATAGAAATGGATGTTGAGCCTTTTCTTGTGGCTTCGACTGTGAATGTGGTTTTGGCGCAGAGACTAGTACGTAAAATCTGTCTGAAATGTATTGGAAGTTATGAGGCGACGGTTGAAGAGCTTGAAGAAAATGGTCTTTTGGTTCCAGATAAAGTTAAAGAAAAGATTTTCAAAAATGGAGGTAAGGCACGTTTATATAAAGGCGCTGGATGTCCGGTTTGTCATGATACTGGTTATTCTGGTCGAACGGGTGTGTTTGAAGTTTTGATTGTAGATGCAGAGATTAAGAAAATGATTCTTGATCATCAGTCTTCTGATGTTATTCGCGATTACGCGGTAAGCCAGGGAATGACAACTATGTTTGATGATGCTGTATCTAAAGTGTTGCAGGGTATGACAACAATTGAGGAAATTTTACGTGTAGTAAGAGACTAATATGAAATTTAATTATTTAGCACTAGACTCGGATAAGAAAGTTAAAAAAGGAACTATTGTTGCTAAATCTGACAAGGATGCGCTTGTTCAACTTGAGGCGAAATCTTTGGAAGTGATGACTTTGAAGAAAGCTAAATTTGGTGGTTCTGGAAAACAAATTGCATTTGGGCATTTGTCTAGAATGGACCTATTGATGTTTGTTAAACAGCTTTCAATAATGTTGAAAGCTGGTATTTCGATTTTTGAAGCCCTTGCTATGCTGAAAGATCAGGCGAAAGGTAAGTTGCAAAATTTGATAACAAAGGTGTTAGATGATGTTTCTGCTGGTACTTCACTAGCTGATGCTTTGGCTAAATATCCTAAAGACTTTCCTGATTTGATTGTTCAATTGATTGCCAGTGGTGAGCTTTCTGGAACTTTGGAAGATAATCTGGAATATATTTCAGTCTTTGTTCACAAAGATATCGATCTGCGTAAAAAAGTCCGTGGTGCAATGATGTATCCGGTTATAGTTTTTGTAGCTGTTCTTGGTTTGACTATGTCTATTGGGCTTTTCGTTCTTCCACAAATTTTACCTTTGTTTGAAAGTTTGAATGTTAAATTGCCTTGGTCTACAAAACTTTTATTGTGGACAGCTAATTTATTTCGAGCTTATGGAATATTGATTATTGCTGGAATGATTTTTGGTGGAATTTTTACACCGATATTTTTAGAACTACCATTTATGCGTCCGATTACTCATAGAATATATGTACGTATGCCAGTTTTTGGAGTAATTGTACGACAATTATATTTAGCGAGATTTTTTAGGGTATTTGCCACATTAATGGATGCAGGTATTTCAATTGATAAATCTTTGCAGATTGCACATAATATTATTTATAACGTGGCATATAAAAAGGAAATTAAATATATGCAGCGCTCGGTGCTTCAGGGTGAGCCGATTTCTGAAGCTGCGAAAAATAATATGTTCTTGTTTCCAACTATGGTGACTCATATGATGCGTGTTGGTGAGCGTAGTGGTAAGCTCAGTAATTCTTTGAGTTATGTTGGGACTTATTATGAATCTGAAGTGGATGACAAGTTGAAAAATATAAGTACTCTTTTAGAACCGGTATTACTTGTGTTTATTGGTTTGGTTGTGGGTGGTGTCGCACTTTCGATTATCGGTCCAATTTATTCTCTATCAGGTGGAATTAGCTAATTATTATGAAATACAAAGCTTTCTCATTTTTGGAGTTTACAATAGCGATTGCGGTGCTTTTGATAATTATTACTTATACAGTCCCGAAAATGGCGAACTATATGTTTAGTAATCAATTGGAGGTGGCAGGGGAAGGGGTGATTCATGTGCTTAGAAAAGCTCAGGCGCAATCTGCAACTCAAGTGAATGATGAAATTTGGCAGGTTGATTTTGATGAAGTTGCTGGGACTTATACATTTGGCTCTTCAGATGAGGCTACATACGACATTGTTTATACTTTGCCAGGGACTGTGAGCTTTACTGATGTGACTTTAACGGGTGCTGGTGATGTTGTGATTTTTGATCAGTTAACGGGTGCATCTGCGACGGATGGCACTATTGAACTGACTGGAAGTGACGGCAGCACTTATTCGATTTCTATAAACACAAAAGGGCATGTTGATAAAAGTTGAGAGCTTCTGACTAGATAATTCTTCTATTACAAAATGAAAAAATTGGCTGCAAAAAATTTACAGTTCGTCATCGTATCTTTTCGTGATACGACTTTCTCACTGATTCATTTCTTTCGCTCATTTTTTTCATCTTTCACTACGAATTCTTATCTAGTCAGAAGCTCTAGCTCCGCTTTTTCTCTTTTGGAAATCATCCTTGCGGTTGCGATTTTTGGAATTTTTGGTGCAACTTTGCTAACTACTACAATAGGTGTTAGCTCAAGTACAGAAAACAGTAATGATAGATTAGCTGCGAGATATTTAGTCCAGGAGGCGCAGGAAGCTTTGCGCTCCATGCGCGATTATGATTGGGATGAGATTGATTTAGATACATCTGGGACTTATGGCTTGGATACGGCTAGTGGGTTTTGGGAACTTGAAGCTGAGGGAACTAGCGATGTGGTTGGTAAATTCACAAGAACAGTTTCGCTGACAAAAAATAGTAGTGTTAGTTATGATGCGGAAATTACAGTTATATGGAATACAGTTGATGGAATTGCTCAAACTAAAACTGGAACTATAAGGCTAACGAATTGGAAGGCACTGTTCTTCTCGGTGGACTCACTGGCAGATTTTGATGAAGGTTTCTTTAATAGTATATTGAGCGTTGTTCCAGGTTCGGCGCAGTTTGATTCTGTTGTTGAAGAAATTTCTGGATGGAGTTCGCCAACTTCTACTTTTGAAAATATGAGCCAAGATATTTATGAAATATTTATTGATGATAACCTCCTTTATGTAGCTACTAGATCAACAGTTGCTGCTGCTGAGTTTTTTGTTTATGACATTAAAGATGTAACGGATGGTGGATTGCCTACTGATCCTTTGGATTCTTTTGAAGTTGGTGCTCATGTTTATGATTTTGTTATTGATCAAGGGTATGCATATTTGGCCACTAGTGGTTGGGATGAACTTGTAGTCGTTGATGTTTCTGATTCTTTAAATTTAGTTGCTGCACCGGCTTCTCCTATAGGTTTGACTGGTGGGCGTGATGCGTATGCTGTAGATGTAAAAGACGATAAGCTCGTGATTGTGCGTGATTCTCATGGAAGTACTGATGAGGTTTGGGTTTATGATATAGATGTGCCAGGAGTTACTTTAACTTTTGATGCTAGCTATAATTCGACTAGAGATGTGAATGATGTAGAAATTTATGATGGCTATGCCTATATGGCAACTGATGTTGATATTGCTGAACTAGTAATTTTGGATGTTGATACTGGTGCATTTACATTTTTCCCTATCAGTGGAAATGCAAATGCAGAATCAGTATTTATTGATGAGGTGAATGAAATTCTATATTTAGGTAGAGAGCAAAGTGGAGGAGAGGATGAGTTTTCTGCTTATGATATTTCAAGTCCAACTAGCCCAACTCTTGATGGCAGTTCTAATATTACGAAAAATGTTAATGATATTTATGTCTTTGATGGTCTTGCATATTTGGCTACTGATTTTGATGGTACTGAAGCACATGTTGTAGATTTATCTGACTTTTCCTTCGAAGTAATTACAAGTGTGTTGGGGACAGGGCGTGGGGAGGCAATTTACTATCAAGGTTCGCATATATATTTAGGTGGAACAGATAATTCATATGAGCTGCAGGCTTTAACAAGTGCAGCTGGCTCTGTAAGTGGATGGACTTTAGCCACTATTATTGATGGTGTGTCTTTGAATTTTAGTCAAGATATTTTTGCTATGGAGATTGATGGAGATTATGCCTACTTAGGTAGAGATAGACATAGGCGTGCATGTACTTCATCTAATGGTAGAGGGTGTGAATTCATTATAATAAATATTGCTGATCCTGAGGCTCCATTTATTGAAAGTGCAATTGATCTGGATGGCGACGTAAATGATATTTATATAAATGGTGACTTTGCTTATGTTGCGACTGAATCAAATAGTAATGAACTTGAGGTGATTGATATTAGTGATAAAAGCAGTCCTAGTGTTTTCCCCTTAGGTGGATTTAACACAAATAGTAACGATGATGGTGAGGCAGTTTGGGGTAATGGTAGTGAGTTATATTTAGGGACTCAAGAAAATGGTGGGGCTTGTGACCTTGTTACTGGTGATGATTGTGAGTTTTATATTCTTGATATCGATGCTGATGAAGATACTCCACCTGTTATTGCTGGTGTTGAAATAGATGAAGATGTTTGGACAATTGCTGCAAGTAGTACGCATGCTTTTGCTGGTGTGAATGTTAATGGGGCAGAAATCCAGGTTATTGAGACTGCTACTCCTACTTTACTGACTCCACTTGGACATACTGGTAATGCTGATCCAAACGAGTTTTATTATGATGCTGCGAATGATAATTTACACACAGTTTTTGATGATAATGATGTTGATGAAGATTATACTATTTATAGCGCCTCTGGTGCTACGTTAACTTATTTGGGAGGGCTTTCTACGGATGCAATTAATTATTCGGTTGCTGTTGATAATACAAATGACGTAGCATTTCTGGCTGGAGATGAAAATGGTGAAGAATTGAAAATCATTGATATTTCTGACTTAAATTCACCATCTGAAATTGCAAGTGTTGATTTGTTAGATGGTGCTAATGCGGTAGCGACAGATGATACTTATGTTTTTATTGGTAGTACGTATAATCCTCAAGAATTTCAGGTTGTAAAAGAGGGTGATGCACCAGTGCCGCCTTCATCTGAGTTTGTACAAAATGGGATTTATACAACTAAGGTTTTTGATTCTACTGGAACAGTGACAACATGGGGTGTTTTGGAATGGGCAACTTCGGCTGGAATTGTGAAATTGCAGTCTCGCACGGCGTATACTTTGGAAGGTCTTGATTCGGCTGCCTGGGTTGGAGCTAGTGGAGTGGATTCTTTTTATACAACAAGTGGTGGAACTTTGGTTCTTGAAGGTGGTGCAGGTAAGCAATATTTACAGATTGCGGTTTACTTTGAAGGTGATGGTAGTGCGACACCTGTTTTAACTGATTTAACAATAGGTTATACTCCATAGGACTAACTTGTCTTATGAGAGTTTTGCGCCAATCAGCTTTCACTTTAATCGAAGTGATTTTGTATGTGGCGATTGTTTCGATAATGGCTACAACAATAATGCTTTTTAGTATTCAAATAGTTCAAGTTCGAGGTGAGGCTCAGTTTGATAGGGAGGTTAATGAGAATTTACGATTTGCTATGGACTTAATTACTCGTGAGATTAGAGATGCATCTGCAGTAACTAGTGTGCCTTCTGGCTCTCATCCAGATTTGATTGGTTTGGATAGTGTGCTTTTAAATACAGACACAAAAACTTTGACTAGTGGGCGTGTGATTCGTTTTATTCAGTTTGATGGGAGTCAAATAACGAGTGATAAGGTGGATGTGACTAATTTTGTTTTGACTGATTTGCAACGTGATTCCGAGCCAGAGAATATTCAAATTATGATTACAGTTGAAGCTTTGGATGGATCTGCTAGTCTATCTTTGCAAAGTTCTGCTTCACTCCGCGAAAGATGATGAAAAAACCTGCATTGACGGCTCTAACCATGGTGATTGCTGTAGGATCGATTGCTCTTTTGATTGTTGTTTTTGTTGTGGTTGCTGGTGTAGATTTGTTGCAGCAGGGGCTTTACGATACTGAGTATAGCGAAACCTTTTTGGGCGCAGATGCATGTAGTGAAAAGGCTCTTAGTAACTTGAATACTAATCATTCTTATGCTGGTGAGCTTGCATTGATAATTGGAGATATAAGTTGTGATATTGTGGTTGTGGTTGTAGATAGTGATACACGTACGATTCAGGTTACAGCAACTCAAGGGCTTGTTTATGTGAGTCGATTGGAGATTTCTGTGAGTAATTTGAATAGTCCGCCGATTACTGTTACTAATTGGGAAGAGGTTTCATCATTTTAATTAAGCCACATATGTTTGGATTGTTTGAAAAGCCGGTTGGAATTCATATTACTGCTAAAGAAGTAATATTGGTTCAGCAAAAGGGCAAGCATAAAGTGCCGCGTTTGCATAAGGTTTTGCGAGAGGCTGTTCCTGAGGGGGCTTTGACTGATGGGGTTTTAGCGAAAGGTGAGTTGCTTTTGCCTATTCTGCAAAAGATGCATGCAGCAATTGAATCTGCAGATGTTACTGTGGCGATTCCTGTTTCTAAGTGCTATACGGCATTTTTCCTTTTACCTGAAGGTGTTAAAAAACGCGATATTGGATCTTTGCTTGCTGAAAAAGCTAAGCCGCTTTTACCTGTTCCTCTAAGTGAATTGTCTTTTGAATATTCCATTTTGAAGGGGGTTAGGGAAGGCGAACAGTTTGTTTTTGTTGCTGGAGTTGAAAAAAAACTTTTGCATGAATATGAAAAATTATTTGAAAACGCGGGTTTTAAACCGAATTTTGCGGTTGATACCTTGGCACTTGCTAAAGCGATTCCTGTGAAAATGAGTAAGTATCCGGCCTTAATGTTTTTACATGCATTTTCAGATTCGGCTTTGATGAGTAGTGTTTTCCATGGTCGTGCTTTTGATGGAATTAGTTCAAAAACTTTAGACACTGATTTTGTGGATTCTTATCAGTCTTTTGTTCAGCAAATACAAGAAGGTCCAGAATATATTGTAGTTTCAGGAGACAGAAAAGCTTTAGATGGTTTGGCGAAAGTTAAATTTACAGGTGCAAATCCTATTTTTGTTTCAGCTGAATTTATGGTTTCTAAAGAAGGGGCTGTGCAAGCGTCTGATGATTTGATTATTGCTACGGGTTTAGGACTACTTTATTCTGACTGCAAAAAAAATGATGGTATTTGTCTGCTAAATTTGGTAGATTAGGATTATCCACCCCATTTAAATATTAAACATGAACAATATAAAAGAGAAGAAATCTGCTTTTACACTTATTGAATTAATTATTGTAATTGCGATTATTGCAATTTTGGCTGCAGCTATTTTTGTGGCTATTGATCCTGCTCGTCGTTTGCATGAAGCAAGAAATGCACGAAGAAGTAGTGATGTTGCAACTATTTTAGAGGCTGTTAAGAAACATCAAGTTGATAATGGAGGAGATCTTTATGCTTCTATATCTGCCTTGGGTGATAACCTTCCTCATCAGATTGGAACAAATGGTGCTTCTGGTTGTGGCCTTACTGCATGTAATGATGGTGTTACCCTTGAAGGGGATTGTCTGGATTTATCTGCTCTTCCTGCAAATTATATGGCAACTGTGCCGGATGATCCGCAAGCGGTGGCACCAGGTTCATTGACTCGGTATTATCTAACTGTTGGTACTTTAAATGAGATCACAATTGGTTCTTGTGATGAAGAAGCAGAAGGCGCTGGTGGAACTGGTGCCGCACCTGTGATTGAGCTTACACGTTAGTAAGCTGAGTCTTCGTCGAAGTCACCTTGAATTTGTGGGATGATTGCTTCAATTGCTCCCCATTCTGAGTTGCTGTTTTTTGGCACTATTAAAGTTACTTCGTCACCTTGGTTTCCTTTGTAGTAAGTTACTGATGCAAGTATTACTTTGTAGGTTTTACCTTCGGCTACTACTTTGTAGTGACCGTCTTCGTTGATTAATGTTCCTTTAAGGAAGTGTCTTGGAGCTGGAGCGATTTGTTTGTATAAAAAAGTTCCGTTTGACAGAATTGTTAGTTTAAGTCGATCGCCTTCAATGAGTTTAGATTTACTGGCGTAATTAGCTGGTACTGGGTAAGTTTTTTCGTTTGGACCTATCATTGCTTGTCCGTCGAAAATACCTTCTACAATTTGGGTTTCACCTGATTCGTATGCTTTTGTATCGCTTGTATCTAGATTGCTTATGCCAGCTTCTGCAGCTACGCCTGGGGCAATCTCTGCAAGTAGGCTGCGAGCAGCTTTGAGTGAAGCTTCTGCACTTTCGATCATGCGGAGAACTTTTGAGATTTCTTGATTTTTCATATTTGTTTTAGTTAGATTCTTCCTGTTCAGATAACTTATATATAACTTTTTCACCGTTTTGTCCAGAGATACGCAGGTCTATGTATTCGATTGGAGCATCGTATATATTTATTGTTGTCATGGCTTTTTTCAGTTTTGCTAGCTGTAAATCAATATCTTGGCTTATATCTATCCAGACGTAAAAGTGCCTTTCAGTGTAAAAATGTAGCTCACGTGCTCTTTTTAAATAATAAATTTCTAGTACTTGCATGTTGAATTTACCTTCGAAATCACTTTCGCTCTCAATTAATGTATTAAGTGTTTTTTGATTGATTATTTCTTTGTGAAGGCCAAGTTGGCTTTCTTCTGCTTCAGAAAGCTCTAGTTCTGTGCCTGTTACATCCATAACGACGGTCGGGAGATTCTCATTTGTTGTGCCAATTTGAGAAATCAAGCCAAGCTCATTTGCTATGTAAAACTGTTTGCTACCATCGTCGTGATTTATCTGAATATTGGCTGTGTCGTCAAAATTTTGAAGTTGTACCTTTAGTGTGTGGAAGATTTTTCTGCTGATTTTTATACTTTTGAAGTGTGGGTATTTTTCTTCAAGAACTGTTTGATGTTCTTGTGTAGGAAAAAGTAGTAAGTTTTGCCCCATATAACCTTCTAGGTATTTAGTAATTTCATTCTGAGTTTCAATAGTGTCGAGTTTGCCATCTATATTTACTCCTTGTATTTCAAATGCTTTGGTGAAAAGGCTTAAATAGCCGAGACCAATAATTATCGCCAGGACTATGAGAGCTTTAAGTATAAAAAAAAGCTTTGTATATTTAGATGGTCTTTTGTTTCTTTTTGTTTTTCTTATGCCTCTTTTCTTGACTCTCATTGCTTGCCTGCCATTTGGATTTGCTCTGCTATAACTACGGAAATTACAGTCAAGGGTTCGTCCTTTTCCTTTTCTGCGTCTTCGAAAAAAAGGTATTTGCATGTGTGGAGGTTAGCTCAAATACTTTAGCTCAGTTTAGTTTCCTTTCGCTAGTGCATCTTTAAGTGCACTTTGACGATCTGCGCTTTTTGTTCGCCATTTCGCTTTGTTTGCACGTTTACTTTCACTCGATCTTGGTCGAGTTTCTTGATTGTGCTTTGTTCCGTGTCCTTTACTGTTTTTATTAGTCATATTTTTTTTGAAATCCCGCTGATTTTAGGGGTATAAGTCTTTTTCGTCAAGCTATTCCTATTTAGCTTCTTCACTAGCGCTCCGGGCCGCTAAGCCAAGTCTTACTACCTTTAGAATCTAAATAGGAATAGTGAAAAAGACTTAATTTAGTTCTAAATTATGCCAAATATGCGATAGCGATGGAAACTACTAAACCGATGCTGGCTAGGGCGACGTCTTTCATTACGAGGCCTAATGTGCGGGCGTAGGGTTGTTTGTGACCGGATAGGCGTGAAAGTGCTACTTCACGACCTGCGAGCAGACCTAGAAAGACCCAAGTGGTACTCATTGGTAGGTTATTAATATTTTTGAAGAAAAGTAGTATGGTTCCAAACACGAAATTGATTATAGTTGCGGAACGTGGGTCGATTACATCTGTTTTTTCTTGAATGATCTCTTGAATACGTCCGCCACGCATATAGAGTAGTAGCCCCATTCCGAGGAAAAGTGTTGTAATTATTGCTATGAATTGCGTAGTTTCTATGGTGCGTGGTAGGAAAACGGTTATGTTTGCTGTGTCTTGCATTAGCCATGTGCTCCAAAGATATCCGGTTGCGAACCATTGAAGAACTCGCCATACTTTTTTGTTGTAATTGTCTTTGAAGAGAATGTTGTTCTTTTTAAGTTCTGCGACTACTGCCCAAATGATGAGTGCTGATATAAAAGCCAGAAAATAACCCATGAAGGTTTTTTCAAGCATGCTTGTTATTGTTTTTGCGTCAGTGAAAACTGCAAGTAAAAGGAAAGTGGTACTCACCGGCATTTTCAGATGAGTGAGTAGTAGTAGGATGAGTGGGGCGCACAATTGCATTAATGAAAAACTGTCTACTTCTGGGATTTTTGCTAAGCGTTCGTAGGCAATATCACCTTGGAGCCAGCCATAAGTAAAAACAGCAACTAGGATTCCACCGATGAAAAGCCAAAGTACCCACCATGGTGTATTTTTGTTTGATGCTATGAAAGGGCCAAGGCTTTGTATACTGTCGTTTGCAATTGCGCTGTAACCAGCAAGACCGAAACCTATCCACATTGCAATGTGTGGTTGGTTTTGGAAAATAATAATCGCTGTTAAGAATATTGTTATCATTCCAAAGAAGCGGGAATTTTTCTTTATATATGCTACAACTTTTGTGATCATTTATGTGGAGTTATTTTTTCGCATTTATCTTATGTGTTCAATTTGAAATAATAAAGAGGATTTTAAAAAGAGCCCGCGTGGAGTAGGGCTCTTTTCTCGTTATGTAATTTGCTTTAGCTACATCCCATGCTTGATCCGCAATTTAGACATTTGTAGCAAGATGCATTTCGTACTGTGATGTGCCCACATTCTGTACATGCCGGTGCATCTCCCATCATTCCTTCTAGTTGTTTGTCTAGAATCGTGTTCTCTTGGTGAGTTTTTTCTTCGAGAATTGTGTCTTCTTGAGTTAGGGTCGCTTCGTTCATTATTGCTGCTTTGATTTTGCCTTCAGCATCACGTAATGAGAATTGTGTCTCCTCTGGTTTCACATGAACAAAATCTGTTCGTCCTAAGTATTCCATTCCTAGCACGCGGAATATGTAATCTGCAATTGATGTACATGTGCGAACGTTTGGATGGCTTGTTATTCCGCTTGGTTCAAATCGTGTGAATGTGAATGCGTTTACGAATTTCTCTAATGGAACTCCGTATTGTAATCCAACTGAGATTGAAACTGCGAAACAATTTAGAAGACTTCTGTATGATGCGCCTTCTTTGAATGAGTCGATGAATATTTCACCTAGTTTGCCGTCTTCGTATTCGCCTGTTCTAAGGTGAAGTTTTTGACCTGCAATACTTGCCTCTACTGTTATTCCGCTACGTTTTGCTGGAAGATCATGTTTTATTCCACGTTTCACACCATTTTCTTCTTCAAGATCGTCTGTTCCAAGAGTGTGTTTAGAATCTAGTGCTTGAGTTTGTTTGCTTCCATCTCTGTATAGAGCAACTGCTTTCACTCCTAATTTCCATGATTCCATGTAAATTTCGCGGATGTCTTCTACAGTTGATTCGTTTGGAATGTTTACTGTTTTTGAAATAGCTCCAGATAGGAAAGGTTGAACGGCTGACATCATTTTAACGTGTCCCATTGGGGCGATGTATCTTTCACCTTCTCCACATTTATTTGCGCAATCGAAGATTGAAAGGTGTTCCTCTTTGAGGTGAGGTGCACCTTCCATAGTTTGGCTACCTTCAATGTAGAGTTTTGCTGCTTTGATTTGTTCTGCACTTAGGCCTTTTGCCCGTAAAGTTTTTGTATCGATGTTAGTTGTCCATTCATCTAGAGTTTTTGCTCTTTCGATATGTTGTTTTGCTTCGTCGATTTGTTTTTCTGTGAATCCAAGTTTCATTAAGTCACCTGGGTTGATGTGTGGAGCGTATTCGATGCTGCCGTGCCCGACAACGTAATTCATGATTTCTTCGATTTGTTCTGTAGAATAACCGATTCGTTTTAGGGTCATTGAAATGGATTTGTTGATGATTTTTATGTAACCGCCACCATCAAGTTTTTTCCATTTTACAAGTGAGAATTCTGGTTCTACACCTGTTGTATCGCAGTCCATTAGTAGGCCAATTGTTCCAGTTGGTGCGAGTACGGTTGCTTGTGCATTTCTGTATCCATTCTTTTGGCCGAGTTCAACCATTTGGTCTGCATCTTCGCATGCTGCTTTATATAGGTACTCTGGGCAAAGCTTTTTGTTGATATTGTGCGTTGCTTCTTGGTGCATTTCCATTACTTTCATCATGTCTTTTTTGTTCTTTTCATAACCTGCAAAAGTTCCAATTACTCCTGCCATTTCTGCTGATGCGCTGTAAGCGTGGCAGTGCAGAATTGATGTTAGAGCTGCTGCGATTGATCGGCCTTCATCACTGTCGTAAGCGTGTCCCATGATCATTAGAAGTGTTCCGAGGTTTGCATAACCTAGGCCAAGAGGGCGGTAGTCATGACTGTTTTGTGCGATTTCTTCAGTTGGGTAAGAAGAAAGATCTACGAGGATTTCTTGAGCAATGAAGAAGATTCGTGCTGCATGTCTGTAGCCTTCTATATCAAAGGAGCCGTCTTCTTTAAGGAATTTCATTAGGTTTAGAGAAGCTAGGTTACATGCACTATTATCTAGGAACATGTATTCGCTACATGGATTTGAACCGTTGATTCTGTCTGTTGATGGGCAAGTGTGCCATTCGTTGATTGTGCTATCGAATTGTAAACCTGGATCTGCACATTTCCATGCTGCACGACAGATTTCATTGAACATTTCTTGAGCGTCGAATTCTTCACAGTTCTCGCCGTTTACACGTTTTTTAGTCCAGAATTTTTCATCTTTTTCTACCGCATGCATGAATTCATCAGTCACTCGGACAGAATTGTTTGAGTTTTGACCTGAAACGATTCGGTAAACTCCGTCGTTGTCGCGCCAGTCATCGCTGAAACCTGCTTTGATAAGTGCTAGAGCATGTTCTTCTGATTTAACTTTCCAGTTTACGAAATCTAGAATTTCAGGGTGATCGATGTCTAGTGTTACCATTTTTGCAGCACGTCGAGTTGTTCCACCAGATTTGATTGCTCCTGCTCCGCGATCGAGAACTTCTAAGAAACTCATAAGGCCAGATGATGTTCCACCACCTGAAAGTTTTTCACGGTTTGAACGAATTGCAGAGAAATTTGAACCTGTTCCTGAGCCGTATTTGAATAGTTTCGCTTCGTTTTTAGCTAGTTCGAAAATACCCATTAGTGAGTCATCTACTCTTTGAATGAAGCAGGCGCTACATTGAGGACGAGTGTATGCGTTGTCGATTTCTAGAATTTGGTGTTTTTCAAAATCCCATGCGTAGTTTCCTTTGTCTCCCTTTACGTCATACATGTGGTAAAGCCCACAATTGAACCAAACAGGTGAGTTGAATGCGCCACGTTGAGTAATTGTAAGGTATTTAAGTTCTTCTTCGAAGGTGTCTGCTTCATCTTTGTTTGAGAAGTAACCATTTTTTTCACCGAAAGTTCTGATGTTGCTCGCAACTCTGTGCATTACTTGTTTTGCGCTTACTTCGTGGCCGGTTTCAGGTACTCCTCTTTTACGGAAATATTTTTGAGCGATAATGTCAGTTGCTAGTTGTGACCATGTTTTTGGGATTTCAATGTCTTTCATTTCGAAAACAACAGTTCCATCTGGCTCTGTAATACGTGAAGTTCTTTTTTCAAATTCCACCATGTCATAAGCTTTTACTCCCTTTTGCGTGAAACGACGTTTCATTTTTAAACCCTTGCTAGTTTTAATTAGTCTTGGTTGTTTAATTTGATTTTCTGATTTTTGAGTTTCAGTAGTTGGTTCTGGGAGTGTGATTGCTTGTGCCATTTTTTGGAGGAGGTTAGGAGGAATGGAGGGGGAGAAAAAAGCCACACTATTAAGTGCGATTTCTTTACGAACTGTGGCCGTACTGATTGTGGGGCTTCGGCCGCTTAAACACTATATGTGGTGTTTTGTGACCTTGTGTAACCCAAGATATCCCAATATTTAGGATTGGTCAAAGCAATGTTACAAGAAATCAATTGACGAAGATTATTTAGTCTGTCTTCGTCGGATCGGCGGCCTCGGGAGCGCTTCGCTTCCCGCCCCGGCTTCCTCAGAAAGGCTAAATAATCAGAGATAATTCTGAGTCATACTTGCGGATATTATTTAAAAACAGAATCAATAAAATAGTGACTGGGGGCTTCAATCCTGATTTTTATTTACTTTGTCAAATTGAATGTAAATAAGTGTTTAGCAGCAGCCGCCGGTGCCGCAGCCGCCAGCGCCTTTGCCTGTACCACAGCCGCATGAGCCGGAGTCGCAGCCACCTGATGAGCCGTTGAATTTTGGATTTGTAATTTTGAAGCCGCTTCCTATTTGAGTTTCTAGAAAATCTATGTCTGCTCCCATTAGGTTCTTTGTTGATTCTGGATTTGTAAAAACTTTTACACCGTGGAATTCGAAAACCTTATCGTCATCTTTTGGTTTTTCTTCGAAGTCCATTGCGTAGGCTGGCTCCATATCGTTGTTGTCTTTTGCCGTGATTCGCAGGGCAAATCCTTCTTTCTTTTCTTCTTTTGAGAATTCCTGGATTTTTTTTGCTGCTCTTTCGCTTACATAAATTCCATCTGCTGGAGCTTTTGCTTTTGCAGCTGCTAAATCATTGATCTTACTTATTAGCTCATCTGCAACTTCTTCGCCAAGACCGTGAGACATCGCTCCGGCTTTAATAGGCTCGTATGCGTTGACGCTGCAGCTTGTACAGTGAAGACCATAGTCTTCCATGATCTGTGCAGATTCTGGGTAGCGACTAAGAATTTCTCCTATAAGTGTTTCGTCTTTTATCATTTGCCCTTGGTTATTGGGCGCCTAAAACTAACACAAGTGGAGCGATTACTGCAACAAGCAGGCCCATGATTGCAATAACAGCAACGGCTTTAGCTAAGTAGTTTTTTTTCATTATAGAAGTACTTGAGTGTCTAAGTATACAAGTCCAAGTGCAATAAGAAGGCCAAGGAAGCCAAATACTGGGAATTGTTCAGCTGAAAAATGTTTTAGTTTCTTTTGCACAAGATTTGGAAAGAGAAGCATAACTGAACCTTTAACTGCGATAATCACACCAAGCCAAGGAAGAAGGTGATCCCAGCTCCATGCTAAATTTAGACCAGTTTCGCTTAGGATTGCTAGCGCGAGTAAAAGATAGAACATAGAAAAAGTTACACGTAGGCCGCTATCTGAAACGATGTTCTTGAAAGCTTTGTGTGCTTCTTTTGGATTTAGCACTAGATACAAATATAGTGGCGCAAGGAATAATGCGAGTAGTGTAAGTGACATGTTTATGTGGAGGTTAGTATTACTTTAGGATTTTACCTTGAAACTCGTGATGAATACAAGCCATGCAACGAAAATGATTGCTGCGGCTGTTAAAGTAGGAACACTAGGGCCGGCGATTACGATGAAACCTGAAATAATTGGTGTGATTCCTTCTGCAAGTGCGCGCAGAGATTGAGTGATGCCTAGGACTTCACCTTGTTTTTCTGGGCTGCTGAGCTTGGAAATTACAGTTGTTACATTTGGGAATGTGAGGCCTTCAAAGCTGGCAACTAGCGCTTGGCTGAAAAATAGCCAGCCTACATGTTCTGGTACGACCAGTAAAACTAGCGAGAGTGACAGTAGAAATGGCGCGAATCGTAGTGTTGTTTCTGATTTGAAATAATTTGCTGCTACCCTTGCAATTACGCCGTGACCGAGTGCGATCCATATTCCTATGTATCCGTAAAAGAGGCCTAGTTCTGAGTTTGAAAATGCGTACTTTTGTATGAGGTATACAGGGAAAAAGTGTGTGAAAAATGTGAAGCCGAGTGCATGCAAAAAAGTTACCAAGAACATTATTCTTAGTTTTTTGTATTTGAAAGCTTTTTTAATATTTTCGAATCCACTAAGTAAACTGATTTTTGTTTTTTTGCTTTCTTTGAGTGTTTCTTTGAATTCAAGTTCAAGAAGTATTAGATTAAGCGCTCCAAGGAAGGCCATAATGAAGAATGGCAGGGCAGGGCTAAACCATGAAATTACGCTTGAATCAGAGAATATTCCGCCAATGAATGGGCCGATAACAAATCCCACACCGAATGCTGCGCCAATTAGGCCAAAGTTTTTTGCTTTGTCTTTATCTGTTGGGCTTAAGTCTGCGATTGCTGAGTTTGCTACTGCGATGTTACCACCTGTAAAGCCATCTAAAATTCGGCTGAAGAAAAGAAGCCATAGCTGGTTTGTAATAATTCCAAGTGCAAAAAGCAAGTAACCAATTAGAGTTCCAAATAGGGAAAACTTTAAGACTGGCTTTCTGCCGTAACGGTCTGAGAGATTTCCTAAAATTGGTGCACCAATAAATTGTGCTAGTGGATATGCTCCAATTAAAACTCCAAGGCTTATGGTACGCATACTTTCTGACCATGCTGCTGGAATGATTACATTACTTTCAAGAAATAGTGGTGCAAGCACTGGAATTGCGATTCCAACACCCAGTAAATCTAAGAAAACTACGAAGAAAAGTATTGATAAACCGGTTTTTTTCTTGATATTCATTCAATTCTGTTACAAAGTGTTCCTGCGCATATTACGTATGACTAGAAAAAAGCTCAAGCATTTTGCAGATATGAAAGAATGGTCCAATGTTTTGGAGCCTGCTTTGGGCGGTGCCGAATTGGAAGAAGCTGTTAATCGTAAAGGCTCATGGGGGGATCGAGTGGTTTTGGAGCTTGGTTGTGGTCGTGGGGATTACTCGCTTGCTCTGGCAGAGAATTTTCATGATGCATCGGTTGTTGGTATAGATATTAAGGGTGCTCGTATGTGGCATGGTGCGAATGCTGCGAAAGAGATGGGTCTTGAGAATGTATTTTTTCTTAGGGCTCGAATTGAAGATTTGGCAGATTATTTTGAAGAGGGTGAGGTTGATGAAATTTGGGTAACTTTTCCTGATCCGCACCCTAGAAAGGGGAAGGCGAAAAAAAGACTTACTTCGCCGAGGTTTTTGGGTATTTATAAGTATCTTTTGAAAAATGGTGGGATTGTTCATTTTAAGACGGATGATTTAACTTTGTTTGATTACAGTGTGGAGACTGCTCTTGCTGAAGCTTGGAATATTAAAGATGAGCAGAGGGATATTTATAAGAGTGATGGGAATGAGTTTTACAGAAATTTTCAAACACAATATGAGAGGCGTTTTATTGGTGAAGATAAGCCGATTTATTATTTGGCTATGCTCTGCTCGACTTAACGAGCAGAGCGTATTCAGTGTGTTGAGTTTGCACTCAGCTTTCTGATCACATTTTTTGGTATTTTCTCCTTTTTAGGGAAACTTGCCGTTCATGTGCATCGTCAGTGTGTGGTCACCAAGGTGGGCTCGGAGCTGTTCCACCAGTTTTCATTGGCTGTGAGAATCCAGCTTAGGGTCTTGCTGGATCCGTCGAGACTACGGCTAGTGCTTGCGAGCCAGAGATCTTCCTGGGGAAGTTCCTGAACTTGCATTGGGTAGCGTTCGACCTCGTAGCTGTCTTCGTGAAGTAGTTCGAGGTATGCAGAGGGTTCATCTTGTGAGCGAAGCGTGTATTCCCAGGTGTAGTTTTGGCAGCCTGGGTTGCTTGGTGCGACATTGCTGTTTATGATGAGGGCTTCTCGGCCCTGACCATGTTGCACGTCGAACACTTGAATTTCGGATTGACTGCTGCCCTCTAGATTGCCAATTTCCAGGAAGTAGCCGAGGACTCCGTGACTGGACAGATTCTCGTTGTGCCAGAGTAGCCAGGGGCTTTCTTTGCTGAGGGTGCGCATGTGAATGCGTTCCTCGTTCAGGTTGATGATTACAGATGGTTCTTCGGCACTTTCTACGATTGCGACGAAGAGAAGTGAGCTTCCGCTGGAAGCATTATTCTCCGGACGTGCGCTGAAATGATTGAGCTCGAGATAGATGTCATCATCCTGAAATGCGAGTTCTTGAAGCTTTTCGATTTGGTCTCCTGTATCGGAGTTTAGCTTGAAGTTCACATCGTTAGGGTCGATCCACCAGCTTGGCGCGCAGGCCGTGCTGAAGATGACGAACAAGATGCTGCGGTGGAATTGCATGAATTTCCTCTTGGTGAGTGTGAAAGGACGAGTACAGGCATTATATTTCTTCTGAACTGAAAAAAAGCTGAATTTTTGTATGTAAAAAGAAATTTTACAGATTTTCTACTTTAATATTTTTCTGATTTTTAACATACCGGCACTTACCATTATGATTTCACCTGTTAATGCGGCTAGAAGTATTAAGAAAAGTCGAACTTCTTGAGTTTCGGGAGTGAGTGATGTGATGAATAATATGCTTGCAGCTGCGAGTGCTAGAAACTCCCATTTTAAAAACCACATGTCTTTTTCAAGGCCGAAAAGTGTAATTAAAACTAAGTCGTATAGGTAAGAAACTGCGGCTATTGTGAGTAAAAGTGGAAGCATGAACCACAATGTTGGGCTGATGAAGTCTGAGCTTGAAACCAAGCTTAGAAGGTAGGGGCCGAGTAGGGAGCCGCTGATGATTGCAAGTGCGCCGAGAGCAATTAAACCAAGTCTAGTTTTTTTGTAAATTTCTTTGGCATGTTTGAAGTGTTTTTCTTTTAGAGATTGTTTAAAAATTGGCAGAACTGAATACATTAGAAATGTTGAAAGAATCGCGATTGTTGCAACGGCGCTTAGGGCAAGATTGTATCGACCGTAGTCAGTTTCTGTGAGTGCTTTTGCGGCAAAAAAGCTCGGCATAAAGCGGTAATATGCATTGTTGATTATATTTATAATTCCAAAGGGAATAGAGGTGATGAATAGTGATTTGATTAATATGCTGCTAAGTTTGAATTTAAATTTAATGCGATGTCTTACGAAAAGCATGCTGATAATTAGGCTGATGATGGCTGCACTTAGTGGTGCCAAGAAGAAAAGTGGAGTGCTGCTTGTTTGTGAAACTAATAAGAAAATGATTCCGAGTTCTATGATTCGTCCGAGGGTTATTGCAAAAACTGAGCGGCCCATAAGGTAATTTGCTTGCAGGGTTGCGGTTGCGATGCTGGTGAGATTGTCGAAAAGAAGTGAGCAGGCGAAGAAAAGTAAGCCGAGAGTGAAGGTGCTGTCGAGGGCGAATTGAGAGTAGGCGAGGCCTGCGACTAAGAAGAAAAATATTGTTATGAATCTTAAGAACAAGGCGTTTATGAAAAGTTTACCGTCATCAGGATTTGTAGACATTTTACGTACAGTGTTTCCGAAAATCCCTAAGTTTGCAGTTGTTGATAAAAATAGTGCGAATTCTGCAATTTTACCGTAAAGGCCGTATTCTTCTGGGCCGAGAGCATTTGTTACAAGTTTAATGCTGATTATGCCGATTGCAATCTGAAGTATTTTGCCAAAATACTGAATGAAAGTGGACCATAGAATTTTGTTTTGTAGGGCACGTGTAATCATATTTTTTATTGTTTTAGAATGCGCTCCGGGCCGCTAGGCCGAGTCATACCTTCTAAAACAATAAAAAATATTTAAGTAGAATGTAATGGCTGTGTTTCGGCTTAGTGGTGTACTTCGATTATTTTGGCTTCTCCAAGAAGAATATCCTCGTCATGCCAGTCGTGAAGAGCTTTGTTAATTGTATCCCAGCTATAAACATAGTCTTCGCCATTTTTTGTGCCGACGTCGTGAGTAACAATTTGCATTTTATTTGCATCGTAACCTTTAATTACCAGCATATGGTAAGTAGGTCCGCCATTTTTGAAGTTTGGATTTTTAAGTAATTTACCCGCAAAAGGTGCAACAATTAAATTGCCTTTTGATAGAATATTTTGAATATCTGCAAAAGTTGGATTTTGATGGATTGTACTTTCAAGTTCGAAATTAATTTTGAGCATCTCTGCGGTTTGATCAACAGATGTGTGTTCGTAGTCGCCAAAATAGTCGACTTCCCAGTCTACTAATTTTAAAAGTTCATCGTTATAGGTTTCGAGGTCCAAATTCCAATTATTGTATGAGTTGGCAACAAGTAAGATGCTTGCTTCTTCGCATGCTTCTTGCCATGGATAGTCCCAATTTGCATGGGGAGCTTGAGTATAAAAGGGAAGGTCGAGGTTGAGAGTTTTGGGAATTCCGCCATCTGTTATTTGGCTAATTGTCGGTGCAGGTGGGCCTTCAAGTTGTTTTTTGTTATACGCTTTTTTTGCGCCATAAACAGTGCCAGCTAAAATAACTGTGATTATTGCTATAATTGCTAATTTATTCATACTTCTTGATTTGGAAGGCTAATGAATACACCAGAGACTTTCCATTCTTTGTTTTCTTTATTTAGAGTAATTTCCATGTTCCATTTGCCCCCTTCAACATCAATAAGTGTTGTATTGAAAGTTGTAATTGGAATTCCTTGTTCTCTACTTTTGAGTTTACTATCAATTAAGTATGAATCAATTATTCCTTTCCCTTTGAATATGTCAAAATTTTGCAAATATTGAATGAATGTGATTTTGTCTGCATTTAACTTCATTAATTCTGAAGTGCTGTCGTATGCGTTTGGCAGCTGAAATTCGACTAGATTATCTAGGAATGCTTCAGTGGCATTGATTTGATCGACATGAGGTATATATGCACCGTAATAAATGCTAATTGCAGAGATGATAATTATTGCAAGAGTTGTTGCAATCCAGATTTTAAATTTATGAGTTATTTTTTTCATATACAGAAAATATCATAAGCTGGCAGCTTTGCAAAATGTTTAGATTTATGCTATAATAGTATGATTTAATCACACAAAAATGACTGATAGAGGGCAACGTTTAGATAATTTCTTTGCTGATGAGTCGAAATCTGCTGTAAATGCGCAGGAGGATCGTATGGAGGCATTGGATCACGCTGTTACTGATTTGAGTTGGAATGATGCATGGGGTGTAGATAAGAAGTTTGATTTTAAGGTTGAGAAAGGTGCAAGTTTTAGTTCGTCTTTTTCTGAAACAGTATTTAAAAAAGGCTTTGGTGATCTTTCAAAAGATCAGCAATCTTTCATAAATAATGTTGTTTTAAAAATGGAGAAAGCTTATGGGATTAATGCATACAAAATTCAGGCTGGAACTCAGTTTGATTGCGATTTTTCTACTATGAAATTTACTTATAAATTTGGAGATAAAGCATTTACAGGTGATTTAAATGTACCAATGTATCTTACTAGAAATAGAGAGGCGATTACTCAATTCAAGGCTGATCTTGGAGAGGAACTAATGACAGCAGAAGCGCGTTCTCTTATTGGGGGCAATGTGACTTCTTTTGAAGAAGCGGTTGGTAAACTTGGCCATGTACGTGCATTAACAGATGTATTGCAAAGGCTTGGTGTGGGAATTTCTATGGATGATAGAGTTGCAGCATTTAAAGAATGGAACTGGGAAGGGGAATTTATTCCAAATGTTAATGAAGAGATTGAGAGTTATTTTAAAGATTATAAGGGTTTAACTGGAGACTCTTTAGTCCAAGCAATTACTGCAAATAAAATTGATGCAGATAATATTGATGGGACTTATAAAAATAAGGGTACTGAAGCACAGAATGAGGCAATTATTGAGGTTATTAAAAATTCAATTTTGAATTCTAGACCTGTTGAGCCATTGCCGGAACCAGAACTAGAGGCTTCTGAGGAAGTTGAGCCGGTTGAGGGAGATCCTGAAACTGAAGTTGAAGCTACTGAAGAAGATGTTGCAGAAACATATGATTTTGATTCTGTTCAATATGGTATTGGTGTTTCTTGGTTACAACTTTCAAGTGTATTAAGAGGAGAAAATGCAAAATTAAATAGAAATTTAATTGGTACTGATGTGTTTGATAATATGACTTTGCGTACATCTAATTTTAAAGCAGTAGCTGAAGATCCAAATTATAGTGGTGAGCTTGTTTTGGAAGATGTTGATGGTAATAGCATTACTTTAACAGTTGTTCCAAATAGTAAACCCATGAATGCGGATGAAGCAGTTCATATTAATTATAATGATTTTTCTCATGTAAAGGTTTCATATGAAGGTAGTGATATTCAAGATTTTGATAATCCAATGGGTGCATTATCACATTTATATGCGGAACTTTATGTGAAGGCTAACCATGCAGATAAAGGTATTCCTGATGAATTAAGATCTAATCTTGCATATACAATTAGCAATAGCGATTTACTTGCAATTAATACTGCAATTACTGCAATTGAAAACTATGTTCCTGAAGAGATTGTTGAAGAAATTGATGAGGCTCGAGCTGTTAATGACGCAGTAGAAGAGGCTATTGTTTTGGCTCAGGAGAAAAAGACTATTGCTGCAATTAATGCTGTTGAAGTGAATTCTGAAGATATTGAAGCTTTGACTAAAGTTGTGAATATATTTACTGATGACATTGCTGAAGCTGCAAAAGATCCTGAATGGAATTTGAGTGCAAAGGTTTTGGTGGAAATGAATGCAAAATTGGTTGAACTTCATACAGCGTTGAATCAAACGACTTTAACTGAAATTGCACGTAAACCCTTTGTTGATAAGGTTTTAGAGGCAATTGTACTTGCACAGCCAACCTTGTCTTTAATTGATAGGGAAGATGGTTATGTTGCTTATAAAGTCAATAAATCTAGGTTTGATTTGATGAATGAGAGAGGGAAACTGCAGATATTATGGACACGAAACTTCAAAGTTGCGTTTGAGAATTCTGTTTTTAGAAATAGTTGGTATAAGGATGTTAAATATGAGATAGAAGGCGGTGGTGTCAGTATTTTTAAAACTGGCGTTAAACCTGCTATATTTGTAAATTTGAAATACAAAGGTGAGAAACGTCGTATAAGGGTTGTTTTACATGAAAATGCCAAAATTAATGATCAAAATCTTTCTATTAGTGGGAGTGATAATATGAACACTTATCTTATTGATGGAGTTGCAAATAGAAATTTTGATTCTATAAATTCAGCTGTCTATTATGTTTTGGAGGATTTAACTGGTGTTTCTATTAAGGAGTCGAATAGACGTGTAAAAGAATCAATGGAGGCAGCATCAACAGATGCGGAATAGTTTGTAGCCTAGGCTTCTTGCCGGTCTGCTTTAAACGTGATTTACTTTTTGTACCTTCACAATATTTTATGGAATTTTTAATACCTTCGTTTTTAGCTGGCTTGTTAACTGTTTTGGCGCCGTGTGTAATTGCGCTTTTACCAGTAATTTTAGGTGGTAATTTGGGGCAGAAAGATCCTTGGCGACCTTTGATAATTGCTTCTTCACTTGGAGTTTCGGTTTTGGTGTTTACTTTGTTATTGAAAGCGACGACTGTATTGATTGGTATACCGCGAGAATTTTGGACTTATGTTTCGGGTGCTTTGGTTTTGGTATTTGGTTTAACAATGATGTTTCCATCTGCGTGGTCTAATTTGGCCTATAAACTGGGGCTTTATAAAAGCGAAAAACTTTTGGAGAAAAGTGGTCATAAGAAAGGGAAGTGGGGTGCGGTTTTGCTTGGAGCTTCACTTGGGCCGGTGTTTACAACTTGTTCGCCGACTTATGCGATTATTTTAGCTGTGGTATTGCCCGCTAACTTTTTCGTTGGTTTACTGAATTTGATTGCATATGCGCTTGGTTTGGTTTTGTTACTTTTGTTGATTGGCTATGGTGGTCAGAAAGTTTCATCTAAGTTTAGATTTGCGGTAAATCCGAATGGATGGTTTAAGCGTGGGCTTGGAGTTTTGCTTGTTTTGACGGGGCTTATGATTGTGACAGGTTTTGATAAAACTCTTGAAGGCTGGGTTTTAGATGCAGGTTATTTGGGACCGATTCAAATAGAACAAAATTTATTGGAATAGTTTTTTCTCTCTTCCTTATAGTGTAAAGTAGGTGGGATTTAACTCCTACGCTATGTCTAAAGTTTGTACCATTCCTGCTTTTAGTTCTGATTTCAAAGTTTCTGTAATTGGATGTGGGAATGTTGGAGCTGCTGCGGCTTATGCAATGCTTATTGATGGCACGCCGGCTGAGGTGGTTTTGGTGGATAGGAAGATTGAAAAGGCTCAGGCTCTTGCTCTGGATTTTGAACATTCAATGGCTTTTTATGACAACACGAAAGTAACGGCAAGTGATGATTATGCGGCATGTGCCGATTCTAGTATTATTGTGATTACGGCTGGGGCAAGGCAGAAAGAAGGGGAGACAAGGCTAGATTTGGTGGCAAAGAATAAGGCGATTTTTGCGGAGATTATTCCTGCACTTGCTAAAGCGGCGCCGAATTCAATTTTGGTGATTGTTTCTAATCCGGTAGATGTGCTGACTTATGAGGCTGTTAAACTTTCTGGCTTTCCTGAAAATAGAGTTTTTGGAACAGGGACTATGCTCGATACTGCGCGTTTTAAATTCCACCTATCTGAGAAGCTTTGTATGAGCCCACATAGTGTGAATGCATTTATTTTGGGTGAGCATGGCGATACATCTTTTCCGGCTTTGAGTAGTGCAAACGTTGCTGGGGTGCCCTTACTTGAAATGGAGCACATGTGTGAAGGTGATGCAGAGACTTGTTATTCAGATACACGAAATGCGGCTTACGATATTATTAAAGGAATGGGTTATACCTGCTATTCAATTGGAATTGTGATTCGAGAAATTATGTCTCATATTTATCATCATTCAAAAGTGGTTCTGCCTCTATCGGTTGTTTTGCATGACTATTATGGCCATAGCGATGTGGCTTTGAGCGTGCCTTGTATTTTGGATAGTACTGGGGTTGCAGAGCAAATAAAATTGCCCCTGAACCAGAAGGAACAGGAGCAACTTTCTAAGTCTGTTGAGACTTTGAAGTCTTATTTGTAGAAACTGCTATATGCATTGTTAACCATTTCAGCAGCTTCGGCACGAGTTAACATGTTTGCTGGTCCGAAAGTGTTGTCTGTGTAACCTCTTACGATTCCATAGTCGTATGCAGTTCTAACATATGGTGAATACCATGAGTAACTTTGTACATCTGCAAATGGAGTTGTTGTTCCAGTCGTATTGATATCTGCAGCACGAACTATCATTGCTACGGCTTCTGCACGATTGATACGTGCATTTGGGTAGAAGTAGTAATCGTAGCTGATGATGTCTAGTTCATAAGCGGCTAGAATGTATTCGTAGTACCAGCTTGAAGAGCTAACATCTCGGTATGGTTCGTCTTCATCGTCGTAGTCATCAATGTCGATGTCTGCGTTTAGAAGAACCATTTTTAGGAATTCAGCACGAGTTATATCGTCGTTTGGATTGTAGTAGTAACGGCTGTCACCATCTACAACGTCACGACAATATAGGCTGTTGATTGCGAACTCTGCCCAGTGAAGGTAAGTGTCGCGGAAATCTACGTCACAGTCACCAGATAGGTAAACGTCGTCGTTTCTATCACGATCACGGCGATCATCATCATCATCATCGTTGCTTCCTTCGTCTTCTAATTCTACGCTGTATGAAAGTCGGCTTGAGCTAAGGCTTCCAACGCTGAAGCTAATTTCTTCGTAACGGTGGTCATCAATTTCAATTGTATATTTTGTATCTGAAGCTTCGGCTTGAAGGGCGAATTCATATTCACCATCACCAAGGTCACGGAAGCCATAGATTTTGTTATCTGAACCATTGCTAACGTCGAAATCATTCTTTGCTAGAGTTGTAACTTCATCGTTATCTTCATCTTCGATAATAAGGCGAAGATTGTAAGTACGAGTTGAGATTTGATCAACTTCAGGTGAGTCGTCTACGTCGCTTTCAGGTTTAACACGTAACCAGTAAGCGCTAGTTCCTTCAACAAGATTAGCTTCCCAGTCTGAAGGGATGTTGAACTCAATAGTGAAGAATTCGTCGTCTGATTCTGTAGTTGTGTTTAGGTCGTCCCATGAATTTCCATCATAGTATTCCCATTCGTTTCCTGAATCGTAATCGTCTGCATCAGAAGGGATTTCAAGAAAAACTCTGTCGAATTTAGCTTTCATTCCGATGTATGCGTATTGATCGTCTTCGTCATGATCTGGGAAGATTTCAAAATCGTCGCCATCGTTTGACTCAGCTTCGTTTGATTCGTTGTGAGTATTGTCGCCAATTGTATAAACATAGTCGACATTTGCGTTAGCATCGTCGATTACATCAAGTGCAAGGGCAGTAACAGGCATTAGACCTACTGAGAAAATTGTTAGCAGCAATGTGCTTAGTAAACGTTTCATGTTTAACAGGTTATTAGCTGCGACTATACCCCCGTTTATCGAATTTGTCAATGCTTCTTAGCCTTTAATTTTGGAAGGCCGTATTTGAGGAACATTGCAAGTAAAATTATAGTTCCAATTAGAAGGAATATATTATTTAAAACGATGACTACTACTAATAGTATTGCCCATATAATTGCTGCTGCAAGTGCCATAATTGCGTAAACTATACCTTTGAGGCTTGTATCTATAAAGCCACCGAAGAATGGTATTGCCCGGAATGCTCCTAAGATTGGTGCTGCGAATTGTGAGCTAAGAGCTAAGAATCCGAATATCATTAATATAAGGGAGAAAAACCTCATTGCCCATTTTAGGCCTTTGTCGCGTACTTGTAGTTCGAGAAGGCTCTGTTCGTAATTTTTCGTTGAAATAATTGTTTTTCCGCTTTGAGTTGCAAGCATGTCATCTGCTAAAGGAAGGTATGTGTAAGTGATTCTTTCGGCTTCATTTTCAGTTGCTACTGTTTCTTCTCCAATGAAAAAGCTCTTTTCATTTGGGTAAACTGTTTCACCATTTATTTCGAAAGTGCTGAATGCTTTATCTTCTTTTGTGAATTCCCATTTTTTATCTTCAACTCTGTAACATTTTTCACAATTTTCGCTGCTTGTACATCTGTCTTCAACTTGTTCAATTATAAATCTTTCTGGCTCTAAATCTCCACAAATGATTAATTCACCTTCTGTAAAAGTTTCTTCAACGCTTTTTATGTATACACATTCGCCGTCGCCTTCTGGGCATGTGAGGGGATCTGTTGCTGTTGTTTGCCCTTGAACAATAGTTGCTTTTTCAAATTGGCCTGCTAAATCTTGTGATTCACCTTGCCACATTGTGATTGGTGAAAGAAACAATATAAGGAAGAGTCCGATTAAAAATTTCATGTGTGGTGGGTTAATATAATTTGAGCTTAATATGCTTTCTTGTAAACTGCAAGTATGTCTATGCACAAAGTGCAATGATGAATGGTTTTCGTGGTGAGGTGACAAGGATGAGAGAAGATTCGGGGCTTATATTAAGCTTCGGTAAGCTCTTTTACGTGATCTATAATTTCATCTAATCTGTGTGCGGCTTTTAACATATACTTGTTTGCTCCGAGTGAAAGCATATTTTGTACTTTTGAATCACTTGCAGAGTTACTTACAACAATTACTGGGATTGATTTAGTGTTTATGTTGGATTTAACTTGGGTTAAAAATCCTAATCCGTTTAGGTCACCTTTTAGGTAATAATCTAGCCAAATTAAGTTTGGTAAATCTGTGTTTTTTGATAAATGTTCTATGGCTTCATCTCCATTTGAAAAGATTACGGTTTTCATACCGGCAGCTTTTAGTTTTTCTGAAATTGCTTTTTGAAGTACTTCTTCGTCTTCTATTAGTAATATTGTTTTAGTCATATGTTTTATGAAATTGTTACGTCACCAGATTTCTTTTGCATACCTGCTTTAAGGAGAGTAAAAATAAATTTTGAACCTTTGCCTTCTGCACTTTCTATATTGATTTCACCTTCTGATGATTCAATGATTGTTTTAACTAGGTATAGTCCTAGACCTGTTCCCTCTGCATCATGTTCAAGTATATTATCGGAACGGAAGAATTTTTGAAAGATACTTGGTAAATCTGCTTTTGGAATGCCGTAACCGTTATCTGCCACTTCGCAAATAATATTTGTTTCATCTTGAGTGATTCTAATGGTGATTTCTCCACTTTTAGGGGTATATTTGTTAGCATTTGTAATTAAGTTTTTGAAAACTTCCCCAATCAGATTTGGGTCAATATTAATATCTTTTATTGCTTCATCAATTTCAATATTACATTTTTGTTTTTTTGCGCTGATTGCTTGTCTGATCTCCTTTAAGATTTTATCTACCAAATCTTTTAGATTTGTTGGCTTAGGTTCTACCATTATTCGGCCTGATTCAATTCTGGCAATATTAAGGAGAGAATTTACTAGGCTGATCATCCTCTCGTTTGAGGTGTTTATATCTGTTAGTAGTTCTCTTTGTTTATCATTTAATTCGCCAGCATCATTGTTTAAGAGCATTTCTGCAAGCCATTTCATAGCTGATAATGGTGTACGTAATTGATGTGATGCTAATGATATAAATTCTGTTTTCATTCGATCAATGCTCTTTTCTTTTGAAATGTCTCGTTCTATTCCTACGAAAAATTTTACCTCTGAATTACTGTCTAATACAGGTGCAATACTTAATTGGGCGTCATATTTTGAGCCATCTTTTCTTTTATTTTGTAGTTCACATTGATAAGGTTTTTTTTCGTCACTAATTATTTTCCACATATTTTCATAAAACTCACTGCTCATTAGACCGCCCCAAAGTTTGCCGGCTTTTGTACCGACTGCTTCTTCAATTGAGTATCCAGTAATTTGTTCTAAAGTTTTATTTGCATATACAATAACTCCTTTTTCATCTGTAATTATTATTTGATCGGAGGCACTATCTACAGCTAATTTATATTTGTTTAAATCTTCTGCCAGTCGATCACTTTTTGCTTTTTCAAGCTCAACATCATCAAGAATATTCAAAATGGCAATTTGCTGAGTCTCTAATTTGTCTTTCTGTAGCTTCATATCCATTGTTTGCTCACTTACTTTGCCTTCAATTTCAGTTCTTGATTCTTTGATTGCAGTTCCCATTTGAACAAATGTTTTTGCTAACTCGCCAATTTCATCATTTCGGTTAATCTTTAAGTTTAGGTCGAAATCACCTCTACTAAAGTTTTTTGAGGCTTGTTTTAACTTACGTATTGGGCTGGCAATTGCAGTTGATAGGGAAATTGCAATAATAAAACTAATAAAAGTGAATAAAGATATCATCGATAAAATATAAAAAAGCACTTGAGATGTTTTTTCTTCAGTAGCTTTTGCTAATGATTGTATTTTTGTTATTGCATTTTGAGAATTGTCAATTATGTTGTTTACTTCTGAAAATTGATTAATACCACTTGAATATATTAATTTTTGTTCAATGTATTCGGAACTATCTAAAATTTTTATTGCTTCAGTTAGCAAGCCTTGATCAGCTAATTCTATTGCTTCTTCTTCCATTGTTACTAATGTAAGATTTGATGTATTTATGTTTTCGAAAATTGCACCAATTTCTTCTGGATTTCTATTTATTGCTTCTTTTATTGTGCTATCTAATGCAGGTTCAGTTTCGAGATATCTTTGTTTCCAAATAATGTCTCCAGTAAGTGCATAATTACGTGCTGATTGAGTTAATATTTCGTCGTAGTATCTTATAAGATTAGCTTCGAAATCTAATTGATTGGATTCATTTAAGACTTCAATTGCTTCGGGAATTTCGTTGGAAATTGACTCTGCGATTGATTTGATCTGTAAAAATACAGTCCCAACTAGAAATACAGATAAAATAATCTGAATCCCAAACGCACTTAAAATTTTCACAAAAATTTTCATGCCGACCTATATTTATTTACGTGATTTTACCTGTTGATTATATGTTAAAGTTTCAGAAAGGTGAAATGTTAATTAGTAAGTTCCTACATTGAATGTAGTTGGTGTTATTCTTGCAAATAAGAGTGAAGAAGAAGAGTTATATGATGCTTATGATTTATATGTGAATATATACTGCGTAATATTAAATATGCGACTTGAAGATATTTTTGATAAAGTTGCAATGTTTCTAGGCTTAACATCTAAACACTTTATAAAATGGGTAAAATATTGATTGCAGAAGACGATAAATTTCTAGGTCAAATTTATGAAGTTAAATTGACTAAGGAGGGATATGAAATTATTCGTGCAGTGAATGGAGAAGAGGCTGTTGCAAAGGCATTGTCTGAAAAACCGAGTTTAATCTTATTAGATTTGGTAATGCCTAAGAAGGATGGTTTTGCTGTATTAACAGAAATTAAAGCAAATCCAGAAACGCAAAATATTCCTGTTATTATTATGTCTAATCTTGGTCAAGAATCTGATAAAAAGAAAGGTTTAGAGCTGGGTGCAGTTGATTATTTGGTAAAAGCTAATCTTTCAATTGAAGATATGATGCTTAAGATAAAGACTCACATGCAGTAATTAGCTTCTGTATTTTTCGGCGAAATTTTTAAGGATTTTCCTTGGGTTAGGAATGTCGAATTTTTTTGCATCGTCAATTATCTTTTTTGCATCTTCAGCAGGAAAGTAGCCTTTGTGTTTATAAATGTTCACTCTATTTTCTATGCCTTCAACATCTAGTTCAGGGTGAAATTGGCTAGCGTAAACATTGTTTTTTACTCTGATTATATGTATAGGGCATTTTTCAGAGCTAGCTAATAAGGTGGCACCTTTAGGTAGATTTTGGCATGATTCTTTATGACCGCTAAAAGCAATAAATGATTTTGGTAGATTTTTTAAAAGTGGGTCGTTTTGTCCATCTTCATTTAATGTAATTTCTATAGCTTCAACACTTTCTGAATAACGGCCTGTGGCCACTTCGCCACCCATGGCTTTTGTGAGAGTGCAAAGCCCTGTGCAGGCACCAAAGTATGGAAAATCTTTTTCAATGATTTCTTTTTGTAAGTCATTTAGTTGTGGTTCGAACTTTTGTTCTGCAGGTGTTTTTTTATCTGTTGGATCGCTGACCATGAGAGGCCCTCCACCAACAATCACTCCAGAATAATCTTGCAAATTTAGCTCTGGGATCCCATTTTGTTCCATTCTAATTCTGACTACTTCATTTTTGGTTAAACCTGAGTATTTTAAAATTGATTGAAACTCGTGATCAGCTGCTTCATCAACTGTGCGAAGTTGTAAAATTAGGAATGGTTTCATAATTGTCCTATTGAATAGGTGTCTAATGTTACCATATTTGTTTTGTTATACAAATTGATGTATTTTTTTGTGGATTATATCCACTTTAATAATATGAAAAAAACTCTAATTCTTTTGTGCTTAAGTTCTATTTTGCTTGCGGCTTGTTCTGCGAAAGTTGTGAAAAATATGGATGTAGATAATTTGAAAGAGAAGGTAGAAAGCCATCTTTCTGATCAGGATTTTTCACCTATCTTAGAGGATTTAACTGTAGATGAAAGATCTCCGTCGGTTGTAGAAAATACAGATGGTACTAAAACTCACAAAGTAATTGTGAAGCAAAATGGGGCGTTTTTACCTAGTAAACTTGAGATTGAAAAAGGTGATACTGTTGAGTGGGATTTCTTTCATAGAACAGATGCAATTGCTTCGGTTTCTGAGCCTGGGGTTTGTGATTCATATGAAGAGTATAACGATGATGAGGCTTTTGTAGGGCCTATGCCAAGGTTAGTTTCTGGAGTTTTTATTACAGGGAGTCATGAAGAAGGTTTGATTGAGGAAAATGCTAATGATGCAGATGCATTTTGTCCCCATGATAAGGTGAATGTAAAAACGGGTGATTTACATATTTGTAAAATTGGAGATAAGCATGAAACTATGGCGCAAACATGGCAGAATTCTGATTTAACAGGTGTTTATATTAGAATTGATTGGCATGAGGTTCATAAGGCTCCTGGTGTTTTTGATTGGACTATTTTAGATAGAGAGGTTGAAAGAGCTGTGGAGAGTGGAAAAGTTTATAGTTTATCTCTTCGGTCTGGTAAGCATGGAGAGCCAGATTGGATTTCTGATGAATCGGTTGTAGGTGCTGCGAATGTAGTTAAGGAATATCATTTTGTTGATGGTGGCGATAGTTTAGAGCCTGGGCAATGTGGTTCGCAACTATATTTGGCTAGTCCTACCGATCCAAATTATCAGAAATATTACTTTGAAGTTTTGGAGGCTGCAGCTGATCATCTGAAAGAGAAAAATGCTTGGTATAGAAATTTGGCATACATAAAGCCAAGTGGAGCTAATATGTTTACTCATGAAAATCGTGTACCTAAGCGTTGTGAGCCGGGCTGTTTGTGTAATCCAGAAGTTTGGGTTGAGGCTGGTTATACACCTTCTGGAATATACGACTTCTATAGCAAACAAACTGAGCTTTTGGCGGAAGCGTTTCCTGAAAAAGATATGAGTTATATGTTGATTCAAGGTGGTTTTCCTAAAGTTGGAGAAAATGGTGAATATGAAGGTCAAGATGGTGTAGATGAAGATGATTTGCCGAGGGGGGTTGAACAAACTGAAAAAATAATTAAGCAAGGTATTGAGGAGCATGGCACTCGATTTGTTGTGCAGCACAATGGTTTGCGAGAAAAGCCGCAAGATGGATTTAATTATAATACTGCGGCATGTCCAAATGAGGGGCAGCATCCAATTAAGAAGCCTTATGGTGCGGTTGGTTCTGGTTGCCCGAATCAGTGGGCGCTCAAAGCCGGTGCGGCTGGAAATCCTACGGCGTTTCAGACTTTAAATTTGAAGGGGATTGAAAGTTTGGAAGAGTTGCAGTCGACATTTCAGAATTTCTGGGATAATTCGGATGGTATTTTCTTAGAAATATATGAGGAACTTCTTTGGAAAGTTGCAAAAAATAATGGTGTGATGGATGAGCTGAGCGGAAAAACTTTATCTGATTGGATTGAAGCCATGCATCAACGTCGTTTAGATGATTGGAAAGATGTGGCTGGTGATCCTTTTCCGATGTCTTTTAGCCATACATTTGATGATGTGGAGGAAGGGGCAAAAATAAATTATGTGAATCCAACTAAATGTGGTGATTATGGTGACTATTATGGCACTGTTCAGATTCAATAATTATTTCTTGTGAAGAAAATTTTTCCAATATTGCCGCTTCACTTTGTGAATGTACTGGGTTTCTCGCTTTTGATTCCTGTATTGCCGAGTGTTATTGCAGAATATTCAGGGGTGAATCAGGGGCTTTTATATGGGCTTTTGCTTTCTTCATATTCTTTTATGCAATTTATTGCGGCGCCTTATTTGGGTAAATTAAGCGATAGATATGGGAGGCGTTTGCTTTTGATTTTGAGCCAAATTGGAACTTTGCTTTCGTGGATTATTTTTGCTTCGGCGTATTTCTTGCCGGATGATTTGCAGGTGTGGAATATGTCTGTGGCGCTTTTGGTGATTTTGTTTGCAAGAATATTTGATGGTTTAACGGGTGGAAATGTTTCGGTTGCACATGCTTGGGTTTCTGACAGGACAAATAAATCGGAGAAGACGAAGGCCTTTGGAATTGTTGGTGCGGTTTATGGATTTGGATTTTTGTTGGGTCCTGCGCTTGGTGGTTTTTCTGTGGCCACGCCAATTGCATATTTAGGTACCGCAATTTTGGCGATTATTATTTCTTTGGTAACTCTTGTTGTAATTTGTGTAGGTTTGCCGGAGTCTTTGCCGAAAGCAAAACGTAAAGTGAGTGAACGAATGGAGCTTTGGCAGCATTTGAACTTTTTTGCGAAATTTCGATTGTTTAGAGAGAATAAAAAGATTCGTCCACTTTTGTCTTCGCGCGTGGTTTTTGCACTTGTTTATGTGGCGGTTACAACTTCGATGATTTTGCTTTTTCAAAATCACTATTTATTGATACCGATTGAACTTGGTTTTGTAATTAGTGTGGTTGGATTGTTTTCAATAGTGAATCAAGCATTTATTGTGCCTTTCGTTGAGCGAAAAATTGGTTTGGTTAAAACTTTTTATGTGGGGCTATTGCTGACTGCCGTATCTCTTTTGATTTTGCCTTTATTGCCTTGGGGCTTGGGGAATGTCTTTTGGGGTTGGCCTTTTTGGCTATTTTTGATTAATTCCTTCCCGTTCAATTTGGGGCTTTCAATGGTAATTACTAGTTTTAAAGCTTTGATTACTACTAGCACACATGAGTCTGCACAAGGGGAGGCGACAGGCTTGGATGAATCGATTACATCATTTGGTCATGGGGTGGCGCCGCTTTTTGCGGGGCTTTTATATGATCAATTTTCTTTTTGGATTTTTGGTGCATACGGTGCAATTTTAATTGTACTTTTTGCTAAGTGTATTAAGTTTAAATGAGCAGCTCAAGGTGCTTGATAAGATAGTGCAAATGTGGTATAATAATATAATGTATTTATTTCTTAACCCACTGAATACATGAATGAAACTACTTTACTTTTGGCCCAATTGATGGGGCCTGTACTCCTAGTTATGGGGCTTTCTGGCCTTGTAAATAAGGGTATGTATATGGATTGGCGTAAACAGTTAACAGGTAAAAACATGCACCTAGTTTTTATGGGTATTGTTGAATTTGTTGCTGGTATAGCTGTTGTTCTTACTCATAATCTTTGGGGAAATTTCACAGAGATTTTAGTTACTTTAATGGGTTGGGGTATGCTGTTTGAAGGTTTACTTCTTCTTATTGCAACTGATGCTTATGGAAAAACTGCAGGTAAATTTATGATGCCTTCGTTGATTAAATTAGCTTCAATTCTTGGTGTACTTCTTGGTGGTTACCTTGTTTGGGTAGCTTATCTTTAGTTCATAATTTTAAAACAAAAAGAGCGACCGAGAGGTCGCTCTTTTTTATAATATGCTTTTATCAATCAGTACTCGTTTAAAACCTATCCCAATTATGCGGGCTAGTATGTTTTGAATGTATGGAAATTTGAAAAGAATCTTAACTGGTAGTGGAATACTTTTTTCGTGAAGTGTTGGGCTTAATATTTTACTTTGTGCAAAGGATTGAAAATGTTGAATAAGCTGGGTTGGAAGTTTGCGACTTCTTTGTACTTTGGCTAGGTCACGAGTTGTGAGTGTACCGTTTTTAATAGCTTTAGATAGTAAGTTTGCTGTTGTGACGGCATCTTTGACTGCGTAATTTATACCAACACCACCGACTGGTGACATTACGTGTGCTGCATCACCGATGAGTAAAAGTCCATCTCGGTACCAGCGTTTTACTAAGCTGGATTCAACATTAAGTAAGCTTACGTTCTTCCAGCCTTTGATTAGATTGATTCGGTCTTTGAAGTTTGGTGCAAGGCTTAGGAATTCTTTTTTGAATTTTGGAAAACCTTCTTCTTTGAGTTCGCTGTATTCGCCTTTTGCAATAATGTAGCCGAGTTGCCAATGTTCTTCTCTTTCTAAAACAACTAACATGCTGCCTTTGCCGAGCTTTCCGCCTGAAGATAGATTTTTGTCATTTTTATTTTTGGGTAATTTAAACCAAAGCACATCCATTGGTACTGATTTGCTTTTGGATTTAAAATCGCCTTCTTTGCGCATTTTGGAGAATCGTCCATCGGCGCCAATAATGAGGTCTGCTTTTACAGTTAGCCATTTTCCTTTTTGAAGACATTTTACTCCAACAACTTTCTCGCCTTTTTTTATGAGTTCTTGTGCATTGGTTTGCATTAAAAGTGTGAAACTTGGGAATTTCTTTGCTTTATCTGTAAGGTATTTTAGTAAATCTTTTTGATGTAAAAGTGTAACGTAGTTGAATTTTGACTTAAGGCTAGATATGTTTACGAGCTTTTGTTTGTTGATCTGGAAAAGATCGACTTTTGTATGTGGGAATTTCATTAAGCCTTTTACAAGGTCTAGTTGATCTAAGACTTCCATGGTGGATGGGTGGACTGTGTCTCCTCGGAAGTTGCGATCAAAATCTTTTTCGGTTTCGAGCAGTAGAGTTTTTATTCCTTGCATTGCAAGCAGATATGCAAGAATAACTCCGGCGGGTCCGGCTCCAACTATGCATACGGTTGTTTGGATGGCGTTTGTTTTTTTCAGATTATTTATTAGCTTTTTGTATTATATATTGATTGTTTGATTTGTGTAAAATTTGCTATTGCTGAATTTGACAAATTATGACTATATTAGTTGGCTAATTTTTCCTATGAGAAAACCTAAAGTTAGAATATTTAATGTCGGTGATGTTTGGGACAACAGGGTGACTGATGCTGCTTCTTTGAAAGTTATAGGGCCAGTTGCTGGGCGTGGTGTTGCTCGACCTTTAGATGTGACTGGAAGAGTTGTTATTCCTGAAACGAATAATCGTGATCATTTAGATCATGTTGCTCAGTTTTTATTTCCAGGTAATTTAGCTGCTCAAATAGCATTTGTTGGTGAAAGGGTACGACGAGTAACTCTACCTGTTGGTGATACAGCCACTGCAGATTATAAGGCAGTTTTAGGTAGAGGTACATATGAAGGTTTTGAGTTGGATCCATATGTAGATAAAGAAAGTGCTGCTGAATTGGCTGAACATATTGGAGCTTATTATGATTTTGAAAATCGTTGTAATCCAATTGTTTATGCATTAAAAGATAAGTGGCAATTCCAGGAGTTTTTGCTTAGGGCAGGTGTAAATCATGTGCCATATTCTAGAGTTGGAGGTCGTGAGCAAGATGAGCATTTAGATAGATGTAAAGATGTTGTTGCTGTTATTGAAGATGTGATTCAAGAATCTGGAAGAAATAAATTGATGATTAGGCAGACAGTTGCGGGCGGTGGGATTGGTAATGCTGTTGTAGAAAAAAAGCCAGCTGGTAACTATATTGTGAAAGTTGAAGGTTGTGATGAAGGTAAAGACATTGGAATAAATTTACTCAACTGGTTAGTTGAAACTTTTAATCCTAAGACAAATGAGGCTGGAATTCTTGTTGCGCCTTATTATTCAGGTACATCAATTTCTTCTACTATTGAAATTAGAGGTGGTAGGGCAACTATTCCTTATGTTGCGAAGGAAATGTTGAATGAGGCTGGAACAGGTTTTCAAGGTGCAATTATTGATCCTGATGATTTGGATGCTGGAATTGTTGAAAAAGCTGAATTCGTTTTGATGAAAATGGCAAATGAGTTGATAGATCAAGGAGTTGATAGTGTTGATGTTCAGGTTGATATGCGTTACGCAAGAGATACGGATGAGGTTTATCCTGTTGAGAGTAATGCTATGAGACGTACTGCAACAAAAGATATGGCAGATATTGTTGCGGGTGCGGTTCATGAGGGTCATGCAAAGGGTTTTGCAGGGGTTGATCATTTGAGGGTTTCACCTGTGATTGCTGATAGGCTTGCTAAACCTGGTGCATTTCCTCATGTCCTTAAGAGAACTTTGAATGTAAGTAGGGCGTTGGTTGAGCAGGCGTTGGGAGTGGATAGAGCTAGGGCCATTTTAAATGGTAGTGATGGTGTAGATTTGAACGATTTTGCGGTTTCGCCAATTGCTCCTCATGAGTTGAATGGTACTAGGATGGGGTTGATTATTAGTCAAAGCCCTATGAGAGTGGTTCAAAATCCAGCTAATTTAGGTGTTGTTGTGCAAATGACTGTTGGTGAGAGATTTGAAGTTGCTAAAGTGGCGTTTGCAGCATAGGGTTCTATAGATGAAAAAAATTGCAATTATTGGTGGGGGTGCGGCTGGCTTGATGGCTGCGGCTAGAATTATGGAATTGTCTTCTTCGCATGAAATTTTTTTGATTGAGCGAAATAAGATTTTGGGTAAAAAAGTGATTATTTCAGGTGGTGGTAGATGTAATTTGACGACGGGTTTAGATGACTTGAAAGAAATTTTGAAGAAATATCCGCGTGGGCCGCGTTTTTTAAGAACTGCAATGTATGCTTTTCCACCTGTGAAAATGCGTGAATGGATGCAAGACCATGGGGTTCCTATAAAAATTGAAGAAGATATGAGAGTTTTTCCTAAATCGGATAATGGAATGCATGTTGTGCGAGCTTTTGAGACTTTTTTGAAAAAATCTGGTGTGCAAATTTTATTTGAGACTGCATTGGAATCTGTGAAAAAAGAAGGTGATAAGTTTGTTTTGAGTTTCGATGGGCGCGAGAATTTACTAGTAGATAAACTGATCTTGGCTCCTGGTGGACAAGCGTATAGGCATACTGGTTCAAAAGGTGATGGCTATAGTTTTGCAGAATCTTTGGGGCATAATATTACTGCGCTTGGGCCGAGCTTGAATGCTTTTGTACTTGCTGAAAAATGGATTGCTGAGCTTTCGGGCTTATCTTTTAAAAATGTAGCTTTGTCATTTCGTGGCAAAGAGAAATTTACTTTTACTGGGCCAATAATGCTTACGCACAAAGGAATAACGGGTCCGGCGGTTTTTGCGCTTTCGGCATATTCTTCGTATGAAAAATTTGATGTAAATAAACCTGCAAAGCTTTTTGTGGATTTTTTCCCGGAGAAAAATCATGAGGAATTGCAGGGGGAATTTTCGAAAGAATTGGATGCGAATTTAAAGAAAAGTTTTAATAATATTTTAAGTCGTTTTGTTCCACGTTCTTTTGCAGAAATTATTTGCAAACAGCTTTCTGTTGATCCAAAAAAAATTAGTGTTGAATTAAGTAAAAAGGATTTGAATAAAGTTATTGATGCTTTGAAAAATATGTCTTTTACAATTATTGGGCGAAGTGCAGGGGATGAATTTGTTACTGCTGGTGGGGTGGATCTTTCTGAAGTGAGTGCAAAGACTATGGAATCTAAAATTTGTTCTGGCTTGTATTTTGCAGGTGAAATTTTAGATTATGATGGTTTTACAGGAGGCTTTAATTTGCAGGCGGCGTGGGCAAGTGGTCGTTTGGCTGGTGAAAATGCTGCGACTGTTCCTTGATCTTTTGAGGAATTGGGCTTAACCTTTTATTAATGGAAAATTCAATTTTAACACCGTTAATCTATTCGGCTATTGCAGGTTCTGCAACTTTGCTTGGATTTGCATTAACACTGTATGCGAAGGGATGGGTTAAAAAATATTCTTATGCGATTGTGAGTTTGGCAGCTGGTGTGCTTTTAGGAACTGCTTTCTTTCATTTATTACCAGAAGCGAGTGAAATGCTAGGTGAAGATGTATTTTTGTGGCTCTTGGTTGGGTTTGTGGCATTCTTTTTGATTGAAGCTTTGATTGGATTTCATGCTTGTAGAGAAGGGGAGGAACATTGTCATGCTCATGTTTTGGGTCCTGTGGCTGGGGCTGGTTTGTTTTTTCATTCTCTTTTGGATGGAGTTACAATTGCAGTTAGTCATGAAATTGATCCACGACTTGGTTTAATGACGGCAATAGCTGTTTTTGTTCATGAGTTACCTGAAGGAATATTTACTTTCTCTATTTTGAAACATGGTAAAATGGAATTTGCTAAGGCAAAAAAAATGACAGTTGCTGTCGCTCTTGCAACACCGTTTGGAACTTTAATAACATTATTGTTTGCTCCGGAACTTTCTGAGCATGTCTTAGGAATTTTATTGGGTGTTGCTGCCGGTTCATTTTTATATATATCAGCTTCAGATTTGGTACCTGAAAGTCATAAATCTCGATCTATTAAAATTAGTTTGTTTTTAGTTCTGGGTCTACTGATAGTTTACTTTTTATAGTTTCTAATCCACCACGCCATGCCAGATATTGAATTTCTTAAGAAAATCCGGACATTTTTGCAACAGAATCATTTAATGGTTATGGCTACTTCGTCTAAAGTGGGGCAGCCTCATGCGAGCACTATGTTATATGCTTTGGATGAGTCTTTTAATTTGTATTTTTCCACTCGAGTAAATACTCAGAAATATAAAAATTTATCTGAAAATCCTAATGTTGGAATTGTAATTGGTTTGAAAGATGAGTTGAATATCCATATTCATGGTGAAGTACAAGTTATTCAAGATTCTCAAGAAATTGATAAAGCTTTAGAAGTTTTGGCGAAATCTGCAGTTGATATTGGTGACTTTTGGCCACCGATTATTCAAATTAAAGGTAGTGATTATGCGATTTTCAAATTGATTCCTAATTGGGTTCGCGCACTGGATGCAAGCAGCAAGAAAGTAAATGTAGATGATTCTTTGTTATCTATGGTTGATTTGTCAGATTTGGCTAAATTACCCAAGAAAGAGGAGGGTGCAAAATCAGGTGAATTGAGTGGTAAGACTGTTTTAGTTGCCGAAGATGATCAATTCATTAAGAAAATGACGAAAATGCAATTGCAAAAATTGAATTTGAATGTGCTTGAAGTTGCAGATGGGGAGTCAACGGTTAAAGTTATGAGAGAGAAAAAACCTGATCTTTTGCTTTTGGATATTGGATTGCCTTTGAAGGATGGTTTTGAGGTTCTGGATGAGTTGGCTGCTGATGCTGCTTTAGCTCAAATTCCTGTAATTATTCTTTCAAAATTAGGGCAAGATGGCGATAAAGAAAGGGCTTTGCAGAAGGGGGCAAAATATTATTTTAGTAAGTTTGATGTAGATGGCCCAAAAATCGTTGAGATGATAAATAAGTTTTTATAAATTATTTTTATGTTTGAATTGATTTTAGTTATTGCACCACTATTTATAATTATTTTTGGAAGTGCTTTTTTAGTTAAATTTGGTATTGCAGATGTTAAATGGCAAGAAGAGTTGAATGCTTACGCTTTGAAAATTGGATTTCCAGCACTTTTATTTTCTGCTTTGGCAGGCATGGAATTTTCAATTATGGAAGAATGGGATTTGCTTTTGGCGAATTCAATATTTTTATTGATGAGTTTTGTTTTGGCATATGTAATTGGCAAACTTTTGAAGCTGAAGAAGAAAATGTTTATGACGCTATTTATATGTTTGGGTTTTGGAAATGCGGCTTATTTGGGAATACCTGCCTTGGTTCAATCTTATGGGGATTCGGTATTAGGAGAAGCTAGTTTAGTTGTGGCAGTTTATTTGTTATTCATATTTACAATAGGAATTGGATGTTTGGAAATTTGGAATAAGAAAAATAAAGATGCGGTTTTACATAAAATTCTGTTTAGATTGGTTAAAAATCCTTTGTTGCTTGCAGTAGTTTTTGGTTTGGTTTTTTCATATTTAAACCTTGAGTTGCCATCTGCCTTGCAACAAGCAATTGATATGTTGGCGGCTTCTGTAACACCGATTGTACTTGTTGTGATCGGTTTATTTTTGGGGCATACGAAATTTGGAAAGTTGAAAGATTGGCTGCCAAGCGGGATTTTCACTCTTATGACTTTGATGGTTTTACCTGCTATTTTTTATTTTGTTGTTAAAGCTATGCAGCTAGATACTGGAGATTTTTCAGTTTCAATTGTTGATGCAGCTATGCCTCTTGCAATTACTCCTTTTGCTTTGGTTGAAGAGTATAATTTAGATAAATCTTTTATTGCTCGTTCAATTGTTTTAAGTACAATTTTGTCTGTGCTGACGATTCCATTTTGGATATTTGTAGTTTAATTCTACTGAAGCGTAATATTCACTTCGATATTTTTGTTTAATTCGAGGTTTTCTTTTTTACGGATATCTTTTTTGATTGGTAGGACGTATGTACCTTCTTTTGTTGGAAAAATGCTTGTTTTCCAAGTGGTTTTGCCGATTGTTACGGCTACTGGAATAGAACCGAAACCTTTGCGCGGGCCTTCATGAAAGCCTTTTATCTTTTTTGATAAATTTAAAGGCACAGTTATAAAATGCCAGGCTCCTTTGCCTTGCCATAACCACATTTTAGATTTGAATGTGAATGTTGGTTCCATAGATTTATGCTGCGTCGAAACGTACTTTGTTTTCGACCATCCATTTTTGTTTGTCTTCGTCAGTTTTGCTTGAGTCGTTCATTACGTCGGCGTGGTCTTTCATGTAATGAGGCATAAGTGCTTTCATCCAATCTTCAAAAGTTTCGCCTTGGGCGGTGTGGTCGCATAGATCGCATTTGAGTGTTGTCATTTTTAGGTGTTGTTAAGTTGATTTACTATACATCAAAATAGTCGAGTATTTCACTAACATTATTTATTTGCTTGTCTGCATTTGAAAAATCGTTAGTGCTGGAAAGTTCAGTTGGACATGCGAAACAGGTGAGGCCGGCTGCTTTTGCGGCAGTGACTCCTCGTTCGGTGTCTTCGATTACTAAGCATTCTTCTTTTTTGAAGCCGCTTTGCTCCCATGCTTTTAAATATGGTTCGGGGTTAGGTTTGTCTTTAATTACATCGTCGTTACAGATTGTGAAATCGAAATATTTT
The DNA here is from genome assembly GCA_018658105.1 of Candidatus Peregrinibacteria bacterium. Classification (GTDB taxonomy): domain Bacteria; phylum Patescibacteriota; class Gracilibacteria; order UBA1369; family 2-02-FULL-48-14; genus JABHVW01. The sequence goes on from JABHVW010000014.1 coordinate 55,214, forward strand.
TTTAAATCGGAGGCTTTCATAATTGTTTCGAAATGATCGCGATGGCTACTTGTTACAACTCCCATTGGGATTTTGCCGCGCAGCTTTTCTAAAGTAGGAATTACATGATCTATAACGGGGGAATCAATTTGTAAGAGATGCATATAAATTTCATTTCTTTTATTGCGAAGTGCTTGAACTTCAGTTTCATTGAGGCCTTTTTCGAATGCTAAATCAAATGCACTTAAACCTTTTTTTAATTGCACATTTATATACCAGTCTCTGGTCAAATCTATGCCTATGGTGGCTAAAACTTGTTGAGTTGCTTTGAAATATAGTGGTTCGGTGTTTACGAGAGTGCCATCGTTATCCCAGAAAATTGTTTTGAATTTCATGGAGAGATTTTAACAGTTTCTTTGAGATTTGACATTTGAATTGTATCTTTAGAACCTATAGTATGTGTCTTTATGAATAAACATTCTTGTCATAGCGGCGGTGAAAAAAAGAAAAGATTTGATTGGATTCTTTGGTCCACTGTATTTATTTTGGTGATTTCTTATTTTGGATGGCTGTTTTTTTCTGTAGATTTTGCTGAAGTAAAATATTTGAGCGTTTTTTCTGAGAGTACTTTTGATCTATTGAATCGAATGGCGTGGGGTATGTTGCTTGGTATATTTTTTGTAGGTCTTTTAGATAGAATCCCTCGAGATTTAATTGCATTTGTGATGGGTAGGGGTGGTAGTTTTTCGGGAATATTCCGCGCTGCTTTGGCTGGGATTATGCTTGATTTATGTTCGCATGGAATTTTGCTTGTGGGTATGAAGTTATATCAGCGGGGTTTGAGCCTTGGGCAAACCATGGCTTTTTTGATTGCTAGCCCTTGGAATTCACTTTCTTTGACTTTGATTTTATGGGCATTAGTAGGTTTAAAATGGACTTTGGCATTTTTGCTTCTATCTTTTCTTATGGCTGTTGTATCTGGATTGATTTTTGATCAACTTGTGAAGCGAGGTGTGTTGCCAAAAAATCCAAATACTATTGAGTTAGCGAAAGATTTTTCTGTTAAAAAAGAATTAATGAAAGGTTTGAAATTATCACATTTGAATCCTAAAAATATTGTTTCAATACTTTGGACTGGTTTAAAGGGTTCACGGATGATTTTACGATGGATATTTTTTGGTACAATTTTGGCAGCTGCAATTCGTACTTTTGTTCCGCCTGAAAGTTTTGAAACACTTTTTGGTCCAACAATAGGTGGGCTTGGTTTGACTTTGCTTGTTGCAACAATTCTTGAAGTTTGCAGCGAGGGTTCAACTCCGGTTGCAGCAGATATTTTGACTAGAGCAGGTGCGCCTGGCAATGCTTTTGCATTTTTGATGACGGGTGTGTCGACTGACTACACTGAAATTCTGGCAATTAAAGAAACGACGGGCAGGTGGAAAACTGCTTTCTTTTTACCTTTGGTTACATTGCCTCAGGTGATTCTCATGGCGATTATTATGAACCTGTATGCTTGACAAAACTCAAGAATTGTGCGAAGCTACTCTCTAATAACTAATAATAAATGGTCCTTAGAGTAGCAATTCAAAGTTTGAAAACTTGCTTAACTGATGAAGTAGATAAAGTCTTAGTTTCACTAGATGATGATTCAGAGACTGAACCTGTTAATACTGCTGCACTTGATGAAGTGCTAGCTGATTTACGGGCTCGAATTAGTACAGTTAATTCAGCTAGGGAGAGGGTGGCACAAATGAATAGCGGACTATCTTTAAGTTCTAAATGTATGGAAAAGGTTAATGCTTTTCGATCTGCTTTTGGTGATTTTCAAAATTATCTTGAGGATGGGGATTTAAAAGAGCTTTGTGGTGTTAGTGATGAGAGCCATTCTGTACGTGTTGATCTTGCTATTCCTAAGTCTTTGATAAATTCTGATGAGATCTTAAGCTTGAAGATTGATGTTGTGGGTGGTTTTGATCATAATTCTGTTATGGATTTAACTCTACGATTGAATCAGGCTACTGATCAAGTTGAATATAGTTGGAATAAAAGGGCTGAGAGGGATCTTGAAGATTATGTGGTGAATGGAATAGTTGATCGCGTGTTTAACTGTCAATGATAATAGGTTATAGTGCGCGCATGAACGATAATTCACATGATAGTTTTTATGGGCTTGGCATTGCGCCTGGTTTGCTTAAGCGTCTTGATGCGCTTAAATTTGTGACGCCAACACCGATTCAATATAAGGCTATTCCTATTGGGATAAGTGGCGATGATATGATTGGGATTGCGCAAACTGGTACTGGTAAGACTTTGGCTTTTTCGATACCGATGCTTCAGAGAATTTCTGCATTGAAATGTCAGGGTTTGGTTATTTGCCCTACTCGTGAGCTGGCTTTGCAGGTGGATGAAACTTTGCAAAAGGTTGGAGGGCCTGTTGGTCTGAAAACGGTTGTGATTATTGGTGGAACGAATATTGGGCCTCAGATTAAAAAATTGAAGGCGAAACCGAATGTGATTATTGCGACTCCGGGAAGGTTGATTGATCATTTGCAGCAAAGGACTTTTTCTCTGAAAAATATTGGAATTTTGGTTTTGGATGAAGCAGATAGAATGTTAGATATGGGTTTTGAACCACAGATTAAAAAAATTATGGCTGATTTGCCTAGCAAAAGGCAGACTATGCTTTTTTCTGCGACTATGCCTGCGAAAATCTCTCAGATTGCTCGCAAGTATATGGCTAAGCCTCTTCGTGTTGAGGTTGCGCCTGCTGGCTCAACTACTGAGCAGGTTGAGCAAGAGCTATTTATTGTTCCAAAGCCTCAGAAAATGGCGCTGCTTAATCAGTTGCTTTCAGAATATAAAGGTACGGTGCTTGTGTTTAGTCGAACAAAACATGGTGCAAAAAAGATTTGTAGAGTTGTGAATAAAATTGGGCATTCCGCTGCTGAGATACATTCGAATCGTTCTTTAAATCAGCGTAAGGCTGCGCTTGAGGGCTTTAAGTCTGGTCGTTTTCGAGTATTGGTTGCAACAGATATTGCGGCGCGTGGAATTGATGTTTCTGAAATTGAATTGGTGATTAACTTTGATCTTCCGGATAACTCAGAAGATTATGTGCATAGAATTGGGCGAACTGGGCGTGCGTCTCATTCTGGTAAGGCGATTTCATTTGCCTGCCCTGAACAGAGAAAAGATGTGAAAGCCATTGAAAGGCTCATCAAGCTTCAGCTGCCAGTTTTGCCTCTGCCGGATCTTCCAAAGACACCTACTATATCTGCTAAATCTCTTAAAAGAGGGAAGCCACGGAGTAAGGCTGAGACCCTTCGTCAAAGGAGAGAATATAAAAGAAGAGGGAGGCGGTAGATTTGTTTTGCGAATTTAATAGTGTTTTTTTGTGGTATAGCAAAAAACCAACCATTCCTTTTGGGTCTGGTTGGTTTTGAATTGAAGTGATAATTAAGCTTCGTCAGTTGCTTCAGGAGCAGCTTCTTCCATTGCAGGAGCAGCTTCTTCCATTGCAGGAGCAGCTTCTTCAGGAGCAGATCCTGAATCAAGTTTTACGTTAACAGCTTTAGGCCCTTTGTCAGAGTCAGCAGTGTCAAAAGTAACAGAGTCACCTTCTTTTAGACCGTCGAAATTTTCACATTCGTTTGAATGGAAGAAATAGTCTGTTCCACCATCTACTGTAATAAAACCGAACTTTCTTTCGTCTAACTTTTTGATTATACCTTTCATATTGATAAGGTTAAGAAATATTTTCTTCTAAGCATTATTGAATTATACCTATTAGGCCTATACGTTAGCTCTTTACGGGGTATTTGTCTATTATCTCGTGCTTTTATTTGTTTTTATAGTTGTTTCTGGGTGAGTTTGGATCATCTATATCTAATTCTTTGAGCTCTTGCCAATTTATTTGTTAAAAGGTATAATCGTGCTGTAATCACCACAAAGAGCGCCCTTTAAGTTTCTGTCCTTATTGGGTTCTTTTTTTGTATGAAAGTTTTTTCTTGAGATCACTGACGAAGGCAAGAAATTCAGAGGGAAATCGTTTTAATAGAGCTGAGTAGCTTTTTTGATCTGGAACAAGTAATTTTTTTAGTTTCTTCTCTTGGATAAGATATTTTACAAGACAATGAAAATCTCCATCACCTGTAATAATTACTGCTTTTTCATAATGTGGATATTCGATCATTGTTTGTAAGACTAGTTCAGCATCACAATTCCCTTTGATCTTACCGGTTTTGTATGTGAGTGTGGGTTTGAAAATACAGATAAACCCTGAGTCTTGTAGGGCTTTGTATAAGTCTCCGTTTCCGTCGATGTAGCCAATAAAAAGAAATGCTTTTGTTATGCCATATTTTTCTTTGAGATATCTGCGGAATTTCCTGAAATCTAGTTTCCAGCCCAGGTTTTTGATGCTCAAATTGAGATTCTGACTGTCAATAAAAGCGTAGTTGTTTTCTTTGTTCTTCATCGTGACCATCCTAGCAGGAATGGGAAATTTTGGATATTGTAGAATGGCTTCTCGTAATCATTGATCTCTTAGTAAACTTCTTCTTTGATTTTTTCTAGGTTTTAAAGGTCACTAAGATTCCAAAGCAGAACGAACTTTAGTACGCTCTGCCTCAACTAGTGAGTCTTGGTCTGAGGGATATTCGTAAGGAAAATGAATAGCATTTGGTATGAGTCCTTGTTAGTCCATCCATTTCTTGCCATATCTAATATATGATTGAAAGCGTGTTCTGGAGAATGAGAAGCTAGATAATCTAGGCTTTGCATTATTTCAATTGCTTTTTGGCTGTCTGGGTTCAATATGGTGCATAAATCTTTGTATGCAAGATATAATTTATTTGATTGTCCTGATGCACGCTCGTTTTTCGCAATATATTTCAGAAGTTGTCTTAAGGTCTCAGTGCCTCTAGGAGCAATATCTTCTGAATGTTCAGCTATAAGGAATAGTACATGCTTATCTAAATTTGCTCCTTGAATAATATCTTTTGCTTCTTGTAATGCATTATGATCTGCTACTTTTTGAAGGGCATTAAAGAAAATAGCTACAAGATGACGTGAGTTACTTGGTGTCCATTCAGCTTTACAAATATCTTCATCTGCTACGTTAGGTTCTGTAGGTCTAGCTAATGCCATAATTATGTTGGTTGGTTGAAATAAGATCGTATTATAATGGGTGTTAGAAAAAAACTAAAGAATAAAATGTGAATTATTTCATTCGATTTACTATGCTTGAGATGGAGTTCTGCTTGGGTGTATAATCTGATTGAATTATTAATAAATCCTCACAAATGAATAAATTAGGAAAACTTTTTATTGCTTCTGCTCTTTTTGCTATTATTTCAGTACCGCTTTTTGCTGGTGCTGCTTCTGCAGTTTTCTTTGAGGCGGGAGAAGAGTTGTTTTTGTCAGTTCCTTTTGATGATGATCTTTATGCTGCTGGTTGCCCTGTAATTATTGATGAAAATATTGAAGGAGATGCCAGTGTTGCTGGTTGTATTGTTACGATTTCTGCTGATATCAGTCAGGATTTAAATGTTGGGGCTGGTGTTATTACTATTGATGGAACTGTTGGGGATGATTTGCGAGCTGGGGGTGGTGAGGTGACAATTAACTCGATTGTTGGGGATGATCTTTTTGTAGGTGGTGGAACGGTTAATATTTCTAGATCAGCAGTGATTAAAGGGGATTTGATAATTGGTGGAGGAAGGGTGAATATGAATGGAACTGTGGAAGGTGATTTGAAAATGGGTTCTGGTATGGTGATTGTTGATGGTCCAGTTCTTGGTGAAGCAACTGTTTATGGTGGGTCGGTGATGCTTAATAGTGTTTTTGGAGGGAATAGTGTGATTGCAGCTGACGAGATTGTGTTTGGATCAAGTGCTCAATTAGGTGGAGATTTAAATTATTGGACGAAAGATGGGGAGCTTGATTTAACAGAGGTTTCAATAGCTGGTACTGCGACTTTTGATCCTGAATTGTCTACAGCAAAATATACAGATCAATTTGATTTTGATGAGGCTGAGCTAGGTGGCATTTTTGCAAGTATTGCATTTGGCTTTATGATGTTTCACTTTTTATCAGCTGCTTTGATTATTTTGCTTCTTTCACTTTCTACTAAGAAGTTCTTTAAAAAGGCTGCTATGGAATTGGAGAAAGAATTTTCGAAATCTTTGCTAGCAGGTTTTCTTTATTTTGTTTTTGTTCCAATTGTTGCTCTTTTAGTGATGGTTACAGTAATTGGTATTCCTTTGGGGCTTATTACTTTGCTGCTTTATGCGATTACTGTGTACCTGGCAAGTATTGTTAGCTCAATTGTTCTGGCTCATTGGGTGGTGCTTCATTGGAAGCTTAAATGGAGCAAGGTGGCTCACTTTTTCTTGAGTCTTTTGATTTATGTTTTATTAACATTAATTTGTTTAATTCCAATTGTTGGCTGGATAACTAAAATTGTGATTGTGTTTGCTGCCTTTGGTGCGCACTTGCTACATAAATTTAAGCTTTGGAAGCAGGTGGCTTAGCTCGTAGTTAGTGGTTTGTGAACAGCTTGCATAGGTGTTGCAAAAGTGTTACACTTGATATGTATTTAATTTCTAATTTATGGCTACCTCAAAAAAACGAATAATGGTTAGTTTACCCGATGATGTAGATGCAGCACTTGTGCATTTGGCTGATAGGGATGGAGTTCCGACTGCAACGAAAGCAGCTTATCTTATCAAACTTGCTATTGAAGTGGATGAAGATACAGTTTGGGATGAAATTGCTTCTAAACGTGACAATAAAAATACTAAATTTGTATCCCATGATGAAGCATGGGCATGACATTTGTAATTCAGTATGCAGAAGAAGTGGTAAAGGAAGATATACCTAAATTGTCTTCTGATGTTAAAAAACGTATTAGAGTTGCAATTGAAAAGAAACTTACTACTGAACCTGAGAAATTTGGAAAACCTTTAAGAAAATCTCTAAAAGGATATAGAAAATTGAGAGTAGGGAATTACAGAGTGATTTTTAGGATTGAGAAAAAACTAATAAAGATTTTTGCCATTGGGCACAGGTCAGTGATTTATGGGGATGCGCAGAAACGGTTGAATTGAGTTGGCTCCTCAAGTTGGACGCACGCTCTGCGTACTATTTCATCCGACTCACTTCGTCGTACGGGCTCTACCTGCTCAATCAGTCGCTAAGCTCCCTATTCGCAGCTAGGTCTAGCACACTTTCTCTCTTCGGTCGTCGTTCATCGCATGCTCTAGCAATTAGAACTAGTATTTTATGCCACTGCGTGATATAATGAATGCAGAATTACTTATTTTCTTATTATGAATAAAGTTTTGCAATCAACTAGTCGTGGGCAGGTTACTCTTCCAAAAAACTGGAGAGATCAATTTGATACAAATTATTTTGAAGCTAATTTTGATGGGGAAGTTTTGACTTTGAAACCTCTTAAACAAGGTAAATCTTTTAAGGGTACAGTTGAATCTTCTTGGAAGGAATATAAAAATGGTGAATATGTGGCAAGTGATGCGTTAATGGAGGAGTATGGATTATAAAGTGGTTTATACTAAGTTATCTCAAAAAGATTTAAGGGGTTTGGATCGATCTGTTGTTCAAAGGATATTGAAAAAGGTAGATGAGTTTTCTCAACTTGATGAGCCTTTGGTAAAAGCGAAGAAGCTCAAAGGTTTTGAAATAGATACATACAGATTTAGGGTGGGGAATTATCGAGTGGTTTTTCGTTTAGACCCTAAAAGTCAAAAGTTGGTAATACTTGTTGTTTTGAGAGTAGCTCATCGTAAAGATATCTATGACAAGAACGTTTAATTGGCTCCCCGTAGTCAGTGGTTTGCACCGCACCGGGCTTTGCCCTCCCGGCATAAACGAACTTGTTGTATTACATTTGAAGCCTCAAAACTAGACTGCTTAGTGCAGCTATTGTCAGTGCAGTACCTGCGATTGAATCAGATTTGATGAATGAGGAATTACTTTTTTTTGATCCGTAAATTATTAATAGCCCGAATACGCTTACTGTTATTAACCCAATGATGTGCAAAGAGATATTTTGACTTATTCCAATTAATATCCAAAATATAATTGCAGTTTCTATGCTTGAAAATATTAGGTGAGTCCAACCAGCAAAGTTGAGTTTTTTTGTTTTCTTCCCAAAGAGGTGGCCTGTCTGACCAATGTTATTCCTTGACCAAAAAAAATGCATTCCAGTGTTTGCAAGAATGCTGACGGCGATTACTAGGAAAATGATTGGGGTGACTACTACTGCATAGAGAAAAATGCTGTTTATGATCAAAAATATCCAGTCGCCTTTGTAGCAAGTCCAGTGATTTTTAAATTCATGGAGGAGGTTTTGTCTTTTTGATGACTTATATTGAAAATACCAACTGAGAAGTGGTAGTGAGGTTAGTATGATACTTAGAGTGAGGGTCATGATGGAAGTATAGCAGTTGTTTCTAACAGGCTAAAAGTTCGCATCCAGTCTGGGTGGATGCTTTTTGAAGGGTGCTGCTAACCTGCTAAATTGCCGAAAATGTTTGGCTCCCCAAGTTGGACGCAATTAGAACCGCACTGATAGTTGAAGCGGTCTAGTTCTTTTAGAAGAAGCGAAATAGATAATGTACTATGGGTTCATGACTTCACAAGGTATAACCAAAGCTCAGTTACAATCTAATATTTGGAAGTTTTACCTCTTTCATCCTATTGGGGTAGCGATTGGCATGGCGATTCCTGTCATTGTCTTGTTTTGGCAAGATAATGGGCTAAGCCTCACTCAAGTGATGATTCTTCAGTCACTTTTTTCTATTATTTTGATCGCCTTTGAAGTGCCATCTGGATATCTGGCTGATGTTTATGGTCGTAAAAAAACCTTTACATGGTCAGCGGTATTTATTTTATCTTCTGTCATTGCGTATTCCATTGGGAGTGGCTTTTTGACATTCCTTATAAGTGAAAGTTTGATGGCAGTAGGGCTTTCGCTTTTATCTGGGGCGGATTCAGCTTTTTTGTATGACACTCTAAAACAGTTGGGGCGAGAAAAGGAATATAAACAAATATGGGGTAAGCGAATTTTCTATGGGGTTTTTCTCATGGCAATTCTCAATTTGCTTGGTGGATGGCTTGCTTCATATGAACTTCGATATATTTGGTATGCAGCCATAATTCCAACTTTATTGATGTTACTGATGAGCTTTACACTTCATGAGCCAGAGCGAAGTAAGCTTATCTATAAGAAAGGTTACCTTCATACATTGAGAACTATCATTCATGAAGAAATCTTGAATAAGCCAAAGCTCAAGTGGCTTATTATCTACACGGGAATCACCTTTTCCTTTTTTCATGGAGCCTTTTGGTTTTATCAACCAATTTTTGAGATTACGGGCGTAGAGATTGTTTATTATGGGGCTATTTTTGCTGGTTTCAATGTAGTCTCTGGACTTGTCTCCAGATATGCTTATCGAATCGAAAGTTTCATGGGGAAGAAGCTCACTCTGATCTCATTGACTGTTTTGTCTGGTTTAGGAATCATACTTATGAGTCGTATTCTCTTTCTCTTCACTTTTCTATTTATTTTGCTGCATCAATTTGTTCGTGGGATGTATCATGTGGTGGTTTCTGATTACATTAATGAGCTTACAGATTCTTCGATTCGTGCAACTGTACTATCGGCTCAGAGTTTATTTGCGCGGTTTTTCTATGCCATGCTCATTCCATTTTTAGGTTTAGCTGCTGATATCTACTCAGTTCCTCAAATGCTCTTTGTTATGGGGATAACTGCTTTGGTGTCGGGAGGCATTGTTCTCTTGGGACTTCATCGCTATAAATTGGTGTAGAAAAGTTCCACCATCCAACTTGGCTATGATCGATTTTAACCCGTAAAAAAGTATGGCTCCCCCGATTGGATTCGAACCAATGACCCATTGATTAACAGTCAATTGCTCTACCACTGAGCTACAGGGGAATAGTGGTGTGCCCTTTTGGGCGCGTGCGTGATCAAAAAGAACGCAGCAGGATTATAGCGAAGGGCAGGGCGGCTCGCAAGCTGAACTGTTATTCTGCTGGGCTGATCTCTACTTTCCAAATTTCGCGGCTTACGAATTGGCTCTTTCTTTCGAAGAAAAGGGAAGGGCGTTCGTGGTCGCTTATTGGGATGACTTTTGTGTATTTGTCTAGAATTTCTGGTAGTCGTGGGAGGAAATATCTTTCGTTTTTGTCTCGGTGATATGGGGCAGTGAAAACCATGATGGTTTTTTCTTTGACTACTTTTTTGAAATTGCTGAAAAAATCTTCGTAAAGCGTTTCAACTTCTCTTTGTACTTTTGGCCTTTCTAATTCGGTTAATTCTTTTGTGAGCATTGGGCCGAGCCAAGTTTCTGTGACGATGCTTGTATTTGCTGGGATTTGATCGGCGGTGAGTTTTGTTGCGTCTGCTTCGAAAAGTTTATATTTTGGCAGGTTGCCGACTTGCCTTTGTGTGAGAAGCCATTTTAGATTAACTTCGCTGTCTTCAACCATTTGTTTAACTAGATCTGAGCCGGTGGCTTCGTAGCCCATAAGGAGTGCTTCTTGTAAAACTGTTCCGCTTCCGCAAAATGGGTCGAAGATTGTTGAGCCTTTTTCTGCTTGTGCGAGGTTAATTAGGATTTGTGCGAGTTTTGGCGGGAACATGCCGTTTTTTGCACTTTTGGATGGGCGTTCATAGTCGCGCTCGCTGTACCATTCGAAATTTTGAATTGCGACTGTGTGGCTTAAATACCATCTTTTATCTGCTTGGAACAAATGAAGTTCCATTGCGTTGCTCTTGAGCAGTTTTTGGTGCCAAGCTTGAACTGAGCTGAGATTTTGAAAGTCTTTATTAACAAATCGTACATTGCCAGTTGCTTTCAGCTTTTTTTTAGATCCAATTAAGACATTTTTCAGGACTTTTTCAGATTTGGGGTGCATACTTAGTCCATAGCGGAATTTTCCTTCATGTTTACTTTTTGCCTCGCTTATGGCTTTTACTACCCACTCTTCAAAATTTAATGGCATACGAGAAGGGCCAGACTGAATTACTTCTGTAATTCTAACTGTGCTTCCCATTCTGCTTAGTAATTCTACTGGATCTGGAATTTCTGCCTCAACGAGGAAGCCATCTTTTACTTCTTCTTTAATTACGTCGCCAAGTATTGCTTCGATTTCTATTCGAGCTAAACCTTTGGCGTGACCTGTTTGAAATATGAAATTTTTGCTAGTCATTTTGATTCTTTTTACGTTATTAACTTCGGGCCTTTATCTGAAAGTGTGGGTAGGGTACCACAATCGGCCGACTATGGAAGTGATTTATGGCTTAAGTCTGCTTGATGATGGGCTGCTTCGTGATAAAGTGTAGTCCACTTAACATCTATATTATGGCTTTCTCACTGAATCGTTCACAAATTATTGGTAATGTAACTCGCGATCCTGAGGTTCGGCAGACGAGCAGTGGGCAATCTGTGGCTAGTTTTAGTGTGGCTACGAATAGGGTGTGGAAAGATCGAACGACAGGTGACAGGCAAGAGCAGGCTGATTTTCACAATATTGTGGCATGGGGCAAGCTTGCTGAAATTGTTAGCCAATATGTTAAGAAGGGTAGAAAAATTTATGTTGAAGGTAGAATGCAAACTCGTGATTGGACTGGGGAAGATGGTGTGAAGCGTTACAGAACTGAGATTGTGGCGGAGAATGTTATTCTTCTTGATAGGGCTGGTGCGCCGGTTGAAGGTGGTGCGAAGTTTGAAAGAACTCCAAATAGCGCTGCTGTTAGTTCACCTGCTGCATCTGCTGCGCCTGATGCGACTGTTGGGTCCAAGGCTGCTGCGGCTCCTGTAGCTGCTGATGAAGTTTCCATTGATGATCTTCCATTTTAGGATTATATTTAGTGCGTTATGCCACTAGATTCATATATTCAACAGCTCGGAGATATTATCGCTTATATTGGTGTGCTTGTTGTTTTGATAGGTGTAATTATTACGATTGGCCGCTTGGTGCATTTTTTTGCAACGGGTTTTGATGAAGAATATTCCAAAAAGTTGCGTCATGCACTTATGGTTTATTTATCTTTAGGTTTAGACTTTTTGATTGCTAAAGATGTGATTATTACTCTCTTGCTTGAAGAGGGGGACTATCGCTCAATTATTCAGTTGGCAGTTGTGATCTTTATTAGGATACTACTGAGTTATTTTGTGCATCTTGAAGAAGGTTCACTGCATGGATTTACTCCTGCGAAGAAAAAGAAAAGAAAACGCTAATCTGCTAAGTTGCCTTGAATGAATTCTAGGAAAGTGTCTTTTTTGAATATGCCTGGCCCTATGACTCGGGCTTCTTCTTCGTTTCCGTTTGGAATATATACGTACATGGATTGTTGGAAAATGTCGAAGCGTGCTCGCATTTCTGTGTCTGAGTCGTAATCAATCTGGATAAGTACTAGGTTTGAGTTTTGTTCTTCTGTGATGGCATCTTCAATGTGCGGCTGATTGGCGCGGCAAATTGTGCACCAAGGTGCGTAGAAATCCAGAAAGATATCTTTTTCGGCGGCGATTGCTGCTTGATAGTTATTTGCTGTTTCGGCGGGATCTTGAACTGTTGTTGTGTTGCAAGCACTGAAAAGTAGTAGTGCTGTGAGCGTGAGTAGTATTTTTTTCATGGCTATATTTTACTCCAATAAAGTCAAGAGCGCTATTCATGGGGCACATGTCCTGCAGAATTGAGGACAGAGGTGTGCGTAGCGCTCTTGCGTAGACGTCTATCTCTCTTCTTCTCCTTTTGTTTTTATTTTTGTTTTTGATTATCTTGCGATAATTTTTGGTTCTTATCGGAACCGAGTTTAGATCTTTTTAGGGATCTGATGTGGAGTAGAGAGAGAGGCGGACATATAGTTTAGTTCTTTTTATGGATCTAAATTTATATATCCGCTCCCCTTCCTGCTCTATATTTCAACGGGGAAATGCGGTAAACTTACTGCAAATCTAATTATTATAGCATTTTGAGCGATTTAAGTCAAGCACCTGGAAAACTGGTTTTAATACTTGGGCCATCTGGTTCTGGTAAAGGAACGATCTTGCGAACATTGCGAGAGAGACATCCTGAATTTGTTTTTCCTTTGTCTTGTACTACGCGCGATCCGCGGCCAGGTGAAAAAGAGGGTGAAGTTTATTATTTTGTGACTAAGGAGGAATTTAAGGAGCGTATGGCCAATGAGGATTTTTTAGAGTGGGCAGTGGTACATGGTGAAAATTATTATGGAACTTTGAAAGATCATATTTTGGGGCCGATGGCTGAGGGCAAAGTTGTGATTCGTGAGGTTGATGTTCAGGGTTTGAGATCGATTCGGGAGTTGATTCCTCGTGAGCAGCTAGTTTCGATTTTTATTACGGTGGATTCTTGGGAAACGCTGAGTGCGCGCATTTTGAAACGTAGTCCAATTGATGATGATGAGCTTGAAAGGCGACATCAGAGTTTTGTGAAGGAAATGGAGTGGTCTAGGGAATGTGACAGGATGATTGAAAATGTTGAGGGTGAGGTGGAAAGTACGATTGAACAGGTTGAAGAGGCGATAGAAAAGATGGTATAAGTCCTTCGATGGGGCGTGGCCAAGTGGTAAGGCATCGGTTTCTGGTACCGATATCGGGGGTTCGAATCCCTCCGCCCCAGCCAATACAAAAACTATGAAATATTTTTCTATTGTTCGAAGATTACTGCTTATCTCATTTCTTATTTTAACGATACTATTTGGCTATCTGAGTTATAAGCGTAGTCAACTTCCTTATAATGAGATTGGTCGATATTTTGATCCTTCTGGAGTGGTTTATGAACATGATGCTTATGTTGGTTTTATTGTTATAACGATTTTTTTTGCGCTGACTTTTATTTTAAGTGGATTCTTAATGATCTATGTTATAAGAGGCAGGTTTTTGTTTTGGTGTGGGATGAGAAGCAAGGTGCCGGGAGGGCAAAGCCCGAGTCGGTGAATCCCTCCGCCCCAGACAACTACTCTCCTGTGAGTGAAGATTTAAAATACTCTAAAAAATCATTATTATTGGGAAAGGGACCCATTTCAATATTGTTTTGTCCCTCAAATTTTAGTGTAGCTTGAATGCCATTTGTATATCTCTCAAAGCTAAGTGTGTCATCTCCTCTAAAATAAATGTTTGAGTCTGCATCGTGAATGAATCCCCAAGTTCCTAATACTCCAGACATATTTTCATGTATAATGGGTTGTATTATAGGATCACTATCATCATTTAAATCAATAAAGTAGCTTATATTTGAATTTTCCGAATTTATAAATGTTACTCTAAATCGAATAATTGGTTTATCAGTTTGAGCGTCTTCCCCCGAAACATCATCAATTTTGACCATACCTTTGTGCTGGTCCAAGAGACTCATTTTCTCTTTAAGCTCACTGTCACCTAGTCCAGTTAGTTCAGATAAAGTTACCAAAGCATCTGTGGTCGAAGTTTCAATACCTAAGTTAAGATCTTCTTTTTCACAGTTCATGATATGTATTTGTTAATTTACAACTAATCCTTACATAGATTTAAGCTCTTGTATATACCGTTTTATGGGAGTGCTCAAGTTGAATTGTCTGAGCTGCCATTACTATTTTCAATCTGTTATAATCTTTTTACTTAACCCCACATTTATGAAAAAGGCAGATTTGAAATCTTATTTATGTTTAAGTTCAACCTTGTTTTTGCTAGTTGGATCATTCCATCTTGTTCGGGTGATTGCTCATTGGGAAATGATGATCGATGGTTTATTGATTCCTGAATGGGTTAGCCTTGTGGCCTTTGGTCTTACTTTTTCTTTGGCTTGGGCTGGTTTTCATTGGAAGAAAAATTCCTAGAAGAGGCTTATTACTCCTTCTGTTGTGCTTGTAATTATAACTCCTGCAATGATTAGGCCGCAGGTGATTATTACTGTGGCGAGGGGTTTTTTTAGGTCGAAAAGATAGGCAACGAGGCTGCCGGCCCATGCGCCGCTGCCTGGGATTGGTATTGCTACGAAAATGAGCAATGCTAGGTGGCCGAGTTCGCTCATGCGTTTGTCGTGTTTGGTGCGGGTTCTTTCAAAGAGCCAATCTATGTGTTTTTTGAGAAAGGATGATTTGCAGAGTAATTGTGTGACTGGATCGAGAAACCTTAGAAGGATGATTACTGCAATAAAGTTACCTGCGATTGCGAAAATAAAGGCATTAATTGGGTTCATTCCAAGCGCGCCAATTCCAAAAGGAATTGCGAGGCGAGATTCGATGATTGGCATCATTCCAAGAATGAAAACTGTGAGTTCGTGTGGCATGCTTTTTATTATCTGTTCCGCTTTCTATCGTTCTCAGTTAAGTGTTTCTTTCTGAGGCGAACGTTTTTCGGTGTGATTTCAGCATACTCGTCTTCTTTGATGTATTCGATAGCTTTTTCTAGGCTCATTTCTGCGATTGGAGTGAGCTTTAGAGCTTCATCTGCACCTGAAGATCGTACATTTGTGAGCTGTTTATTCTTGATTGGATTTACGACTAGGTCGCTTCCTTGATTGTGTTCGCCGATAATCATTCCTTCGTATACATCTGTTGCTGCTGTTACAAAAAGTGGGCCGCGTTCTTGAAGTTTCCAGAGTGAGTAGGCCATAGTTCCGCCAGTTTGACCTGAAATCATTGAACCGACTGTTCGTTTGTCGATTGGGCCTTGGAATGGTTCAAAGCGGTCGAATGAGTGGTAAAGTGTTCCTTCACCTCGAGTAAGTAGTAGGAAAAGGCTGCGGAATCCGAGTAGTCCACGTGTTGGGATTTCGAATTCGAGTAGCGTATTACCGTTTTCTGATTTCATGTTTTGCATGATTCCTTTTCTTTTACCCATTGCTTCGATTACTGAGCCAGACATTTCATCTGGAACATTAATTACTGCCATTTCGATTGGTTCGTGTTTTTGGCCGTCGATTTCTTGCATAATAACCTCAGGTTGTGAG
This sequence comes from Candidatus Peregrinibacteria bacterium, assembly GCA_018658105.1. Classification (GTDB taxonomy): domain Bacteria; phylum Patescibacteriota; class Gracilibacteria; order UBA1369; family 2-02-FULL-48-14; genus JABHVW01. Next base: position 71,189 of record JABHVW010000014.1, read on the forward strand.
ATTTGAAGTTCGAAGCCTTCGCGACGCATTGTTTCAATTAATACAGCGATGTGCATTTCGCCACGCCCGTATACTTTGATTGAGTCGCTGTTTTCAACAGGTTCAATTTTAAGTCCTACATTTGTTTCGAGTTCTTTTTCTAGACGATCTTTAATATGGCGGCTAGTTACAAAATCTCCTTCTTTACCTGCAAAAGGTGAGTCATTCACCATGAATTCAATTGCTAGGGCAGGTGGATCAACCTTAATTGCTGGAAGAGCCTCTGCATTTGAGTCTGTTGTGATTGTTTCGCCCACGTAGATTTCTGGTAAACCTGCTATTGCGACCATATCGCCGGCACGAGCTTCTTCGATTTCGTATTTTTCCATTCCTTCAAATGCGAAAAGCTTAGTCACTTTTCCTGTGTATTTTTCTCCGTCTGATTTTATGATTGTAACGCTTTCATTTGCTTTAAGAGTTCCTTCGTAAACACGGCCGATTGCGATTCTTCCTAGGAAATTGTCGTATTTAAGCGTTGCAGGTTGCATTCGGAATGCAGCCTCTGTGTTACTTTCTGCAGGTTTAACGTGCTCAAGAATAAAATCAATCAGTGGTGAGATGTCTTTTTTCTCATCTGATAGCTCACGAATTGCGTGACCATCTTTTGCTACTGCGTAAATGTATGGGAAATCAAGTTGTTCGTCGTTTGCTCCAAGATTTGCGAAAAGGTCGAATGTTAAATCTACAACTTCGTCTGGTCTTGCCATTGGTTTGTCGATTTTGTTGATAACCACAAGTACTTGGTGCCCAAGCTCAAGTGACTTTTTAAGTACGAATTTCGTTTGAGGCATAGGGCCTTCGTAGGCATCTACAACCAGAATTACTGCATCAACTGTTCTAAGAACACGCTCAACTTCAGATCCGAAATCGGCATGTCCAGGAGTATCAACAATATTTAGTTTCTTACCTTTATATGTAATTGCCGCGTTTTTTGCGTAGATTGTGATTCCACGCTCTTTTTCTTGGTCATTACTGTCCATAGCTCTTTCCATGAGGCCTTTGTGCTCATCGAAACTTTCACTTGCCTTTAAAAGGGCATCCACTAGTGTGGTTTTTCCGTGGTCAACATGGGCCACGATTGCAACGTTGTAAATTTCTTGCATAACTTTGTTTAAATCCCCGGGATACTAGCGGTCTAAACCTGTTTTGGCAATGTTATTTACAGGTAAAATAATGCAGGAATAATTGTGCCGAGTACGACTTCAAGCAATTTGTGTCGTTTGAGTTTGGTGCGGGAGTAGGCAACGAGCGGTATTAATAGGAAAATTGCGTAGTGAATGTTGAAATCTTGGAAAAGTGAGATGCAAAATATGGTAATTAGTGCAACGTGGATGCTTACTTTGACTTTGAAATTCACAATTACAAGTGTGATTGCGATTAAGAGCAGCTTTAGGTAATCCTGAAAAATTTCAGGAGTTGAAAATTGGTTCAGGTAAATTCCGGTGATAATGAGGCCAATAAGTGTTGCATAATAGACTTTGTATCGTTGTTTTCTTTCTGAAATGTCGAAATTTGAGATTTGTTTGCTTTTATATAGGTATAAAAAGTACAAAAAGGGAACGATAAATGACATTGTGAGTACCGCAAAGAAGCTAAATGTACTTTCCCAATCGAAGTATATATAGGTAAGAATAGGGAAAATGAGCACGGGATGGGTAAGAATTGAGATGAATTTCATATGAGTTAATCTAGCAGATCTGTTGATAAGTACAAATTGACTTGTTTTATTTCTAGTTTCTGTTAGGCTTCGTCATGTTTTTATTCAATTAAATTATATTATGTCTAAAAAACTATTTGTTGGAGGTTTAGCCTGGGGAATGACCGAGGATGAGCTACGTGAAATCTTTGCCTCTTTTGGAGACATTGAAGAAGCAATCATTATCATTGACCGTGAAATGAACCGTTCTAAAGGATTCGGATTCGTTACTTTCGCTGATGATGCTGCTGCAGACGCTGCTATTGAAGCACTTGATGGTTCAGAGCAAATGGGAAGAAACATTGTAGTGAACGAGGCTAGACCTCGCGACTAATCGCAATAAATTATTCTTTGAAAAGCTGACTTGATATTTCAGGTCAGCTTTTTTGTAATTTGGTAGATTCTAAATTGAATTCATCGATTATCTTGCCGTTAATGTTTTTGAAATAACAATATGCTTTAAGATCTTCAAATTCACAGAAAAGTGCGCCATGATCTGCATTTTGAGTTTCGCTATATACATTTGCCCACCAAGAGTTTGCTGCTAATTCGGGATCTTCTTCGCGGATTGATTTACCTGCGATCCCTGATACGAATGCAAAACTTTTGCCGGGTGCGAGCTTTAATGTGTTTGATGTGGAGGCGATTTCTTGGTTTTCGAAATTGCTCATTAAATGTGTGCGGGAATACATGTGTTCGTGACCTGTTGCGACTATTGCTCCAGCTTCGCGGCAAATTTCATATGCTTCCCAGCCAACTTCATTTCCTTTACCGCCGGCTTGCATGAACTTCTGATTTTTGTGCCAAGAGCATATTTGCCAATCTGAGCTGTCTTTTTCCAGCTCTTCTTCGAGAAATTCTTCGTGATTTTCACCTTGTGTGCCGACTCCTGAAAGTATGAAGAAAAGGTCGCGGAAATTGCAGTCTGCATTAATGCCGTAGTCACCTGAGCAAGAACCTTCTGAGCGTGCGAGCCTATCTTCAAGAATATTCTGATATTCGTCCCACTTTTCGATGTCGTGGTTTCCTATAGATGCGAAGTAGGGAAACTCATTGCCGAGATTTTCATTTATCATTTCTTCCCATGCATCGGGGTCATCTTCATAATCGAAGTCGCCTTGATGAAGCACTGCATCTGCATTTTCATTTTTAATTAGTTGTAAGACTTCTTCAGCACGGCTACTGAGCCCTTGATCTCCAATGAAGGCAATTTTTGTTGTTGAATCATCTTTGTATAAATCTACGTATTTGTCGTAGAGTTCTAGGTAACTTGTGTTGTATGGATCGTAAGTGGCGTACATGCCTTTATTCCAGTGAAAAGCGACTCGACGCCATGTTTCTTCTTCGGATTCTGAATAAAGTGGTTCGAAAAGTTCAAAAGCTGGTATTGCGTAGCCCGTCAAAAATCTTTCTAGATTTTGTTGTGGATCGAAAGGGTCGTCGAGATGGCTTACTTCTTCCATCTTGATCCAATCGCCCCAGTTTTGTTTTGCCATGCTCCAGTAATATTTGTCATTTTCTTTATCTGGATTTGTGAGACAAAAAGGGTAGGGGCTGCCTTGGTACATCCAGCCAGTGAGTTGGGTTAGGCCGAGGCCGTGTGGATGGTCGTCTGTAGTAAATGAGCATTCTGCGCGGGCTTCGTTCCAATTTTCGTCGCCTTCTGTTCCGTCATCCATATTTATTAAATTTGGATTGAAAGTTGATTCGCGGAGTACGATGGATTTTAGAAACCAGCTTGGTATCTGGTGATCTTTTGCGGTTTCTTCGATTATCTCTGTTATATCTTTTTCACTTGGATTAATTGATCGCATTAATACTGTTGCAACTTCAGCCCTCGTGATTTCTTGTGATGGTTTATAGCTGCCATCTGTGTATCCGTTTACCAATTTATTTTCTTTGGCTGTGCAGACATACTCGGTGAACCAAGAATCTTCAGGAATATCTGAAAAACACGATTGACTAGCTGCAATTGCAATTGAAGTGCTTGCTAGAAAAAATAATAATGTGGAGTAAACTAATTTTTTCATTTTAAAATTTCCATCGCTAGCATTTTCTGTATGTTAGATCCTTTTTTTCTTTCTTGAAAATGGAATTGTAGCTTGGATCACTTTATTGACTTCTCATAACTTGTGTTTGTGCTAGAGTATTCCATATGAACATGAAGAATAATAAACTTTGGTACCTGAAAAATCTTGATATATTTGAGGGTATTCCTGAAGATGAAATGATGGAGCTTGCAGGTAAGGTGCAGGAATGTATGTTTAGTAAAGATGAGCTGATTTATAGTCCGGATGAGGCAATTCAATCGATATATGTTGTTAAGCGTGGTGAGGTGCGTTTGTATCATAGTAAAAATGGTAAGCGTAATGTTTTTGATGTGCTGGGGCCGGGTAGTTTGTTTGGTGGGATTGCTTTTAATTCGGATAAGAGTACTCATTTTGCACAGGCGACACATCCAACGAAAGTATGTATTTTTTCTGAGCAGGATTTTTTGGGTGTTTTGACGAAAAGGCCAGAGTTGATGCTACGTTTTATTAAGAAGGTGACGGGTAAGATTCAAGAGTATGAAAATAGGCTAAAGGGTAGAGCGGATAGTGCTGAAGATGTGATTTTGACTGAATTGACTCGTTTGCAAGAAAAACGAAGCCAATCATTGTTTGGAAAATGGAAGGCAAATGGAGTTCATATTACTCATGAGGAGCTTGCGGAACTTACGGGTTTAAATAGGGTTACGGTTACTCGACTGCTGAAACGTTTGAAAGAACAGAAGAAAATCGCGACAACTAAGGCTGGAATTGAACTTTTGTAATCCACACTACTGACAGGGGGAATTTTGCTTGATAAGCTTTGTTTACTATTTCTTAAGCTCATATTTATGAAACTTAAACTTTTATCAATGGTTCTACTGAGTGCTCTTGCTTTGAGCGCCTGTGATTCTGTTACAGTTACTGACGATACTTCAGGTGATTCTGGTTCACATAATTCGCCTGCGATTGATGAAGTGGCTCCTGACTCTGGGGATTCTGCTGACTTGGAGGTGAATGCAGTTGTTCTTTCGGAGGATGGGGCCAGCTTGGAAGATTTTAGCCAGTCTGCATATGACGAGGCGATTTCTGCAGGGAAGACTGTTTTTGTAGACTTCCATGCTACTTGGTGCCCAACATGTAGGGCGAATGCTCCATATATTGAAGGTGCATTCGATAAAACAGGTTCACCGGTTGTTGGCTTTAGAGCTGATTTTGATACTACTCGTGCTTTGCAAAAAGAATTGGGTGTTGTTAGTCAGTCGACTTTGATTTTAATTCCGAATGGGAATGTATCTGAAAAGCGTCAGCTTGGGCCTGGTTTGATTGATGAGGCTGCTGTGCTGAAATTTTTGGAAGTGTAGCTATTGCACAATAATTCCAGATTTTTTCTAGGAAAAATCTGTTGTAGAAAGTTTCGACAAGAGGGCGCGTATGCGCCCTCTTTCTTTCTTATAAATATGTGTAGCTGTTTTTAACAGGTGCATTTTCGTTAAACTCAAGGCTTGAAAAATGTTTATTTAAAGGCTTAAATTAGACGAAATAACCCATACCTCATGATAAATTCAGGTGATACAGCTTTCGTTCTTCTTTCAGCGGCTCTTGTTGCTTTAATGACTCCAGGTCTTGCGTTTTTTTATGGAGGACTGGTTAAACGTAAACATGTGCTTACGATTATGATGCAAAGTTTTATTGCTATGGGTTTGATTAGTTTCTTTTGGTTGTTGTTTAGTTTTTCTTTAGCTTTTGGTGGTGATGTTGGTAGTGTGATTGGAAATTTTGATTATGCCTTGTTGAGAAATGTTGGAATGGAGCCTGTCGAAGGATTTGGTGACATCCCGTTTTATGCATTTTTTGCATTCCAGATGATGTTTGCAATTATTGCTCCGGCTTTGATGACGGGTGCATTTGTTGATCGAATGCGTTTTAAGGCTTATTTAATATTTTTGGTGCTGTGGAGTATTTTGGTTTACGCGCCAATTGCTCATTGGGTGTGGGGTGGAGGATTTATGTCTGATTGGGGAGCGCTCGATTTTGCAGGTGGTTTGGTGATTCATATTAGTGCAGGTTTTGGTGCTTTGGCATCTATTTTTGTGCTTGGTAAAAGACGACATAGTAATCATGAATTTCATAATTTGCCTTATGTGGCTTTAGGCACTGCATTACTTTGGTTTGGTTGGTTTGGTTTCAATTCTGGAAGTGCGCTTGGTGCAAATGCGCAAGCTGCTTTGGCTTTTGTGAATACTGATATTGCTGCGTCTGCAGCTATGGTTGGTTGGCTTTTTCTTTCTTGGTTTCACTCTGGTAAGCCGAGCATGGTTGGTGCACTAACTGGTGCAATAGCTGGTTTAGTTGCTGTTACACCGGCTGCTGGGTTTGTTGAACCTTGGTCTGCCTTAATAATTGGTTTAGTTGCTTCTATTGTTTGTTACTACGCCGTGCAATTTAGAATTCGAACGAAATGGGATGATGCTCTAGATGTTTGGGCTGTTCATGGAATGGGTGGTGTTGTTGGTGCAATTTTGACTGGTGTGTTTGCTGTTGAAAGGCTGGGTGGCACTAGCGGTTTAATTGAAGGTAGTGGTGCTGCATTTTTGGCGAATTTTTATTCGACAATTGTAGCTGGTTCATTTGCATTTATTATGACTTATTTGATTTTGAAATTTATTGGTCTATTTATGAATCTTAAAATTTCTGTTTATGAATTGGAACAAGGTTTAGATAAAGCAATGCATGGGGAGGATGCTTATGATTTTTGATGTAGTTCTTGCGTAACCAGGAGAAAACTGTGATAATTCCGGGGTAATAATTTTGAATATGAAAATTTTAATATTTGGTAAGGGTTATATAGGTCATAAGTTTACTGATTTTTTTGGTGATAAAGCTGTGCTTTCAGATGTTCGTATTGAAAACTACTCTGAAGTTAAGGCTGAAATTGAGAAACAAATGCCGGATGTTGTTATTAATTGTGCAGGTAAAACTGGCCGTCCAAATGTTGATTGGTGTGAAGATAATAAAATGGAAACTATGGCTTCGAACGTTCTTGCGCCATTAATTCTTGCGCGTGCCTGTGAAGCGCTAGATGTTTATATGGTGCATATTGGAAGTGGATGTGTTTATGAGGGTGGTTTTGAAAAAGGTTTTGTTGAAGGGGATGAGCCGAATTTTGATGGTAGTTTCTATTCAAGAACGAAAGCAATTTCTGAATCGATGCTAAAGGAATTTCCGGTTTTGCAGCTTCGTATTCGTATGCCATTTGATAGTGAGCCTGGTCCGCGAAATTTTGTAACTAAAATTGTAAAATACGATAAGGTAATTTCTGTGCCGAATTCTATTACAATTATGGATGATTTTTTTCCAGCTGCTGAAAAACTAATCGAGAAGCGTGCGACAGGTGTATATAATATGACGAATCCGGGTGTAATTGATCACAGTGAGATTTTAGATATGTATAAAGAGCTTGTTGATCCAAACTATGATTATGTTTTATTTTCTTTAGAGGATTTAGAAAAAATCACTGCTGCTCGTCGTTCGAACTGTGGGCTTTCAACTGGCAAATTAGAAAATGAAGGAATTTTTATGCGTCCAGTTCGTGAAGCTGTGCGAGATAGCTTGATCAAGTATAGGTCACATATGCTATAGTTGTTTCATGCCACGAAAGAAAAAGACAGTTATGAAAGATTTGGTTTTGCCCGAGTTCACGCGGTACTTTTTTCTGATTGCGATTATTACCGTACTCTTGCTATTTACTTGGGTGATCTCACCATTTTTTAATATTTTGGTGTATGCATCTTTGATTGCAGTGGTTTTTCATCCTGCATATAAATGGATATTAAAGAAACTGAGAGGCTATGAGGGGATTTCTGCATTTTTTGCTACGAGCTTGGTGCTTTTGATTTTACTTGCACCGCTGACTTTATTTACGATTTTCCTCGCACAAGAGGCTGTAGATGCATATCAAGTTTTTGAGGTGAAAATATCTGAATTTAATTTTAATTCAGTAGATTTTCAGAAGTTAAATGAGCTGCCATGGGTTGGAGAATTCTTACAAACTCAATCTGAAAAATATGGCTTTCAAGAGTTTTTAGATACTGTTGAAATAGATGTGTTCTCAATTGTACAAGATGTTGGTGAGGCGGTGAGTACTTTTATTGTTAGTCAAACTGGGAATATAGTTTTCAGTCTGGGGACAACGGTAATGAACTTTTTCATTCTGCTTTTAACTTTATTCTTCTTCTTTAGGGATGGTGATAAAGTTGTTGATTTTATTAAAGAGATTAGTCCATTGCCAAAGAATCATGAAAATGAAATTGAGGAAAAATTAAAGGAAACTATTCATGGCATTGTAATTGGGAATTTTGGTACTTCGCTTTTGCAGGGTGTGGTAGGTGGAATTGGTTTCGCTATTGCAGGTGTTGATCATGTGATTTTTTGGACAACGGTGATGGTTTTCACTTCTTTGATTCCGTATGTAGGTGCTTCGATAATTTGGGCGCCTGTTGCGCTTGCACTCATTTTACAGGGTGATGCTTCTGCCTTTGGTTGGTTCTTAGGTATTTGGGGTGTGTTTGCGGTTTCTTCTGTTGATAACTTTGCTAGGCCAATACTGATTGGTGGTAGTGCAAAAATGCATCCACTTTCTACTTTCTTGGTAGTGCTTGGTGGAATATTGATTTTTGGTATCAAAGGGATAATCTTTGGTCCTCTAATTCTAAGTCTGACCATTACAATCATCCATATATATCAGCTTGAATATAAAGACGTACTCGGTTAATAAGTAGTTTTGTTATTAGCGCTCCAGGCCGCTAGGCCGAGTCTTACTAATAACAAAACTACTTATTAACCTTTGAAAACGCTCCAGGCCGCTAGGCCGAGTCTTACTAATAACAAAACTACTTATTAACCTTTGAAAACGCTCCAGGCCGCTAGGCCGAGTCTTACTAATAACAAAACTACTTATTAACCTTTAAAAGCGCTCCAGGCCGCTAGGCCGAGTGTTTTTCAGCTAGTTTGATGAATGTGCGTAATGCTGCACCTGTTGCACCGTATTTTGTAGTTGAGTTTGGTTTATCTGCCCATGCAGTGCCGCCAATATCGAAATGTGCCCAATCTACTTTATCTACAAAATTGCTTAAGAATGCGCCGCCCATTGTTGAGCCGGCACGAACGCCATTCACGCTATTTTTTAAATCGGTGAAGTCACCTTTGCATGCGCTAATGAAGTCTGGGCTTAAAGGTAGCTGCCATGATCTTTCATTTGCTTCTTTTGATAGCTTTAGAATTTGGTCAATTAGCTTTTGTTTGTTCCCCATAACACCAGTGATGTGGTAGCCAAGGGCCACACTAACTGCACCTGTTAAGGTAGCAATATTTATCATCATTTTTGGTTTGAGTTTTGCTTCAGTGTAAGCGAGGCCATCTGCAAGAACTAGTCTGCCTTCTGCATCTGTGTTTGTTACCTCGACTGTTTTTCCGTTATACATTTTGAGTACATCGCCAGGGCGAGTTGCTCTGTCTGAAACGGCATTTTCTGCACAGCAAAGAACTGCCACAAAATGGCCAGGCATTTTTGCTGCTGCAATAGCTTCAATAGCACCGAGAACTGTTGCTGCACCTGCCATATCTTGCTTCATGGTTTCCATGTAGCCAGTTGGTTTTAGGTTTAAACCGCCAGTGTCGAAAACTATTCCTTTGCCTACAAATGCAATGCTTGCTTGTTTTGCTTTGCTCTTGTGTTTGTACTCCATAATAACCATTCGTGGGCCAACTTCTGCGCCTTTACCAACGCCGATTAATCCGCCACAACCCATTTTTTCTAGTTTCTTTTCGTCGAAAACAGTTACTTTCATTTTATATTTTTTCCCAATTTCTTTTGCGCGATTTACCAGGTCTTGAGTATTTAAGTCACCGGCTGGAGTATTTACTAAATCACGAGTAGTTTTTTGACCTTGGTTGAATGCTAGTAATTTAGTTAGATTTGCTTTCTTTTCAGTTAAGAATGTTAAGTTTGTGAGCTTAACTGCTTTTTTGTCTTCTTTTTTATAATCTTTGAATTCGTAAGCACCTAACATGAATCCTTGAGCAAGTGCTTCGAACTCATCTTTGCTGGTGAATATTAATGCGGATTTTTTTCCTTTAGTGTGAGCAGATAAAGTTCCTCCCAATTTTTCAACTGCACTTGGCATTTGTTTCTTTTTATTTCCTCTTCCAATTACTACGACACTTTTGAAGCCACCTTTTTTAGGGTAGAGCTTTAAACTTTGACCTTTTGCTCCTGTAAAATCTTTTGCTTTGATTCTATCTGCAATTTCTTTGCTAGATTCACTTCCTAAAGCTTTTTTATGTTCGCTTGATAGATTTTCTTTTTCAAAAAGTGTTAGCAGAAAAACATCTGCTTTTATGGCTTTGGAGGAAGTTTGAATTTTCATATATGCAAAAAATTAAATGGTAAGTTCAAATTACTAGAGATTTGATTTAAGGTAAAGCAGTGGTTAATTCTGGGCTTAAATGTTGTCTATCTTTAAAGCTTTCTTTTAAGCCATGCCAGTGGTTTATTTCATTTTCACCAAGTTTCCAGCAGAAGAAAACTGCTTTCTCATTGTGATAACCCGGGAAATCCATAATTCCGTTTTGTATATCTCTACAGAAACAACCTACCTGTTGGAGTTCTTTTAGGGCATATTCAATTTTTTCTAAAATTGGATGTACGTTTTCACCAAGAATATTTTTTTCATTACTTTCTACCCATAACTTCCTTAAATCTTCAGCAATTGGGCGCACGAAACATAGAGCTCGATTTGCCTGCTCCAATGTGAATATTTGTGACATAGTTTTACTTTACTCTAACTTAATAACGTTTGACTAGCCGATCTGTTACAGATTTCTTAATTCCTCTAGGATTTCTTTAGTGTGGCCGAGCACTTTTACTTTACGCCATGATTGCAAAATCTTTCCATTTGGGTCGATTAAAAATGTTGATCGTTCGATTCCCATATATTTTTTTCCGAACATGTTTTTTTCTTTAAGCACACCAAATGCATTAACTAATTTTAAGTCTTCATCTGCAATAAGTTCGTATGGCAGGTTAAATTTATCTACAAATTTTTCATGTGATTTTTCTGAATCTTTGCTTACCCCAACGATAACTGCATTTAGATCTGAAAAATCTGATTGATGGTCGCGAAAACTACATGCTTCAAGGGTGCAGCCTGGAGTGTTGTCTTTAGGGTAAAAAAATAAAATAAGGTATTTGCCTTCTGTTGATTTTAAACCTAAGTCTGGAATTTGGTCGCCGGTATTAAGCATGCTAAAATATTATTGATAATCATTACTAATATAGATTTATGACACATATTACACAAGATTTTTCTCATTTATTGGGAAGTTTGAAAGGTATTTCAGAGGCGCAACTTTCTGCACATTTTAAATTGTATGAAGGTTATGTAAAAAAGTTGAATGAAATTGAAGAGAAGTTAGTGACTGCAGATAGGGCGGCCACAAATTATTCATATGGTGAATATAGTGAGTTGAAGCGGCGCGAGGCTGTTGCTTTTAACGGTTCATATTTGCACCAAATGTATTTTGAAAATTTGAGTGGGGAAGAGTCTGCTCCATCTGAAGCTTTGGCTGCAGAAATTGAAAAAGTGTTTGGAAGCATGGAGAATTGGGTGACTGATGTTAAGGCTGCAGCGGCTGCTACACCGGGTTGGCTTTTATTAACTTGGAATCTAGTTGATAAGAAATTGCACAATTACATAATGTATGAACACCATATTGGTTTGCCTGTTCATCAGGTTCCAGTAATGGCGCTTGATTGTTGGGAGCATGCATTTATGATTGATTTTGGCACGAAAAAAGCTGAATATCTTACTGCATTTCTAGATAATTTAGACTGGAATGTGATAAATGAAAGGTTTGGGAATCTTTAGTTTATAATCCAGCTGATTCTTTCTTTGATCTTTCCAGGTATGGTGAATCCTGAGGCTTTTTTGTGACCGCCTCCGCCGAATAAGCTGGCCATTTCAGAAAGATCTATGTCGTCATTTTGAGTGCGGAATGAGCCTTTGATGTTTCCTTTGAGATCTTCTGTTAAAAGCATGCAGAACTTTGCTTCTGGTACGTGGTTTAAATAATTGATTACACCAGATAAATCTGTGAGCTCTGCGTTGATTTCTTTATAATCTTCTTCTGTTACGGCAGAAACTATGGCTTGTTTATTATTCATTGATGCGCGACTGAGTACTCGTCCCCAAAGCTGTAATTGTTCGATTCTTGAGTTGTTGAATTGTTTTTTTACGCACATTTCATGGTCGGCGCCGATGGCTTTTAACCTTGCGGCGATGCGAAGTGTTTGAGGGCAGGTGTTTGAGTGCATAAATGAGCCGGTGTCGTAATAAAGGCCGTGCATCATAGCTGTTGCCATGCTTTTTGTTATTTCCCAGCCGAATGTTGTGAACATGAGGAAGAGAATGAAACAGGTGGATGGTGTTTCGGGCATTACAATATTTATATTTCCAAAAAAATCGTTACTTTGATGATGGTCGATATTGATTAATTTTACTTTGTTTCGATCTAGAAGTTCAGGTTTGTCTACATGAAAGCCGAGTAATTTATGACTTCCACAGTCGACACTAATTATTAGATCCCATTCGTTTGGAGTGAAATCGTTTACGAAGTTTTCGTAATATTTTAAGAAGTCGCAATCTAGTGGTGGTGGATCAACGCAGGCTGAAATAACGGTTTTACCAATTGCTTCTAGAGCTTCGCGTAAAGCAATATTTGCCCCGACGGCATCTGCGTCGGGGTTTTTGTGCGAGATTATTACAATGCGCTGGGCAGCGTAAATTAATTTTTTAGCATTTTCGAATTCGGCTAGATGTGCACTCATATATTTAGATAAGAGCTCATCCTAAACCTAAACTTAGGCTTTTCCAAGTGTTTCGCCTCCTGGGTTCCAGTTTACAGGGCAAAGTTCACCAGTTTGAGCAGCTTTTACAACACGAATTACTTCGTCTACGTTTCGGCCAATGCTGTTATCGTGAACAATTGAGATTTTCAAAACACCTTCTGGATCGATTACAAATACTCCACGAGTTGAGATTCCTTCTTCTTCAAGAAGAACACCATATTTCCAGCTGATTTCATGAGTCATATCTGCAAGCATTCCGAATTTCATTTCACCAAGACCATTCTTTTTCCATGCTAGGTGGGAGTGAACGCTATCTGTTGAAACAGAAAGTACTTCAGTATTCATGCCTTGAAATTTTTCATATGCGTCGTTGAATGCCGTGATTTCAGTTGGGCAAATAAATGTGAAGTCGAGAGGGTAGAAGAAAAGAACCACCCATTTGCCTCGGTAATCACTGAGCGAAACTTTTTTGAATTCCTCGCCGAAAACTCCTTCAGCTGTGAAGTCAGGAGCCATTTTTGCAACTTGTGCAAGATCTTGGTCGTTATTACAACATCCCATAATAAATTTTGTTAATTAGTAATCGTTACTAATATAGCCATCTTGTATTCTCATTGCAAGAAGCGCTCCGGGCCGCTTGGCCAAGTCTTACTACTTGCAATGAGAACACAAGGTAGTATGTAATGATTACTAAAAAAAATGCGGAGGGCTGCACCGGAGGTGCTCCGGGCCCCGCCAAGGCGGGCAAGTTGCTTGGCCAAACCTAATTATGCTTTTTTAGCGCTCACGTATTCATATGCTTTGTAAGCGGCTTTGGTGCCTTCGGCAGCTGAAACTATTGCTTGTTTCCATTCGGCTGCGGTAACATCGCCGGCGGCGTAGAAGCCTGGTACATTTGTTTCGCTCATTTTGTTGATTATTATTTCGCCTTTGTCATTTTTTTCAACGCCGATTTCGTCGATCATGCTGGTTAATGGGATGCGCCCGATTTCAATAAAGACTCCATCTGTTGCCATTTCTTCGCCGTTGTCGAGTTTTACACCTGTTACGACATTGTCACCGAGAACTTCTGTGAGGTTTGTATTGAATTTTACATCTATATTCTCGGTTTTCTCCATGCGAGTGATATTGATTGGCTCGGCCTTGGTGAATTTATCTTTTCGGTAAATGATTGTAACTTTTGCTGCGTGTTCTGCAAGAATCAATGATTCTTTTACGGCGCTGTCGCCGCCGCCAACCATGATTGTGTTTTTACCTTTAAAAAATCCTGCATCACAGGTTGCACAGTATGAAACTCCTTTCGCGGAAAATTCTTCTTCACCAGGAATTCCAAGTTTTCGATATGTTGTTCCTGTTGCCAGTAAAACTGTGTGAGTTTCGTAAACTTCTTCTTTGCCGTATGCAATTTTGAAAGTTTCACCTTCTTTCCAAACACGGGAAACACGATTGCCGACTTTCATTTCTACATCGTTTGCTTTTGCGTGTGCAATGAATGCGTCTGCGAGTTCTTGACCGCTTACTGATGTGAAGCCGGGATAATTTTCAACAAGATGTGTGAGTGTAATGGTTCCACCAAGTGCCTCGGTGAGAATTAGGACATTCATGTTGTAGCGGCGAGCGTAGATTGAAGAGGCGAGGCCTGCACATCCGCCGCCGATAATTATAAGATCATGAATCATTTTTTAGATGGGTTAATTCTGCCTCTAAACGTGGCGGTAATAATTTAGTTTTCACCTCACAGTGGTTTATTACTTCAGGTTGTGGATTAGTTCCTTTGCAAAACATTACGTTAGGTGCATTTTCACATTGGCTGAGGCAGCCTGTTTTTTCAAGCCTAAATTTACCATCTTTTGTAGTTTCGCCTACATTTATGTCTAGAACTTTTTCTGCGCGTTTTAAAACTTCAGAGCCAAAATTCTTTTCACATGAACCTCCAGTACAAACTTTAATTATATGCATTATGCCGCCATTTTATCGGTTATATTTATGCTGCCGTATTCGTCATCGATGTTTTCTTTTATTGCATTCGTAACTTTTTTTGATTTACTCATCTGATTAATGCCTTCGGCTTTTAGTCCTAGCATTGCACCAAGTTTGGCGACTAAAGCAATAACAAGAGGGACAGCTTTTTCTTTTGCAATTCCATCAATCCAATCGAGACTGTGTCGACTTGCTTCTGAACTGTCATCTACAACGGTTAAACTTGTGCTGAAGCGAGCACGATTAACTTCGCCTTCAAATTCACCATCACCTCGCCAAAGTTTTTCTTTTGTTACCTCTACAACATTTTCCAATGGGCCACCCGAAGAGAAGGTTTTTCTTTGTTCACGCGCATGAATAAATGCATTTATTGCTCTGTTTTTCCAAGCTTGTCTTGGGTCAACATCTTCTGAGATTTTTGCATCACCTTTATTATGATGATCTTTTGCAAAAAGCCAATCATTCATATCAATTACAGCTGCACCTTCTAAATCTGTATCGTACATTTCTGCCCTTTCAGCATTACTTCGTAGCCGTGCTCGCGTTGAGTCCATGACTTCAAGTGATTTATGTAATCCTTCTTGTTTGGTTTCTTTGTCTAATTTTTCAAAAAGATCATTGTTGTTTGCACTTTCTATGCCATCAACCAATTTGTTGATTTCTTCAATGCCAAGTGAGTCTTCACTGTCTATTTCAAATATTGAGCCAATTTCATTTTTTGCTTTTTGTTCTCCTTCGAATAGCATTTTTTTGCGACCTTCTGCGCTAACCATTTTGAAACTTTCGTCATCTCTTAGATATTGAGGTAATTTGTAGAATTCATCGATAACTTGACTGCGTTCGCCGGCTTCGTCTTCAAGAATTACTAAATGTGCAGCTTGCACATCTGGAGATTTAGTTAATACAGTTTGAATTCGTGTATGTGCTTCTGTGCCAGGGAAGAGTTTGATTCCTCGATTTGAGGCACTATGAATTCGTGCAGAGAAGACAGCTGCATTTTCACTGTTATGCCTGATGTAAGATTCCAACTTTGGTAGTTCTGCTGCAAGAGTATGTCTGCGCATTTGATTTGTTGATTCTCTCAATCTGTCTTGCTGCATTTTAGGGAGGTGCTCTAGCATTCGGTCTCTACGCTCATATAAGGCTTTTCTTTCATTTATAAGAGGCTTCAACTCATCCATTTTTGAATTCATATCTGCAAAGTTTGGCCTGTCTTTAAACCATTCAATGAATTCGAGTGCTGCCTCTCTAATGGTGCCATAGCCATCACTTGCTACTAGCCTTCCTCCAAATAAGTCTTTGTTTGCTGCGATTTGTTCAGAGTAATCACCTGTGATTTTATCGAATTGCTTGTTTATCATTGCGATAATTTCGTGGGCTTTTTTATTTTTATGAACTTTTTGTAGGCGTTTGAATTCTGCTTGCTTGCTTGCTGGCTCTTTTTCGAGACCTGATAAGTCCTTTTTTATTCTAGTTAAAATTTCTTTTCTGCTGTCAGTGAATCCTAATTGGCTTGCTTCTATATAAAATTGACTTTTTGCAGGCTCTTTTAATTTTTTAAGTTCGTTTCTAAAGTCTATTTGTGGCTTAAGGTCTTCTTGTAAACGGCACAAAGTAGAAACTTTGCTGAAATTACCTGTGAGTGGCATGTCAGCGAAATG
Source organism: Candidatus Peregrinibacteria bacterium (assembly GCA_018658105.1). GTDB lineage: Bacteria > Patescibacteriota > Gracilibacteria > UBA1369 > 2-02-FULL-48-14 > JABHVW01. The sequence continues at coordinate 87,500 of JABHVW010000014.1, forward strand.
TTTCATGCGATCTTTTAACTGAGAATCTAAATGGGCTTGTGATTCATATTTGTGCTCAGATCGCCAGATGCCGCTTTTCATTTGTTCCTGCAGCATAAATTTCATACCGGCTTTTTCAGTTTTTTCTCGAATTGCATCTAATTCGCCTTGAGTTTTACATTCTTTGATTTTTTTGATGTAAGGTTCCTCGTGTGCGTGTGTGCCAGTTGCATTTGCATATTCTTTAAGTGCATCTATGAGCTCGGTTCTTTTATGTTCGTTAACGTGATTCATGCCTTCGTAAGCATTGTTGTTTGCAGAAAGTCGATCAAGAGATGCTCGATCTTGAAAGGCAGGTTGATCAACTTGATCGTCTTCGTAATTTCGGGCTGCTTCTGCCATTTTCTTAAGTTAGTTTAGGATTGAAATAATATCTTTTTCTTAGCTCATAGGCAATATAGATGCTTCCGAATAAAGAAGCCATAATTAAGCCCCAAGGTAGTTTTTCTTTTGTTGCGTTTGCTACACTTTCTAGTAATTCACTATGGGTTAGAAAGTGTTCTTTAGAAGTCACTTTTGTTTGAACTAGAACTCGATTGCCTTTTTGGAAGAATAGATTATTTGTATCTTTATTATCTGTTTGAATTTCCCAAAGACTGATTCCATCTGAAAGGCTTAGCATTGTTCCATCAAAGTTTTCTACGGTTCCAATTATTTGTTTCCAAACGGGGTTTTGTGCTCCAGGGCTGGGGAGGACCCATTGCCATGTTGAGAAGACCTTTTGACTCAGCCCTGAAGTAGATGCTAATTCGCTACTCATTTCTTCTACATCGATTTTGGAGAAGGATTTCCCTTCTTCGGAGTGTTCATATGAGATTTCGTCTATTGTTTCACCTGTAAAATCATTTAATTCAACAATTTCGTCGCTGTTATTTAATGCAATATTGCTTTCTTCCCTAAATATTATGAGAGTTTCACCTGGCTGAATGATTGTGTCATCTGGGAATGTGTAGGCTTCGGAGCCTCCTGGGCCGTCATCAATTTGCCAATTTCCTAAATTTACAGCTTCATTGCCACCGTTTGTAAGTTCTATCCATTCTTCTTTTGCATCTGGTCCTTCTGGATTTGGGAATACTTCGGTAATTTCTAAATCTTCAGATAAGTCACCGTTACTATATTCTTCGTCACTTTCATTTAGACTTGCGAGATTTTCTGAGCCTGGTGTTGCTTGATTTGTAAATTCATAGCTTTCGTTAATTAAGGCAAATGATTCATTTTCAGATGGATCAGTATATTCATGTGACCATATTGGGTTTTTATCTGCATCTAATAGTCGGATACTATCTACGCTATTGTTTAGAGTGATATTGCTATCTTCGATGCTAATCACAAGGTAAGACTCTGCGTTTATTGTTTCAGAGAGTTGGTAAGGTGTGCTGCCGCCTTCTTTATCGTCTAAATAGAGGCCGGCGAGATTAATTGCTTCTTGGTGAGGGTTGAAGAGTTCTATCCATTCTTCACTGGTGTCGGCGCCTTCTGGATTTGGCATTGCTTCAGAAAAGAGTGGAAATAAAGTTGTGCTAATTATTTCTTCGGTGAGCTCAACTTCTGGATTTTCATCTGAGATGACTTCTCCTGAAGAGCTGGATTCAAAGGTTAGCGAGTCGAGAATTTCGCCATCGATTGTTTTAAGTGTGACTGAATCGCCACCATTGTTTAGTTGAAAAGGTAAATCTGTTATTTGAATACTTGTTTGTGGAGAGAGTGTACCGGTGAGTGTTATAGGTTTTTCTGTATTATCTTCAAGAGTGTAGTGGCTTAAATCTAGACTGGTACTACCTGTGTTGTGAATTTCGACCCATTCTTGTTCATTTTCTAATGGAGCAGGGTATATTGCGGAAATCTCTAAATCTTTTGAGATTTCACCTGGTTCTATGCAAGCAAAAGCTTGAATAGGGAAGCTGATTGTGAATAAAAATATGAGTAGCTTTTTCATGCGTTTGGGTTAAGAAATATGAGTATGGCATGATGACCTTTATGAAAAGCTGAAAATAAACTTAAGTTTTTCTTAAATGTTATTTCTTGCCAAATTTGCTATCGTTTTGTTACATTGGATGTAGATCTTTTATATTTCAATTCCGGACAGATAAAGACAGTTAAACCTTAGACTTAAGAAAGTGATTTACAATAAAAAACTTAGTACAAAAATTAGTTTAACAGGTTAAGAATATGGCTTAGCAAGCCATCTGTTTTTGTGTTTCCGGTTCTAACACCCAAATTGCATGAATTTAATGACAATTTTGTTGCTTGTTCTTGGTTTAGGAGCAGGTGGCGCCGGTGGTTTTTACTACCGAACAAATCAGTTAAAAGGCGAGGATCAAAAGAAAAGAAGGGAGCAAGATAGGGCATTGCAAGATGCGAAAAATAAGGCGAATGACATCGTTTTAAAGGCGAAAAATGAGGCAATGAAAGCTCATGAAGAATCGCAAAAAGAAGAACGAATAAAGAGAAAAAAGTTTGAAGAAACTCAATCTCGTTTGATGAAGAAAGAGCAGAGTTTAGATTCAAAAGTGGATCATTTAGATAAGCTTAAGTCTGAGCTTGAAGAGAAAACTGACTCTTTAAAAGAGGACAGAGAAAAGGCAAAACAATTGCTTGTTGAGCAGGAGGAAAAGCTGGCTGAAGTTGCATCATTGAGCACGGAAGAAGCAAAGACTTTGTTGATGAAACAAATTGAGACTGAATTCAAAGGTGAACTTATTGATTATGCTAAGAAGCTAGAGAGGGAGATGAAAGATGAAGTTGATGAGAAAGCAAAGCAGATTTTGGCTGATGCGATTCAACGTTATGCTTCTGAAACTACAGTTGAATCTACTACTACTTCTGTGTCGCTTCCGGGTGACGATATGAAGGGTAGAATTATTGGTAGAGAAGGGCGAAATATTAATGCATTTGAGACTGTAACGGGTGTAGATGTGATTGTTGATGACACGCCTGGTTCAATCATTATTAGTGGATTTGATCCTATTCGTAGATATATTGCAAAAATCACTTTGGAGCGATTGGTGGAGGATGGACGTATTCATCCAGCCAGGATTGAAGAAACTTATGGAAAGGTGAAAGAGGAGGTTAATGTTTTGATTAAAGAGTTGGGTGAGAAGGCGGCGTTTGAGCTTGGTGTTGCAGGTTTGCAGCCTAATCTTTTGAAGATTCTTGGACGTTTGAAATTTAGAATTGCATATGGTCAGAATGTACTTAAGCACTCAATGGAGGTTGCATTTTTGGCAGCTGAGCTTGCGGGTATGCTTGGTGCAAACATTGATATGTGTAAAAAGGCAGGTATATTGCATGATATTGGGAAGGCTGTTGACCATGAAGTACAAGGCAAACATGCGATTATTGGGAGAGATATTCTTAAGAAATTTGGTATTTCAAAAGAAATTCTTCATTGTGTTGAAGCAAATGAGGGAGATGTTGAAGCAGAGAGTATTGAGGCAAAGATTATTCAGGTTGCAAACTTGATTTCTGTTTCTAGGCCTGGTGCTAATAAAGAAAATTTGGATCAGTTTATTAAAAGACTAACTGAGATTGAGACTTTGGCATCTAGCTTCGAGGGTGTAAATAAGGCATTTTCAGTTCAAGCTGGACGTGAGCTTAGAGTATTTGTTAGCCCAGATGAGGTCGATGATTTACAAGCGATTAAGCTTTCACATAGAATTGCGAGAAAAATTGAAAAAGATTTGCAATATCCAGGTAAAATTAAAGTTGAAGTTTTGAGGGAGCTTCGTACAGAGGCTTTCGCAGAATAATCAGGTTAGGGTAGTTTGTTGGGAGGACTCTTGCAGACAATTACCGTTACTCCTTAATTCAAAATCTATATAAAGAGGTCGCCGAAAGGTGGCCTCTTTTTTTATTGACTAAAATTTTATAATGGCTAGAATTAGCACTGCAGTGCCTTGAGTGCTAATTTAATTTCTAAACTTTGAAGATATGGCTAATTTAACACCTTTAGCGGGTTATGTTGTTGTCAGAAGGACTGAAGCTGAAACAGAAACTGCTTCTGGTATAGTTCTTGCTGAAAGTTCTCAAAAGGAAAAACCTCAAAAAGGTGAGGTGATTTCTGTTGGTCCTGGTAAGGAGGGTAATACTCCGCAAGTTATGGTTGGGCAAACAATTTTATTCAAAAAATATGGTCCTACCGAAGTTGAGGTAGATGGTGAGGATCTTCTTTTATTAGAAGAGGATGATATTTTTGCAATTCTTAACACTTAAAAATTATGGCTAAGAAAATTACTTTTCAAGATGAAGCTCGTCAAAAACTCCTTTCTGGAGTGAATCAATTGGCGGATGCTGTTCGAATAACTATGGGTCCGAAGGGCCGGAATGTGCTCTTAGAGAAAAAATATGGTGGTCCACTTATTACAAATGATGGTGTGACGATCGCAAAGGAAATCGATTTGAAAGATCCAGAGGAAAATATGGGTGCGCAATTGGTTAAAGAGGTGAGTACTAAAACTAATGATGTGGCTGGAGATGGTACTACGACTGCTACAATTTTGGCTTCGGCTCTATTAGAAGAAGGTATTCGTAATATTGTTGCAGGTGCTAATCCTGTGCTTTTAAAACGTGGAATGGATAAAGCCTTGAAGAAGGTTGTTGCGCGTTTAGATGAAATTGCTAAACCTGTAAAAACTAAGGAAGAAGTGGCACAAGTTGCTACAGTTTCTGCTCAAGATGAAGAGGTTGGTGGTGTGATAGCTGATCTTATGGAAAAGGTAGGGAATGAAGGTGTGATCACGGTCGAGGAGGCTCAAACTTTTGGAATCAGTAAAGAAGTTGTTGAGGGAATGCAGTTTGATAATGGCTTTATTTCTCCTTATATGATTACTGATCCTCAAAGAATGGAGGCTCTTTATGACAATGTGCGACTTCTAATCACAGATAAGAAAATTACATCAATCAAAACAATTCTTCCTTTGCTTGAGTCTTTGGCTCAGGGTGGAAGTAAAGAGCTTGTGATTCTATGTGAGGATATGGATGGTGATGCGCTTGCAACTTTGGTTGTGAACAAGCTTCGTGGAAGTTTGAGTGTGCTTGCTGTTAAAGCTCCTGGCTTTGGTGATCGACGCAAAGAAATGCTTAAAGATATTGCAGCTTTAACTGGTGCAACTGTTATTTCTGAAGAGATTGGCCGTTCACTTGATAGTGCAACTTTGGCTGATCTTGGTGCGGCTCGTAAAGTTGTTTCTGATAAAGATACTACTGTAATTGTAGATGGAAAAGGTGATCCTGCTGCGGTTGATGCAAGAGTTGCTGAAATTAAAGTTGCTCTTGATCATAGTAAATCTGATTTTGATAAAGAGAAGCTGGCTGAGCGTTTGGCTAAGCTAACTGGTGGTGTTGGAATTATTAAAGTTGGTGCTGCTACTGAAGTTGAAATGAAAGAGAAAAAGATGCGAATTGAAGATGCTTTAAATGCTACAAAAGCTGCTGTTTCTGGTGGAATTGTTGCTGGTGGTGGTAGTGCGCTTTTGCATGCTGCTAAGGTCCTTGAAGATTTCCGTGGATCTAATGCAGATGAAGCTGTTGGAGGTAAACTTGTAATGAGTGTATTGACAATGGCTGTTCGACAAATTGCAGAGAATTCTGGGAAAAATGGAGATGTTGTTATTGCTGAGATTATGAAAGGCAATGATACATTTGGTTATGATGCTTTGATGGATGAATATGTAGATATGTTTGAGCGTGGGATTATTGATCCGAAAATTGTAACAGCAAGTGCTCTTATAAATGCTGTTTCTGTTGCTGGAATTGTGCTTACAACTGGAGCTTCTGTAACAGATATACCAGAGTCAAAATCTGATGATCCTGCTGCGGCAATGGCTGCGATGGGTGGAATGGGTGGTATGGGTGGTATGGGTGGAATGATGTAAGATTTTTGCTGTGGCTTTGTCGAATCGGCGGCCTCAGGAGCGCTACGCTTCCTGCCCCGGCTTCCTCAGCCACAGCAAAAATCTTAGAGAGGGGGCCGCTTGGCCGAGTCTTACTTGCGCAGCATAGCCCTAAAAATCCTACTAGTTTGTTGATTTGTAGATACGTACGGAAATCGTAATAAGTTAGAGCTACTTGAAAAAAAGTGTGTTTTTTGCTATAATAGTAAGATATTAATGCGCAAATTATGGATCCACGTAATGGCAGGGCTCAGATGAGTCGCGTTGAAAAAATTCAGTTTGCTGCTGATGGTCTTGCAGAAAGCCCTGCGTTTAAACGAAATGTGCAGATGCCTGCGAATTTGTGGGCCATGATGCTTGAGACTTTAGATGAAGAAAAGATCGATGGCTTTTTGATGCTTTTGGATGAAGAAAATGGTCTTTATAAAGATATTGAAGAGAAAGATGAAAAACGTAAGGTGAAAAATGGAACACGTTATTTGCAGAGACTTGAGCGCATTCGAGTTACTGCTGAAATGAATGATGATAACCTTTCTAAATAATGGCTTTTGATTCAAATAAAATGCGGAGTCAGAACCAATCGGTTGATCCGATGGAACAGGGGAAGGATTTTTTGAATCAAATACTTTTGAAGAAAGTGAATGAAGATCCTGAAAAGGCACGAGATTATTTGATGAAATATAAAGAAGTAACAGAAGCATTTATTAATGATACATCTGGTACAGCACGTCAAAAGTTAATTGAAACTATGCAGGTTGAAGATAAAATGGCTATGCTTGCTAAGCTTTATTTAAGTGATATATTTCCGGATTTACTTGGTCTTTTTGGTGGGTCAAAAGTGGAAAAAGTGTCATTTGATGAAGAAGTTACAAGACTTGATAAAGCAAATGCAAACTACAGACAATATGAACAAAATTTAATTTATCCTAAACCTAATTCTAAGAAATTTGGTCAACAGATGCAGCTTTTTACAGCGCTCAGCCAGTTTGCTGGTAACGTAGATAATGAGCCTGCATTTCGTATGATTGAAGGTTCGACTTTTGTCTATCCTAAGCCAAGTGGATCAATGAAAGTTTTGGATTTTTGGTCACACTTGAAAGGTGATCTTGCAAGACGTGAACCGCCGATTAATTTGAATATTTTGACTCCGAAGCAGGTATCGACAAAAGGGAAGCCTGGTTCAGATGAAATTCATTTTGTTTATGCTCCTAGTGATGGATTGCCAAATAAGAAAGAGCTTGAACATTTTCAGAAGATCTTTGAGGATAAGGCAACTCCGACTCAGTGGTATACACCTGAAATAGTGGCAGGAATTTTCCTTTTACAGGGGGCGAGTGTTGAAGATGCAATGAGTAACTCGGGTGCGAGTGGTAGTAAAATTAAGAAAGATTTGGAAAGTTTACATAAGAAAATGGAGAAGGAAAAAACTGATAAAGAGAAAGTGAGAAAAGATAAGGATAAGGCTGATAAAGCTGCTGCGAAAAAGGCAAAGGAAGAGGCTGATAAAGTTGCTGCGAAAAAAGCTAAGGAAGAGGCAGATGCCAAAAAAGAGCTTGTTGATAGTGCTGCGTCTAGAGGTCTTTCAGATGGTTCAAATTTAGAAGCTTAATATATTGAAATGGATATAAATAATTACTTAAAAGAAATCGTAACTAGTGGTGCGCCTGATCTTCATTTGAAGGTGGGGAGAGTACCGATTGTTCGTATTGCGAATGGTGAGCTATATGAAATGGAAAATGCAGAAGAAGTGACTTTGGGAAACATGGAAGAAATTGTGAAACAGGTTTTGAGTGAAGAGAAACATGCTCAATTTACTGAACATGGAGAGATTGATGGCGCTTATTCAATTTTGGGTGCTGGTCGTTTTCGTGTGAATGTTTATAGAGAAACTGAGGGTATTGCGATTGCTTTTCGAAGCATTCCGCAAAATCCACCTAGTTTAGATGACATGGGGCTTCCACAAATTTTGAAAGATTTTACAAAGAAAAATAAGGGTTTGATTGTGGTTACTGGGCCGACTGGTTCAGGTAAATCTACGACTTTGGCTGCAATGCTAAATGAGATTAATGCTACGCGTAGAGCTCATATAATTACTGTTGAGGATCCAATTGAGTTTTTGCACACATCTAAGCAGTCACTTGTGACGCAACGTGAAGTTGGCTTACACACTGAATCATTTCCTGCGGCGATTAGAAGTGCTTTGAGGCAAGATCCTGATGTGATTTTGGTAGGTGAGATGCGTGACCTCGATACGGTTGCAGCAGCCATTACTTTGGCTGAAACGGGTCACCTTGTACTTGCGACTTTGCATACACAAGATGCACCACAAACTGTAGATAGAATTATTGATGTTTTTCCACCTCATCAACAGTCTCAAATTCGTGCTCAGCTTTCAACGACTTTGCTTGGAGTTGTGGCACAAAGATTGATTCCTCATGCAAATGGTAAAGAGCGTGTTTTGGCACTTGAAATTCTTGTGAGAAATGATGCGATTACAAACTGTATAAAGGAGGGTAATACTCATCAAATATATTCAATGATGCAAATTGGTAGAGCGGATGGAATGATCACTCTTGAACATTCCCTGAAAGAGTTACAACAAGAAGGTTTGATTACTGAGGAACAAGTGAATTTATGGTCTCGTGATGTTGGGCTGAAGGAGTCTTCAGAGCAGTAGAAAGCGACTTTATAGGGCTTGAGAAAAATGGTTTTTTGTGCTATAATTATTAGATTTATTTAAAAATTCTAACCCAAACACGTATGGCTACGTCCCAACTGTTCATGTGGAGGTTAGCATCACTCATCCCAGGAGTTTTGCTAGCATTACTCCTATCAATTTTTATTTCTACGCAAACTGCTGATGCAGCGGTCCGTTACTGGGATGGTGGCGGTGGTACTGATAATTGGTGTACTGCAGCGAACTGGTCAAATAATGATACACCTGATTCAAATGATCGTGCAGCGATTAATATTGCCGTACCGGGTGGTATTGATATTGATTGTTCGATTAATTCTCAAGGTTTAGTTAATAATACTGGTGCAGTTGCTGTTACGGCTTCAAGTGGTGTTACCGTTACAATGGGATCTTGGGGGATACAGTTAGCTAATAGTACTGGTAGTTTCGATTTTTCTGCTGCAACTATTGTGAATGTTAGTGGTACAGTTACTATTAGTGCTGGAACGTTTACTGCTCCTTCAGGGACAATGAATGTTAAGACTAATTTTACTCATACTGGTGGTACTTTCAATCATAATAATGGAACTATCAGTATGTATAGTACGGCTAATTCGGATGTTAAAAGTACGGGAACCTTTTATAATTTGAAGATGGCTAAGAGTGGTTCTACATATACTATGGGTGCTGCTACTTCGGGTGATGTGATTGTGGAAAATGATTTAACTCTTGCTAATGGTAAATTTGATTGTTCGAGTAGTCAGAGTATTGATGTTCGTGGTGACTTGGTTATCCAATCTTCTACTGATGCACCGACTTATCCTTGTCCGGTAGAATTGACTGGAGCAAATTCCACAACGATTAGCGCATATAATGCGACATCGTTATTTGATAGTAATATTACAATTAATAAAACGAATACTTCAGACACTGTGACATTGCTTCACGATGTTGATTTTAATGAGTCGGGACAAGATATTCTTTTAACAAAAGGTACTTTGGTACTGGATGATAATGGATTCATTGTTGATGGATCTAGTTCAACATTTACAGTTGCTGCTGCTGGTATAGTTAAAATGGATGGTGATGAAACTGGTTTAACTTTTGCTTCAGGACAGCCTACTATGTCTGCTGGATCGGAAGTAATATTAACAAATGACTCTGGTACAAATACTGTGCCAAATTGGACATATGAAGATTTAACATTTAATGGTGGGAACTATACTCTCGGTGCAAATCTGGATGTGAATGGTACATTAACTCTATCATCAGGGACATTTGCGACTGGTACAAATTCAAGTTATCAAATTAATGTAGCTGATGCATGGGTTGATGCTGGTACGGGTGTGTTTACTGAAGGAACTGGTACGGTTGTATTCGATGGTTCAACTTCAATTAATTCAAATGAGGCTTTTTATAACGTTACGATTGGTGGTTCAGTTACTGATACAGCAACGCTTGCAGCCACACTTGATGTAGATGGTACTTTGACTGTTAGTTCAGGTACTTTCGATAGTGGTAATTATCAAATTAATGCAAATGCTTGGACCGATTCTGGTACGGGTACGTTTACTGAAGGAACTGGTACGGTAGTGTTTGACGGTACTGGAACGATTGCATCTAATGATGCATTTAATGATGTTACAATTAATACATCCGTTACATCGACTCAAACTCTCGGAGCAGATTTAGATGTAAATGGTGACTTAACTGTTAGTGCTGGTACTTTAGCTTTAAGTACATATGGTTTGGATTTAGAAGGAACTCTAACTAATTCTGCGACTATTACTGATGCTTCTGGTGCATTAACAATTGCAACTAACTTTACAAATTCTGGTACTTATACAGCTGGTGCAAACTTGGATGTTGAAGGGAACTTCACAAATTCAGGTACATTTACAGCTGGGAGTTCAGCAATCAATGTTGGTGGTAACTTTGCTAATACAAGTACATTTACTTCTAATACGAGTACAGTGACTTTAGATACGACTGGAACGGCTACAGTTTCTGGTAGTACAAGTTTTTATGGATTGGTATGTACAACTGCTGGTAAAACTGTGAATTTCACAGCTGGCACGACAACTACTGTTGCAGATACCTTTAACTTTACTGGTAGTGCGGTTAGCCCGATTGTGCTTGCAAGTACATCTGGTGGTTCAGCATGGAACTTGAATGTAAGTGCTGCTGGTACTGTGACGCCCTATTATTTGACTGTTTCTGATTCGAATGCGACTAGTACTGTACTAGCATCGGATACGACTCTTGGAACTGGTAATACTAATTGGACTGTAGATGCAATTGCACCTTCATTGCCAGTTATTACATCTGTAGTCACAGATACGGCTAACTCTTCTTATACCTTTACGGGTACAAAAGAAGCTGACTCTGATATTTTTGAAGATGGTGTTGAAGTTTATGCTTTAGATGCTGGGACTTCATGGTCTTGGGCAACTACTTTAAGTGCTGGAGTGAATAATTTTAGTTTTACTTCAAAAGATGCGGCTTTGAATGAATCGGCTGCGGTTGCGGTTTCTATAACATTAGATACTGCTGCTCCTGCTGATCTAACTGTAAGTTCAAGCACAGAAGCTACTAATAACTCTAGTTATACTTTAACTGGTGGAAAGGAGACAAATTCAAGTATTTTGGATTCTGATAGCGTAATTGTTACGATTGATGCTGGTACTACTTGGGAATATGCACTTACTTTGGATGAAGGTGAAAATAGTTTCACTTTAAGTTCTAAGGATGAGGCTGGTAATGAGTCTGCAGATGTAGCACATTCTATTACTTTAGATTCTACGGGGCCTGCACAGCCAGTTATGGCTAGTGTAGAAAGAACAGATCAGTCTAATATTACACTTAATGGTACTGGTGAAGCTCTTGCAACAGTTTGGAGAGATAGCGTGCAAACTACTACTGTAGATGCAGATGGTAATTTCTCACTCTCTTTTACTCCTGAATTTGGTGTGAATTCATATTCACTTTTCCTTAAGGATGCACTTGGTAATTCATCTAGTTCATTACTTGTGACTATTGAAAGGTCACCATTTAGATCTCGTGGTGCAGGCCCAAGTAGAGGAGGAGGTGGTGGTGGTGCTTACTCAAGTTTCGGTAATCAGGTTGTGCCTGTAGATGTAGAATCGTCTGAAGGTGCAGAAAGTGCTGAAAGCTCAGAAGGAGCTGAAAGTGCTGAATCTGATGAAGCTCAAATTGAAGCTTCAGATTCAATTAGTGTAGATGAAATTGTTGAAAGTATTGTTGAGGAAAGTGCTGAAGGTGGTGAAGAGGGGGGTGAATCTAACGTTGAATTTTCTTTAGCGGGTGACATTTCACTTGAACCTGCAGAAAGTTCTGAAAGCTCAGAAGGAGCTGAAAGTTCTGAAAATGCTGAATCTTCTGATTCATCTGAAAGCTCAGAAAGTGCTGAGTCTTCTGATTCATCTGAAAGTGCAGAAAGTGCTGCAACTAGTGAATCTTCTGACTCATCTGAAAGTACAAGTTCTGAATCTACTGTTTCTGCTCCAGCACCTGCTGTTTCAGCTCCAGTGGTTGTAGCGCCTGTGCCACAGCCAACAAGAGCTGAAGTTAAAGCGACTCAAAGACAAGCTAGAGACGATAGACGTGATAGACGACAAGTGGAAAGGGCGAAACAGAGAGAACAGCAAAAGTCTGAGGGTATACTTGGACAAATTGAAATAAAACAAAGTATTTTAGAGAATATTCCTTCAAGATCTGATTTGAATGAAGTTCCACAAAGGCTATCAGTATTCCAAAATATTACTGATGCTGTAAATGAAGTCGTTTCGGAATCTGCTTCTGAAGATAGTTCATCAGAGAGCACAGAAGTTGCTGTTGAGGTTGAAACTGAAACAGGTTCAACAAGTGGATCTACAGCAGAAAGTGCAGCTGAAGAGAGTTCTACAGAGGAAGCTTCAACTGAAGCTGTTACTGTTGAATCAATTCTGACTGCTGTAACTGAAGAAGGTGTTCCTGAAATTCTAATTGATATCTTCTTAGCTAAGATAGAAAGTGATTCTGAGTTTGATGGGAATCAAGATTCAGATGGTGATGGTATGACCGATTCTGAAGAGCTTCTATATGGAAGTGACCCACTAAGTGTGGATTCAGATGGTGATGGTGTTTCTGACGCTGAAGAAATCTTTGAAAATGGTACTGATCCATTTAGTTCAGATTCAGATGGTGATGGTATCGTAGATACTGAAGATGAAAATCCACTTGAATATGATTATGTTGAAGTTGAGGCTGAGGTAATTGATTCTTATCAAGCTGCTGTTGGTCAGGAAGTTGATATAGATGTTGCCGATTCAGATTTCGATGGTATCTCAGATTCAGAAGAGCTAGCACTAGGAACTGATCCACAAAATTCAGATTCAGATGGTGATGGTGTAACTGATGGTGACGAAAAACTAGTTTATGGTACTGACCCAAGTATTGTTTCTTCTCAACAAGAGTTTGAATCTACTGCGGTTACTAATGTATCTGATAACTATCTTGCTCCGGCTGGGCCACAATTATTTAGTGGTCGCTCAGAGCCTGGTACTACGCTTGAGGTTTATCTTATGATCGATGGGCAACAAACACTTGTTGGTTCTACTGAGGTAGATTCTGAAGGTAAATATAGTATGTTTACAGATGATCTTCCTGCTGGTGACCATACTCTTATGGCTACTAGTACAAATGGTAAGATTGGAGGTGTTGATCTGTTTAAAGTAAGTGTGGTTGAAGATACAGGTGTGCAAACTCCTACTTTCAATAGCGAAGTTTTAGATGATGGGAATGTGGTTCGTGAAGCTAAGCTTGAGCTTACACCTGAACTTGATTCTATACCTGAAGCTGGTCTTAAAATTGTGATGAACTGGCAAAGTACGCTAGTTGCTCAATCATTTACTATAGATAGACAGCACAGTAGTTTAGAAATTGTGCCACCATCTTTACTTGGTCCTGGTGAACATACTGTAACTTGGTATGCTCAAGATAAAGGAACTGGTCAACTTGGTGCTCCGCAAAAACTAACATTTATTGTTGCAGGTTTTGGTGGAATTGGACTTGGAGGTAAGTCTCCAATTGCATTGATTGCAGGTGCTGTAGCTATGATGCTTGCACTTGGATCTCTAGCAATGCTTTCTAAGAATAAAGGTGCACTTGCTCGGTCTCGTGCATAAAGCTTTAAAATTCTAGATACAAGGTGTAAAGTGAGGGGGAACTAACGTTCCCCCTTTATGGATGACATTTTCTTTCCGGATGAATCAGAAGAAACTACGGTTGAACCGCCTGTCGAATTTGAACGTGCTGCGATAGAGAAAAATGATGGGCACCCTTCTGGTGTGGATGCATCGAACTATGTAAAAGTAACTTTCGGCCGTTTTGTGGCCTTGGTTGCTAACCATAGTTTTGTAGAGGTTGTGGAGCGAAATGAAGATGAAGAGGTAATTTTGAGTACGAATTTATTGACTGATTTAGCTAATGCGAGAAGATTTTCACCAAATACTAAAGGACCAGTTATGATAGTTGGTGGAATTGTATTTGGAATTTTACTAGGTTACTTTTTGTTTTAATGGCACGAGTGATGATTAAATTGTCGGGTGAGGTTTTGGGTGGTGAAAATGGCTTTGGAGCTGATGGAACTGCGCTACTTTCTTTGTGTGATCAAATTGCTAAAATTGTTGAAAAAGGTGTAGAAGTTGCGATTGTAGTTGGCGGCGGAAATTTTTGGCGTTTTCGTGACAATAAAGATTTAGAAATTCCACGAAGTGCATCTGATACATTGGGTATGATGGCGACTATTATGAATGCGAGATTACTTGCTGAGGCATTAATTTCTCGAGGTGTTGAGGCTAGTGCTTTAGCGGCACATGGCAATTTTTACTTTGTTGAGCCTTTTACTCCAAGTCGCGGGAAATTCTTATTAGAGAAAGGTAAGGTTGTTGTTTGTGGTGGTGGAACGGGAAATCCATATTTTACTACTGATTCGGCAGCTGCACTTAGGGCTCTTGAGTTGGAATGTGATGTTCTTTTGAAAGGGACTAAAGTAGATGGGGTTTACGATAAAGATCCGATTAAGCATGATGATGCAGAGTTTTTTGAAGATTTAACTTATGACGAAGTGTTGAAGCGCGAACTTGGAGTTATGGACTTGACTGCGATAACCCTTTGCAAGGAAAATGAACTCCCAGTGCGAGTTTTTGATGTTACTGAAACAGGGAATATTGTAAAAGCTGCAACTGGGAAAACTATAGGAACTTTAATTCACATATAATATGAAAGATATTTCAGAGGCATTGGATGCGGCCGTAAAGCGTCTAGAACAAGAATATGGAAACCTACAAATTGGAAGGGCATCTTCTGGTCTTGTTGAAAATATGATGATCGATTCTTATGGTGCTATGCAGCCAATTAAGAATGTGGCGAGTATTAGCATTCCAGATGCAATGTCTGTGCAAATTCAGCCATGGGATAAAAGTATGCTTCCTGCGATTGAAAAGGCTATTTCAGATTCTGATTTGAATATGAACCCAACTAATAATGGGGTTTCAATTATTTTAAATATTCCGCCTTTGACTGAAGATAGACGTCGTGATCTTGTGAAAGTTGTTGGTAGGCTTGCAGAGGAGGCGAAAATTTCTGTTAGAAATGCACGCCATGAAAAATTGGCAAGTTTGAAAAGAGAAGAACATGATAAGGAAATTACTGAAGATGATAAAAATAGGGGAGAGAAGCAAGTTCAAGAGAAAGTTGAGACCGCAAATGCTAAGATTGTTGAATTGGCAAAGAAGAAAGAAGAATCAATAATGACTGTATAAATGCATATATTACTTACGGGTATCGTTTTCATTTTGATTTTCTCGGCACTGATTTTGGTGCATGAACTTGGGCATTTTACTGCTGCGAAAAGGGCAGGTGTGAAAGTTGAAGAATTTGGAATGGGTTTGCCGCCAAGAATGTTTGGAATAAAAAAAGGTGAGACTTTGTATTCAATTAATTGGATTCCTTTTGGTGGTTTTGTGCGCATGCTTGGGGAGGATCCGAGCGTTAAGGGTGCGAAAACGAATAAACGGAGTTTTGTGAATCAGCCGCTTTTGACTCAGGCTTGGATAGTTTGTGCAGGTGTGGTGATGAATTTTCTGATGGCCTTTTTATTATTAAGTTTTGGATTTTTTGTTGGAATTGAGCCGCTACTTGCTACTCCAGATGATGTCTTAAATGCTGTGCGTGAGGAAATTATTCATGTGGAGGTTAATGGTGGGGATTTTGAAATGCTAAATGAAGAGAGTGAGCCTTTCTATCTGCCGCGCATGATTTACTATGTTTTTGGAGAGCAGAATTTTGCACATTTACTTGAGCCGAATGATGTAATTATGTCTGTAAATGATGAAACTGTTTTGTCTAAAGAGGATTTTTCTGAACTTACGATGGGGCAAGAAACGGTGAATCTAACTGTATATAGGCATGGTTTTGGGGAGATGTCCTTTTTTGATTATGTTTTGCCACCTGTAATTTCAGAGGGGCAATATCTTGGGCCGGTGATTACTTATATTGAAGAGGGTTCTCCTGCTGGGCAGAGTGGTTTGCTTTATGGTGATCAAGTAGTTGCGATAGGTGGGTCAGCGGTTCAATCTGCTGCTGATGTGCCAGAACTTACATCTACAAAATCTTTAGAAAATGTAATTGAATATACTGTTAGGCGTGGCGAAGAAGAAATCCAGATGAGTATTCCTTTGAGAGAAGATGGCAGGATTGGAATTGCGATATCAGATTTGAATTCAGGATATGAGGACTTTTATTTTTATAGCGAGCCTGTGCCTCACACTTTGCTTGGAATAGATAAAGTGGCTTATGGGTTTAAGGCGCCGGTGGTTGCTGTGCAGGAAATGTGGCGGCTAGGTAAGTTGACTGCCGTTATGTTCTTTGGAGTGTTGAAGAACTTTTTGACATTTGGTGGTGTGCCGGATGGGGTTTCTGGTCCGGTTGGAATTGCTCAAATGACTGCAGTTAGTTTGCAGGCGGGTTATTCTGCTCTGATTCGTTTTGTGGCCCTTCTTTCATTGAGTTTAGGTGTAATTAATATTTTGCCTTTACCTGCCTTAGATGGTGGTCGTTTGGTGTTTATCGTGTTCCAAATGATTACTGGTAAGAAGCCAAATGCACGTTTTGAAAATCTAATTCATACGTCGGGCTTTTTGCTGCTCTTGTTGTTCATTTTGTACATCACTGTAAATGATGTCTTGAATCTCTTTTAGGCAATGTGTCAAAGGGTAATTATCAGCTCGTCTTGCCTTTAATGGGGTGTGGGTTTTAGAATTGATGTCCCTTTCCCTCATTTTAGTATGGTTACTGCTGTTTCTGAGCACGATCTTTGGCTTCAAATCCTTAAAAAAGTTGAAGGTGAGCTGAAACCTGCTCATTTTTTAACGTGGTTTAAAGACACGGCGATCCTTTCTTTTAAAGATGGCCTTTTGGTAATTGGGGTTCCGAATGTTTATGCAAAGCAGTGGTTAGAAGATAAATTGAGTACGCAATTGGTTCAGGCGATTAAAAGTATTAATCCTGATGTTCATGAGGTGATGTATGAAATTGATCCTAATTTGGCTTTGCCAGAAGATAATAGGGCGATGGATTTGGTGAAGGTGTTTGCGAAAAGTAAGAAGCCTAGAAAATTGCCGGGGAAGCAGGAGGTTAAATTGGTTGAGGGGATTTCTAGTAAATGTTTGAATCCGAAATATCGTTTAGAAAATTATATTGTTGGGCCAGATAATCGTTTGGCGCATGCTGCCTGTACGTCTGTGGCAAATAGTCCTGGGTCTTTATATAATCCGCTTTTTATTTATGGTGGTGTGGGCCTTGGGAAAACGCATCTTTTGCAGAGTATCGGTAATGCAATTTTGTCGCATAATCCAAATAAGGTTGTTGCGTATATGACTAGTGAGAGGTTTACGAATGAGATTGTTGAGGCTATTAGAAAGCGAAATTCTAAGCAGTTTAAAGATAGGTATAGAAGGGTTGATTGTTTGATTATTGATGATGTTCAGTTTTTGGCGAATAAAGATAGAACGCAGGAGGAATTTTTTCACACTTTCAATGATCTTTACGATAATAATAAACAAATAATTATAAGCTCAGATAGGCCGCCGAAAGAGCTGAATCAGTTGGAAGATAGGCTGGTTAGTCGTTTTGAAATGGGGATGATTGTAGATGTGCAGTTTCCGGATTATGAGACTCGCTTGGCGATTTTGCACTCTAAATGCAGGGAGCATGAGGTTTTGATTCATCCGGAGGTTTTAGAGTTTATTGCAATGAATGTTCATCATTCGGTGCGAGAACTTGAGGGGGTTTTTATTCAGGCTATTGCGCAGGCGCAGCTTGAACATTCAACGCCTACGGTTCGAAGTGTTGCGAAAATAATTAAAAAGCTGGGTTGCCAGTCAGATAAAATGCAGGGTTATGACGCTTATGCGGCTGCGCCTCAAAGTGTTAGAAGTTCTGAAGATGTAATTGATATTGTTGCTGCGCATTTCAGAATTTCATCTAATGATATGATGGGAACTTCTCGTAAGCGACATTTAATTGTACCTAGGCAGCTTGCGATGTATTTGATTAGAAATGAAATTGGTTTGGCTTATGAACAGATTGGGGAGGAGTTTGGCGGGAAAAATCATACTACAGTTATGCATGCGTGTGAGAAGATTGATCAGAAATTAAAAAAAGATAAACAGTTGCTTAAGGACGTGAATGCGATTAAAAAGGAGATGGGTCTGTAAACATTGCACTCATTATGCAGAAATATACTTATTATCGACGTTATAAGCCTAGGCAGAAAAGATCTAGTTTCAGACCTTTTCTTTTCTTCGTGATTTTTTTGGTGGTTTTTGCACTTTTGTTAAGGGCTTGTGTTTCAGTTTTTAGTGGGATCTCAGAGGCTAAGCGAGATGATGCGATTTTGACTGTTGAACGTGGGGAAGTGGAAGTGAAGCTTTTCGGGCAAGACACTTTTGAAAAAGCATCTAATGCGCAGATTATTTTGGAAGGTGATACTGTTAGAACTTTAGATGGGGCTTTATTAAGTTTGAAATTTCATAATGGAACTGAAATTCGTTTGGATGAATCTTCTGAATTGTTTTTTTCTGAGGTTAGAATTGAGGATTTGAATGAATATATTTTGGTTAATCTAGAGAATGGTCGGCTTTGGTTGGAGCAAATTCCAGCTGAACATGGGGCTTTTGAAATTATGATTGAGACAGATTTGATGGATGTGCTTTCGATGGCAGGGAAATCTTTGATTACAAATAATGATGATGAGGAATCGGCTTATGTTTTAGATGGTCAAATTGCGATAGATTTTGTGGATCGATTTAGTGAAAATAGAGTGATTGAGCAGTTGATATTGGCTGAGGCAAATAAGAGTATATTGGATTCAGGGGCGCAAAGGGCTTTATTGAATAGGGAAAATGTTGATTTAACGCAGGCAATTGGAGATGAGCTAGTTGAGGATGAGTTTGTGCTTTGGAATTTGGGGGAAGTGCTGGCTGAAATTGAAGAAGAGCCAGAACTGGTTGTTGAGGAAGAGCCTGTGGAGGAAGAAGAGGAGATAGTAATTGTTGAAGAGGAAGAGCTTGAAGAAGCTGTGGAGCCTGTAGAAGCTGTGGAGAATTTGAAAATATCTGTGAGTTCGCCTGTGTCGCCGGCTTTTATTGAAAAGGATGCAATTGCGATTGAAGGTAGTGTGATTAGTGGAGTTGCGGAGCGGGTGACCGTTGAATGGTCTGGGACTGGGGAAGAGTATGCATTGGGCTTATTTGAGGCTGGTTCTGGTGATTTTAGGTATGTTGCGGATGTAGAATATGCGAATTTTGCTTTGGGTGAGAATATTTATACAATTCGTGCATATGATGAAAATGGTGCAATAAGTAATGTGTTGAAAATTGTTATTACTGCTGACTTTTAAGGGTTTTTTGGGGCACTTGCGCATTTAGTGAAAATGTGTTATTATAATATGATTTAGTCATATTTATAACCCCAAAATGCTATGTCGAACAATAAAAGATTTCTGGGTGTACTCGCTGGATTTGCAGTTTTTGCAGGTTCTTTGTTGGGTATGTTTCAGTCTTCAGTAAGCCCTGATGCCGAAGTGCATTTGGCTGAAGATACGGTTTGTGTGACCGACTCCTATGGTGTTCCTGTAGCGCCTGGTGAATACGCATACTTTGAAAGTTATTACTCATATTATGATTCTGACTGTCTTCCTGGTGATCCAGTTTATTATGATGCTGATGGTGATGGTGTTGATGAATACGATCCATCTGGTGATGTAACTCAGGATTGTGGGATTACTGATGGTTATGGTAGTACAGTTTGGCCTTGGGGTACGGCTTCATATGAAGATTATTATGAAACCTATGATGGTGATTGTACTCTGACTGAGACATATTATTACGATACTTATGGTTCATCTGATTCTGATGGGGATTCTTATTCTTGTGAGGAATCTAGTGAATATGGTTTAACATGTAGTGAATGTGACAGTGATAGTTCATATTCTTATTCATGTTGGGATGATTCTTCAAGTTCTTCAGAATATTACTGTGAAAACTCAACAGAGGGTTCTAAGGAATGTAGTACTTGTTATGAAAATGATAAAGAAACAAGTAGCTCATGTTGGATAAATGATTACGATAGTAGTGGTTCTTATTCAAGTGACGGGAAAACTTGTGAGTATTACCAAGATGGTAATTTGTTTTGTAGTTCATGTGATGATGCAAAAGGAAATTTTGAAAATTCAAATTGTTGGGAAAATTCAGGTGATTGGACTACTGAATATTATACTGAAGTGAGAGCTGGTGAAGAACGTCAATGTATGAAGTCTTATGAAGACGGTGTTCTTGAAAATCTTAGTTGTTGGGAATTGACGGATGCTACATATGATTATGAGCAACCTGAAACTGATAATGATTGGGAAGAACGTTATTATTCAAATGCGACGTGTGTTGAAAATAATAATGGATCTTCAAATGGATCTTGGTGTGAAGTATGTGTAGATAAAAGTGGAGATCTAGTTAACACAGGTTCATACAATTCATGTAGTGATGATGTTATTAATGATACTTTGAAAGATCTTGGTTTTGACGTAGAGGAGGAAGACGACGATGACGGTGATCGTGACGAAGACGAAGATGATGAAGATTACTTCTGTGAAACTGCTAGTTTCTTTGATGAACAATCATGTGTTGATGCTGGTTGTTGTGAAGATAAGGATTATGACGATTATGAAGATGATGATTTCTTTGATGATAATGCAGATTATCTAACTGAAGAAGAGTGGGAAGAATTAGAAGATAAACGTCGTGAAGACCATGAACAATGGGAAGAAGATAGAGAGCGTTATGAAGAAGATCTTCTGGAAAAAAGTGGAGACTGGATTGTAGAAGATGTTCGTATGATGAGAGATGAAATTACTGATTTTGAAGACGGATTTAGTGCTTTGAAACCTTATATTACTGATTCATTAGCTTTAAGAAAAATTAATGAAGTATTAGATGTTGTAGACTCTGCTTTAGATCTTCTGGATGATATTGAAGATAAAGCTGGTGATTTTGATGATCATAATGAAATTGATGAGCAATTCCGTAAACTTGATGATTTAGGTAGATATGTTGATCCACGTATTATGTTTGTGATTGATCATGTTAAACCTAATTATGATAGTTTTGGTTTCTCTAGTGATGATGATGAGAAGATTTCTTCTGTTATCTTAGAATTTGATATGCATGATGATGATTTTAGAGATGATGAATGTAGGCATTGTGATCGTTTTGAAGAAGTGTCTTGGAATGAAGATGCTCAAGATTTGGTTCAAAATCTTTTGGACGATAAGCTTGATGGTCTTGTGAATAGTCTTGTGCAAGAAATTTCTTCTGCGTCGATTGATAAGCTAGCTGAATTGATTGATGATGCAGTTCGTCGTGAAGTTGAACGTGCATTTGAAGACTTTACTGAACGTTTCATGGCAAATATTGGTCACTTTGATAACTCTCATTTTGGTGATGGTTTTGCTGACGAAATGCTAGTAAATAATAATTTAGTATTTGAAGAAATTGCTTCGGTTCCTGAATCTATTGAAGATTATTCAACCCTTGCAGATACGCTTGATATGATTGCTGAAGAGCCTATGCCTGATGCAGATTTTGCTGAAGATGTTGCTGATTATGTTGTAGAAGTTTCAGCTTTTGTTGAGACGAATCCTACACCTGCTGCAGTTGCTGCGAAAGTTGAAGATGGTGAAGCTTTACTTGCTGAGCTTGAAGAGCTGAAGATTGATAATAAACTTTCATTCCGTGATGTTCCTGGCCCTCTTGATTCAGACTTTGAAGACGTTTGGTATGCAGAGGATGTTATGAGTGGTTTTGCTGCTGATAGATGGTCTGGTCAGGGTGTGACAGGTAATTTTGCTCCTGCTGAAACAAATAATGTTGCAGAGGCGACTAAAATGGTACTTGCGGCTCATGAACATGAATCACGAAGTACAAGTGGTGAATGGTATGATGGATGGGTTGATGAGGCTAGATTCGAAAATATGAGTATTGCGAATTTAGACCCGACTGCTCCTGTAACTCGTGGGCAAATTGCTCAAGCTATTTATGAACTTGGTGATTATGAAGCTCCTGTAACTTGTGAAGGTATATTCACAGATATTGATGCAAACCATGAAAACTGTACTGCACTTGGTGCAATGTGGGAAAATGGAGTATTTGAAGGTAATCCTGATGGATCAGTAAGTCCTGATGGAGTCTTGAATCGTGCAGAGGCTGCTAAGATTATTGAAGCTGCTGCTGCTATTCATGAGGATTCACAATTTGCTGAAGATCTTGTGAGTTACTATGATGGATCATATGGATTCTTTGCTAACTTTGCAGATTTTGCTTCAGATGTTTTCTCTGGAGCTGCAAAATTCTTTCTTAAATAAGAATTAGCTGAGAATTAAAAAAGAACCGCCGATTCGGCGGTTCTTTTGTTTATTGTAAGTATTTCTCTTTGTTGTTGTTGTGATCATCGTTTGTGACCCCGTAAATAACTTCGCCGGTATCGAGTGTGGTTAGGTAGAACCAATAATCGGAATCTTCTGGGTAAACTGCGCCTTCAAGGCTAGCAAGGCCAGGATTGCTGATTGCACTTGGGGTGAGGCCTGTGTTTATTCTTGTGTTGTAAGGGCTTTCTTCTGCGAGGTCTTCGGCCGTTAATTCATTGTCATCTTGTACGTATAAAAGAGTTGCATCGATGCCAAGAGCCCAATCGTTATCTAGGCGTTTCCAGATGATGCCGCCAACTATAGGAATGTCTTTTTCAGTGCGAACTTCACGTTCGATCATAGATGCGACGATGATTGTGTCGTTTATTGTGCGGCCATTTGCTTTTGTAGCATCACGCATTTCTTGTGGGAATTTTTTATCGAAATTGCTGAGCATTAGATCAATAAAGCCTTCTGCGTTGAATGTTGAGCTATCTATAAAATATGTATCTGGGAAAAGGTAACCTTCAAGCCCGAAATTTCCGTCGAGAAACTCATAATCGAATTCGCAATTAAATGTGCATTGTCTAAGTTCGCCTTCTGCAATTAGGCCGAGGTCGAAAAGCTTTGCGTCGATTTCATCTACAGTCCAACCTTCAACAATGGTAACTGCCATTTCGCCGGTTCCTTCTGTTGTGAGAATTGTAACTACATCGCGTAGTGACATGCTTGGGCTAAGAAGAAAGCGGCCATAGCGAAGGCTTTGGTCTAGCTCTTCAGTTTTTACCGTGCGTAAAAAACTATTTTTATTTACGATTAGGTCTTCTTTATCTAAGTTTTTTGCGATGGTTTTTGCACTTGAGCCTTTGTTTATCTCGAAGATAATTGTTTCTTCACTGGATGGATCAACAGATTCATTTAAATCGAGGCGCCAAAATGGGTGCCATAAATTCCAGATAAGAATTCCTCCTAAAATTAGGAAGATGAATTGTAAGAAACGTTTTTCCATATAGGGTTCTTATGCTTTTGGTTGGTCGCCTCCACCTGCAAGGCCAGGAAGGTCCATGCCCATGTCGCCCATCATTCCGCGCATTCGCTCAGCAGCAACTTCTTGCGCTTTTTTGATGGCTTTATTGAATGCAGCAACTAGGTTTTTTTGTAGCTCCTCTTTGCCTTGAGTCATTGCTTCGTCTGAAATTTTAACGCCGAGGACTTCTTGCTCACCATTAATAGTAATAGTTACTCCATTTGAATCTGCTTCAATGTGAAGATTTTTAAGTTCTTCCTTAATTTTCTTAGCTTGTTTTTGTAGTTTATATAGGTCTTTAGCCTGTCCGAATAATCCCATGTGATAAAGTTAGTTATTATAGGTGGATTATATATATAATCATAAGATTCAACAAGCTTCTTCATATTGTATATTCTTCAGAAGTCAGGAGCGCTTCGACTTGGAACATGTTCCTCGTCTACGTTTCCTTTTAGGTTTGTGATTCTGAAGAATATACAATATGAAGAAATTCAGAATTAGTAATTTATATATAAGTAAATAATTTGATGTTCAACAAGGGGGTATGAATTCCTCTTGCCATATTTGAGGGGTCCAGGTAGAATCCCCCCGCATTAATTTATATTATGGAAAGTGTAACTTTAACAGTACAGAAGCGCGACAAATCAGTTAAACCTAAGGTGGTTCGTCGAAGTGGGATGATTCCTGCTGAATTTTATGGGCATGGAGTTGAGAATGAAAGTTTACAAATGGACTATCAAACTTTTAGAAAACTTTTCCGTATTGCTGGTGAAAATACTGTAATTGATCTTGGTGTTGAAGGTGGAGGTAGTCATAAAGTGCTTGTGCACCGAGTTGATCGTCATCCTGTAACTGATAATTTTGAATATATTGAATTTATAAATGTAAGAATGGATGAAAAGGTAACAACTAATGTTGCTGTTAATCTTGAAGGGCAAGCTCCTGCTGTTAAAGAAATGGCTGGTGTGCTTGTACAACACTTACATGAAATTGAAATTACTTGTTTGCCTGGTGATTTGATTCACGAGGTTACTCTAAATGTTGAGTCTCTTGTGGATTTCCACACAGCTCTTCATGTTTCAGATATTAAAGTTCCTTCTACAGTTGAAATTTTGACTCCTCTTGATGACACAGTTGCTGCTGTAAATGCTCCTCGTGAAGAAGAAGAAGAACTTGCTCCAGAAGTAGATGTTTCTTCTGTTGAAGTACCTGGCGAAGCTCCTGCTGAAGGCGGGGAAGAAGGTGGTGATGCTGCTGGAGATAAGAAAGAAGAAGCTGGTGAATAATCTTAGCTTTTTAGACTCTTTGCTCTAGAGACGTTGGTTTTTTACAGCTCTTGATTTGACAGTATTAATTTTTGTGCTATACTAGCTTCACTATTTTTAATACAATTATATTATGTCAGCAGAAAATTTATCTTTAGATCCTGAGTCTACTATTGTTGCAGTACTTGATCTTCAAAAAGGTTTTGGAGCAGATGGTGGTGGTTTTTCTAAATTGCCAAAAGGTGCAGATGACCTTGGTCCAATCAAGGCTGCTGCACTAGAAGGTACAAAATTTGCACTTGCTGCTAGGGATGCTGGTGCAAAAGTTCAATTAATTAAAGCAGAATATGCTGCTGGTAAATTTACTGGAGGTAAAGCGGATAAAGCTTTAAGCAATTTGTGTGATCCAGAGGCTGATAATGGTGATTGTGACTATATGGATGAGTTACAGCCATTATTGGATGCTGATCCATCTCTTGTGGATGGTGAAATTGTGAAACATGAAAATGATGCTACTACAGCTCCTGAGCTTTTAGCATTAATTGATTCTGTATCTGCAAGAACTCCTGATGGTGATGTAACACTTGTGGTGACTGGATGTACAGTTACTACTTGTGTAGAGAAAACTTTTGCTGGAGTTAAGCGGGAGAGGCCTAATGTAAGCTTAGTAACTGCGAAAGATCTGATTGGAGCTAGAGCTAGTAAGTATCAATATTCTGAACGAACTAGCAATGTGCCTGTTGATGCTGCATATAAAGCAATGCAAGCGGATGGTGTGATTGTTTTAGAAACTGCTGATCAAGTTGAATGGGTGGTTGCTAGTTAAAATTGTTTATGAAGTTGAAAAAAGGAGTAGCAGAAATGCTGCTCCTTTTTAGCTAATCAACTCAGTAAGTAGTTTTTTTAAAGTTGCTTCTTCGTTTTGGCTGATTGTTTCTTCGGGCTGGAGGCATATGCTAAAATTCTGGCCGATTTGTACTTCTTTTGGTAGGAGAGTTTTTGGAATGTGCAGCTCTTCACTGATTGTTCCGCCCATGATTTTAATGAGGGCAGTTGTGCCTTCATCTTTTAAATAAGTAGCCAAGTATTTGTACTTGTAAGGGTGAAACATTTGCTTGGGGGAGCTGTTTATAAGGTTTTAACTTTACGTAAAAACTGCACATAAAAAAAGTGCCAACGCATGTATTTGCGTTGACACTTTTTACTAATAGCTTTTCTTATCCTAGCAATGACACACCAGCGATCATCGGTGCAATGATTAGTGCGATTGTGTTAATTACTTTAATTAGTGCGTTTAGAGCAGGCCCAGCAGTGTCTTTGTAAGGATCACCGACTGTGTCTCCAACTATTGCAGCTTTGTGAGCTATAGAGCCCTTTCCACCATGATTTCCATCTTCTATGTATTTCTTTCCATTGTCCCAAGCTCCACCTGCGTTAGACATGTTAATTGCCATAAGCAGCCCAGTAATAATTACACCACCAAGCATTCCACCAAGAGCTAGAGGCCCAAGGATGAATCCAACAAGGATAGGTGCAGCTACTGCGATGATTCCTGGAACTATCATTTCTTTAAGTGCAGCTTTTGTAACGATGTCTACACATTTGTTGTATTCAGGTCGAGCTGTGCCTTCCATGATTCCTTTGATGTCGCGGAACTGTCTGCGAACTTCTTCAACTACGCTGAATGCAGCGCGGCCTACTGCCTCCATAAGGTAAGCAGAGAATAAGAAAGGAAGCATTCCACCAAGGAATAATCCGATTAGTACTCGGTAGTCAGCGATGTCGAATACGAAGTGTTCGTTACTGTTTTTAAGTAGTTCTTCACCGTAAGCTTGGAAGAGTACAAGTGCAGCAAGTGCAGCAGATGCAACAGCGTAACCTTTAGTTACGGCTTTGGTTGTGTTTCCTACAGCGTCTAGTGCGTCTGTGTTTTTTCTAACGTGTGCAGGTAGTTTAGCCATTTCAGCGATTCCACCAGCGTTGTCTGTAATTGGTCCGTATGAATCCATAGCGATAACCATTCCAGTTGTAGAGAGCATAGCAACCGCAGCGATAGCGATTCCATAAACTCCACTGTTTAGTGTTGAGTGATCTCCAAGCCAGTATGACGCGAAGATAGCTGTAACAATAATTATAACCATTGGGAAGGTAGAGAAAAGACCTACAGCAAGCCCAGAGATTAGATTTGTTCCAGCACCTGTTTCAGATGCTTTTGCAATCCGTTTTACAGGAGAGTAATCAGTTGATGTGTAATATTCAGTTACTATATTGATAAGTAGAGTCATAACAAGACCTACGATTCCAGCCCAGAAGATATTAATATCGTTGAGCATGTGTTTCGTAATGAAGTACATTCCAATTGCAGATACAATCCCAGTTGCGATAGTTCCGCGGTAGAGTGCAGCCATAATGTTTGTTTTGCCTTCACCAAGTCTAACGAAGTAAATACCAACGATTGTTGATACAACTCCTAATGCTCCAAGAGCAAGTGGGTATTCAACTACAACTGCACCGTGACTAGTCACAAGAGTTGAAGCTGCAAGAATCATAGCTGCAATAAGTGTTACAGCGTATGTCTCGAAAAGATCGGCACCCATTCCAGCGCAGTCACCTACGTTGTCTCCAACGTTATCAGCGATTACAGCAGGGTTACGAGGGTCGTCTTCAGGAATTCCTTTTTCTATTTTACCTACAAGGTCAGCTCCTACATCAGCAGCTTTTGTGTAGATACCTCCACCAACACGGGCGAAGAGAGAAATTAGAGATGCTCCAAAACCAAAACCAATAAGTAGGCCTGGGGCTTCATCTATAGGGAATCCAAATGATTGAGTAAAGAGGTAGTAAAAACCTGCAACACCAAGTAGTGCAAGGCTAACTACAGCTAAACCAGTAACAGCACCTCCACGAAAAGCAACTTGAAGTGCTCCGTTAAGGCTAGTTTTTGCGGCTTGAGCAGTACGAACGTTTGCACGAACGGCAACACCCATACCAATATAACCAGCAAGTGCTGAGAATATAGCTCCGACTAGGAAGCTAAATGCGATTTCAAATCCATTTTCAGGAAGTACAAATCCAAGAAGTAGAAAAATGATCAGTGTAAACACTGCAAGCGTTTTGTATTGGCGATTCAGGTATGCCATAGCACCTTCCTGAATTGAGCGTGCAATCTCTACCATTTTGTCATCCCCGTCTTCTTTTCCGAGGACTCCAATAATTAGTACGATTGCCCACCCTAAAGCCAGTACGCTTGCCAGTATAGCAAGGATAGTAGGACTCATAAGATTGGGTTAGTAATAAGCTAAAAGTCGCGCGAATTCTACCTCAAATGGCTTCGGTGTAAAAGGGCATTTTAGATGGAAATTATCGCATTTTAGCAAAGCGTCTTTTCATTTTAGTGAGAGCGCTTTTATTTTCATCACGGTAAATTAGATATTGAAAGTTCATGAAGATTTGCAGGTACATTCCTGAAATCATACTAATGATTGAAATAATTACTGCCGTTACGATTTCTGCTGCGACTGGATTGCTTGATAGTAGTAAGAAGCTTGCAAGGAAAACAACTGCGAATAATATGTAGGTTGCAAAAATAACTACAGTGCTTATGCTGAATAAATTACCTATGGTTCTGAGCATTCCTGAGCCTCTTACGAAAGTTTGGCTAACGCGGTTTGCGTCGCTGCCTGATATTTTTTCGAGTTGGCTAACTTGAATTGAATGTATGTAGGCAATTGCTTTGTAAATTCCAGGTAATATAAGGAGTAGGCTCCAAAGTATTACTTTGATTATGCTTATGAATGTTGTCCAAACAACTCCCCAGAAACGGGATTTACCATATATTAAACCTTTTTTGAATTGGAATTTTTTACCTTTATGAATGTTTTGGCACCAAAATGCTGCTGCGTTTTTGTAGCAAATCATAATGATCATATATATGAGCACTAATGCAATTGCAATTAAGCCCTTATTAAAATTACTTAAGCCAAATAGTTGTAATTCATCAATGAATATCATTGGAATTAGCGGAATGAATGAAAGCAAAAGTGGCAAAAGAATAAATTCTTTCCAATGATTCTTTGTTGCTTCAAAGGCTTTTTGTGCGATGAAATCGGTTGTATTGGGTTGCATAGTAGTGTGGTTGGGGTGGTGAAATTCTATTCGATACTACTCTTAAACCTGATACACTTCAAATGTTTAGTAAAAATAACCCCTATCAAATGGATTTCGCTAAAATATTTGGGAATGCAAAAGATATTGTTTCTTTGAAGATGGATATAATGAAATTGATTGCTGGAAAGAAAAATTTATTGCAAGAAGTGGTGATGTTGACCTTTTTATCTTCTTTTGCGGCGGCGCTTGGTAGATATTTATTTCCGGTTAGTGTGGGTGATTTAGTTCTTTATAGACCTGAACCTTTAGATGTTGTGTGGCAAACTATTGGTGGAGTGGTGATTTCTTTGATTATATTGTATGTAATGGGGGCTATTTCTGAGCATCTTTTCAAAACAAAGGTGAAAATGGAATCTTTTGTGTGGGTGATGGGTTATGCCTCTATTTTAGGGTTTTTACAGATTATTCCTGCTCTTGGAATTGTTGCTGGAATTTGGAGTTTAGTAGTGCTTTGGAAGTTTATGTCTGAAATTGGTGGTATGAAAGCTATGCCTTTTGTTGGGTTTTTGCTGTTA
>JABHVW010000007.1 GCA_018658105.1 Candidatus Peregrinibacteria bacterium
ATCCGGGCACTCTCTACTACGTTTGAATTGTCAAAGATCACATTGTCTTAGCGGCATTCCGAAAAATGCGCTCCGCCATTCTAGCTGTACAGAACTGGAAGTCAAGAGTTTTTTTACAATAAACCAATTACATTACGCATTTCGTCTTTTTGACCTACGTTTTTTCTTTTTACTTGAGTCTTCAACAAGCTTATCTAGATTTTCTTCTGGGAATTCTCTTTTATTCATAGCAGTAGCAAGCGCAGTAATCACCTTGGCATGATTAAGAAACGCTCTTTTAAAAGCCGAATCTGTATCAAATCTTTCTCTAACCAAATCTAGCTCATCCATATGAGTATTCAAATATGCATCTGCAGTATTCTCATCAACTTCACCATTTTCATAATCAAGAAGAACCTTGCTTAAAAAGGCAGCGGCATCATATGAGCGCTTCAATGGCTCTAAGTCAGGACTGGCCTTTAAAAGAGCTAAATCTAACTTTGTCATTTGCGTCCTATATGTACTTAACGCTTCAAGCACTCTATCAACATGACCATATTTATCTTTTGCCTCCTGAAATATAGACCTAAATTCACTCAATTGTTGATTCGTTGAAACCAAGGCTGAAGGGTCTTCAGCCAAATTTAATTCTAATTTTTTCATTTCAACAAGATCATCTCCCATACCAATCAATGTTGAATCAATATCCATATCGATCTGTTCTGCCTTTGAAGGCAGACCTGTAGCTTCAATCTTTTCATGAGCCATATTCTATTTGGTTAAAATCAATCATGTTATAATAACACAAAACTTCACTCTTGGCAAGCTCCAAAGGCGTATTGATACTCAAATCAATATGCTATAATCCTCAAGAAATCATTAACCACGCCAAATGAACAATTTCTATCAATTTACAAAAAGCGGCCTTTTTACTGGCCAAGTTAGATACATGAAAAACAATCATGGTCTTTATTCAGGTTTTCAACCTATAGATAACAACCTTGTACCGACAGTAATCGAAAAAACACATGCCGGTGAACGTGCCTTCGATATTTTCTCTCGCCTATTAAAAGATCGCGTAATTTTTATGCATACTCAAGTTGAGTCAAACATGGCTTCACTGATTGTGGCACAAATGCTTTTCCTAGAAAACGAAGACCCTAAAAAAGACATTACATTATATGTAAATTCTCCGGGTGGGCATGTAACTGCTGGTCTCGCAATTTACGACACCATGCAATACACCAGACCAGACATCTCTACTGTATGTATGGGAATGGCGGCCTCAATGGGTGCAGTTATTTTGACTGGTGGAGCAAAGGGTAAACGTTTCTCACTGCCAAACGCAGAGGTAATGATTCACCAACCACTTGGTGGAACAGAAGGACAAGCAACAGACATCATAATTCATGCAAATCACATAAAAAAGACCAAACAAACACTTAATGGGATTTTGGCTCACCACACTGGTAAAAAAGTTAAAGTGGTTGAAGCAGATACAGAACGCGATAACTTCATGAGCGCCGAAGAAGCAAAGGCTTACGGTCTAATTGATGCAATTGTAAAAAGTCACTGATGCTCTCTTATTTTAAAAGAACATACAAAGCACAAAATATTGTGAAGGTTTCTAAATCAGCTTTACTCAATAATTTTGACTTATTTAAAAAGTTAATTCCCAACAAAGAAATTTGCCCAGTTTTAAAAGGCAATGCTTATGGCCACGGCCTGGTGAATGTTGCCAAAGTAATTGAAAAAGAAAACCCTGCATTTATTGTAGTCGACTCACTTTACGAAGCGCAAAAATTAAGCAAAAGCGGGATCAAAAATAAAATATTAATTCTTGGTTACAATTTTGCAGAAAACCTACATAAAGGCCTTCTCTATGAATTTTGCGCCGGAGATATTGATTCTGCAAAACTATTAGCCAAACACAATCTGCCCTGCCATATCGAAGTAGATACAGGCATGTCACGCATGGGCTTTAGTTTGGAAAATTTCGCGGAAATCCTTTCTGAGTTCAAAAAAATGAACTTAAAAATAAGCGGCCTCTTTAGCCATTTCGCAGATGCAGATAATGCAAATAATGAATTCACAAAACAGCAGGAAGAAAATTTCAAATTGGCAATTTCAGAAACACACAAAGCCGGCTTCAAACCAAAATGGATACACCTCGCAAACAGCGCAGGCGCACTAAAAACAAATATTGAAGAAGTAAACATGATTCGACTCGGTTTCAGCCTATACGGCTACTCGCCATACTCACGCGAAGACAAATTCTTCGAACCTTTAAAAGAATTGAAACCTGCAATGAAACTTTATTCACATATAATTGCATGCAGAGAAATCAAACCAGGCGACAAAGTCAGCTACAACTGCACATTTGAAGCAAAAGAAAAAATGCTAATCGGCACAATCCCACTCGGCTATTACGAAGCAATACCAAGAAGCCTTAGCAACAAAGGCCCTTTTCTTGGTCGAATATGCATGAACCACAGCATAATCAAAGTCGATGCTAAAAACAAAATTGGCGACGAAGTAGAAATATTTGGCAATTTAAATGAATTAGCAAAACTAGCAGGAACAATTCCATATGAATTAATGACCAGAATCTCAGAAACACTCAAAAGAGAAATCGTCGATTAAACCTCTCCAGCAACCTTCGCGATTGCATATTCAATAATCGGAGTAGCCACATCAATTCCTGTAACCGCTTCAAGAGCCTTAAATCCCGGATTCGCATTCACCTCAAGTACCACAGGGCCCTTTTTACTTTCAATAATATCTACACCTGCAACCTCAAGACCAAGCGCCCTAGTTGAGGCCAAAGCAATTTTTGCGTATTTATCTGAAACCTCAATTGCATTAGTCGCACCACCAAGCTCCACATTACTGCGAAATTCTTCAGCCTGGGCACAACGCTCCATACCGGCAATCACTTTATCACCAACCACAAACACACGAGTATCGCGACCACCAGATTCTTCAACATATTCTTGAATCATAATACTTCGCCCAAAACCTAAATTCGTCATACCAAGCACACTTTTCGCCGCACGCTTCGTTTCAGCGATTACAACACCGCGACCAAAACTTCCAAACGGATCTTTCAAAATTACCGGCGCTCCTCCAACAGCATCAATTGCCATATTCAAAGATGCAAGACCATTCAAAGCAACAGTTCTAGGAGTTGGAATTCCAAGCGAGTGCAAAATCTGCATAGTCCGCAGCTTATTTTTCGCACGTGCAATTGGCATATATTCATTCACAACAGGCATATGCATCAGTTGGAATTGTTTCAAAGGCGCAAGCCTCAAATCTACATTATTTATAATACCGGCTCTCGGAATCAAAACATCAATCTTAGGAAATTTCTTGCCGTTATAAAAAACTCGCTCACCTCTTCCATCGTAAACTAGCTGACAAGAATCAACTCGAAAAATTTGCAATTTATGACCCATTGCCAGCGCCACCTGACGCAATCTCAAAGCTTCTTTAGAAGCCTTTTTCCTCAATGGTCTAAAAGAAAGAATACCTATTTTCATAGCAAAATATTATTAGTAGCCGCATTCTTTACTAAAATCATCAGATTGGCAAGCGCTTCCACAAAATACAAAACTAAGATAAACTCTATCCAATGAAAAAAATTCTATCTACATTAATATTATCCAGCCTATTATTCACTGCATGCGGTGGTGCTTCTGGCACATCACTAAGCGATGAAGATACACTTTTCTACACTTATGAAACGGCTGAATTTTCAATTGAAACACCAAGAGATTGGGAGACAATTACTGCCTTCCCTGCTGAATACCCAAAAGAAGTTCGAGTGGCATTTCGCGACAACCTAAAAGACATAGATTTTCTAGCCAACGTAAGCATTATTCGTGAAGAAGGAACTCGCACAAACATGGATCATGCACAGAAAAAATTGAGCGATCACGAAGCAACTCTTTTAGATTTCGCACTAAGCTCGCAAGAAGAAATCAATCTAATAGTTTCTGCCGGAGAAAGCGCAAGCATGCTAAATACATTCATCGGGAAAAATACCAGCGATGGCCCGCTACTTGCTTTCATGCAAACTTACCTAACAAAAGGAAGCAAAGTTTGGAGTGTTACAGCAAGCTACTCTCCTAATGAAGATGAGTTCACAATCGACAACATGGAACAGATGCTTAAATCTTTCACTCTCAAATAATGATTTGGAATATTGACCCCATTCTACTCGAGCTTGGGCCACTAGAAATTCGTTATTACGGATTATTTTTCGCGCTCAGTTTATTTTTTGGATACATGCTAGCCCGCAAAATGTGCAGCATTAAAAAGCTCTCACTCGACACCCTTGATTCA
>JABHVW010000003.1 GCA_018658105.1 Candidatus Peregrinibacteria bacterium
CGCGTAAGCATAAGCATTTAGCTGCTGCGGATCCATAATAAGATCTGGCACGCCCCTAAGCTGCATAGGATCCAGGGATGTGAAGTGTGCGCTTGTTGGGCTGTAGTAGCGGGCTTCGAAGTAGTAGAGGTCTGTTGTGTCGTCGAACTCTTTGCCTGTGAAGGAGTACTGTGAGTCAGAGTCGCCAAGGTCTTCGTTAAGAAGCTGTGCGCCGAATGGTGCAAAGTCATACACATGTGTAAGTGCTCCTGCTTCGTTTGTTGTTAGAGTATTCCCACCGAGGTGGTCTTGCACGTGGTAGCTTGTGTCGTCTTCTGTGTTAATAGTTGCAACTCTGATTGAGTCTGCATAAACCTGCAGCACTCGGCCCTCTGGCCTTTGTTCCACGTATGAATTTAGATATATTGTTTCTTCTCCATCTTTATTTGCCTTAATACGCTGGCCGGTGTGGTCATATGTGTATGAATGGATTATTGAGCCATCTATCGACAGATATCTCAGCATTTCATTCTTAACACTCCAAACCATCTGGTTATCGCTATCATCCACCAAGTTCCCGTTATTGTCGTATATATTTGGAGAGCCTGCAACTGTGCTAGGCGCATGTGGATGGACAACTCCAACTCCACCATAAGTAATATTCTCTTCACCAGCCAAACAATCTACATCTGTTAAATCGGACTTGCAAATCATATTTCCAACAGCATCATAGGCATAGTTAAGCGCATAGTCACCAGATGCAAAGCCTGAACTAGTCGCTGTTTCCAAACGATCCAAATCATCGTAAGTATAGTGAACAGTTTTATTTGTTGAAGTTACAGAGTTATCTAAAATATCTGTAATGTTAGAAGCTCCATCATATGTGTAAGAAAGATTTTGAATAATATCACCTGAACTCAATGCCCCCTTTGAAACCAAGCGGTATGCTTGTGCAGGGTCGTAAACACTCATCGCAATCAAACCATTGCCATAATCAATTCGGCTAGGCGCACCAACTGGAGAGTAGTCAATGTTAGAAACATAAACTGTACCGGCTGAATCAGAAACAGACTCCAACCGGCCAGCAACATTATATTCATTGTAAACTATTAACTCTCCATCTGGATAAATAACCGCTTTTGCCCTACCTAAAGTATCAAACAATGTTTCTGTTGATTCAGAAATAGGACCGATAATTTTATGCTCAAATCTTGGCAAACCAATTGCGTTATAGTCATAAGAAGTTGTAAGCGCATCCATCTCGATTGAGTCTACAAAGCCTAAACCATTTGCAGCAGTATCATAAGTGTAATTCACATCTACAGATCCATCATTCAACCAGTCCTCAGTGAGAACTCTATCTAATTCATCGTAAGTCCAAGAAATATATTTATCATTTGGATCCCATTGGGTTTTCACATTTCCATTTGCATCATAAGTGTAATCCCAAGTTTTGAATAAAAATCCATCTCTATGTAAACCTTCTTGCTGAGTGAGCCTAGACAAAGAATCATAAGAGAAATTTCGTAAATGCCCCTGGGCATCTACAAGTTTTTTAAGATTATTTTGAACATCGTAATAGTAGCTTGTGTCATAAGAATCTCCGCCATTGTGTTCTGTTACACCAATTAAATTTCCGAAACCATCATAGTGGAAATCTTTATCGTGGCCATTTGCATCTGTAACTGTTGTAGACCATTGATCGAATTCTGTAGTAACTGTTCCAGTTGGCAAAGTCTCACTAATTGGACGACTTAAAGCGTCGTAAAACATTTCTCTAGCATATGCTGAAAGATCTCTTCCAGACCATGAAGTACCAGTCTTCGCATAAGGCAAAGATTGCTGAGACACATTCCCAGAATCGTCATACCAAGTATCTACGAAAATATATCCACTTTCTGCAGGCTGCCATTCTTGAATTAATCGGCCAAGCCCATCAAAATATGCACGCTCTTTCGAAATAACACCGTCCACTCTTCTCATTGTGACTGCATATTCTGGGAAAACATCATCAAAATATTTATGCATTTCCACCATAGTTGAAGCTCCTGTTTGTGGATCTGGCACATAGAGTTTTAACAATCGTCCAAGCCCATCATATTCATAAGATGTCTCAACGCCATTCGCAGAAACCTCACTCAAAAGATTACCGTAAACAGGCTCGTAAATCGTTTCAACAGTATGTCCTAAATGATTTGTTGAGAAATTTGGATACAAATTATTTGCATCATAAACCACTGCACTAGAATATCCACGTGGATTTGTTGAACTTCCAACAAGACCATATTCATCGTATGTGTAAGTTGTACTTAACCAGTCGTCACTTGTATCAAGCCAAACTAAATCTTTTGTTTTATTACCAAGTGTAACTTCACCATAAGGCAAGTCATCATAGAATTGTCTGCTCTTAGAAACTTCCGCACCAGCTCTATCGTACAAAATTAACTCAGTTAAATATCCAGGCAAATCTGGATTAGAAACATAAATCATTGAAACGCTATATTCAGCCTCATCATTCAAAACATTCAAAAAACTTCCATCATCAGAGGCCGTAACCTCTCCATATTTAGTCAGCTCCAATAAATTACCATTAGTCAGATTGTATGAGTAACTCTCAGCAGTATCTTTATGATCTGCATCACCGTCATATGACATTGCAACCTTCTCTTCTTTGAAAACAAAATCTCTTTCAGCATCTAGAGCATGCATATCCCATTTATTCAAATTAACTTGGTACAAGTTATCTGAGGAGTCGTAGACTTCAGTACGATAAACTTTACCCACTTTAGAGATATGATCTTCATACTCACCACGTGCAGGATCTGTTGAATTACCTTGATGATAGTAGTTAATAACTTTTCTGTCTGCTTCTGTGCGTGTTACTTCTGCAAAACCAGCCAGCTTTTTATCGATTTCATCTTGGTAGTAGTAGAAGCCACCTGCGTATACATATGAAACCTCTGACTCCAAACCAAGGCCATCGTTTGTCACTATTGACTCTACTGTATGCAAAATGAAGGGCAAATCTTTATTCGCCAAACCATCTTCCGACTCATAAGTAGAAGAAGCTTTATATTTGACAGCTGTACTACCTCCCTCTTTATGAGTAATCGAAGAAAGCAAGTGAACAGGATTATCACTCGCATTCATATATACAATATGTGCACCAGTTGATTGGTAAAGTATATCAGTTAACCCATCCCCATTTACATCCCCAAATCGAGTACCTGATCTATCCTCATCAATAAAATCGAAACGCAAAGGAATAACATATTCAGGATCTTCCTCCCAACCAGGAGCTGAACCACTATTAATATAAGTATGTGTTGGAGTATCTGACTCAACAATATCTACCATTCCATCCCCATTTACATCTAAAAGTGAAATTGACATCCAATTCCAATCTGCCCCCCATTGAAATGCAATAGGGATTTCATAATCTTCATCCAAAGCCCAACCAGTTCCATCACCTTGATTAAAATAGACATCTCTATCTGAGATACCTGAATACAAAAAGTCATCCAAACCATCTCCATTTATATCATATATTTGAGAATAACGGTTTACACCCAACTCTTCATCAAAAGTAATTGCAGGAGGCACTATATATGCAGGATCTTCAAACCAAGTACCATCTGCATTATTAATAAAAACTCTACTTGAAAATCTTGTAGAAAAAATCATATCAATTAAACCATCCCCATTAAATTCACCAAAACGACCACCTGAGCTTGAACCATCCGGACTATCAAAATTTATATCATTTGGGATTACATAAGATGGATCTAAAACCCAACCAATTCCTGTACCCTCATTTATATAAACCTCATTAATCACACCATACCTTCTTACAAAATCCACCCTCGCATCCCCATTTAGATCAGCCAGACGAACCCCCTCTCTAGCCCCACCTCTATCAGTAAAAGCTACTGGTGGCACAAAACTTGGATCTTCAGACCAACCTGACCCATCAGCATTATTTATAAAAGTTCGCCTTGAATCAGGAGAATAATTTGAAAGCAATATATCTGAGAACCCATCACCATTAACATCAACAATAGCAACATTCGCAGAATATATCACCTCTGGGAAATAATAGTCTCTACTCTCTTCCCAATATTTTTCGGCAACAGTGTAATCAAAAGTTGTTGGATCAAGAACAGTAACCTCACCATCAATCGATCTCACACTTTCTGTAACCCCCTGAATTAGCGATCTCATTCCATATTCTGGTACAGTATAAGCAATATCATATTTTCGAACCCACTCAGAAGAAACTAAGATTTCAACTTGAGAAAGCCGCTTATTAGTCTCAACCTCATATGTTCTACTATAATCTTTTCTGGTATCAGCCCTGAAATCCCAATGGAAAAGAACTTCAAAAATCCCTTCATCAAGCCCATGGCCAGTGTAAGAAATTCTTGTAGGATAAATTTGTCCATCCAACTTATCATATTCATAAGTCATAAAATTTGAATTTGCATCCTCCACCCTTTCAAGCATCCATTTAGAAACGTTCTCTGGCACAGACGGGTCATTTTGCCTTGAATCTACAGACTCAGCAAAAGTATAAATTTTGCCAAACTTATCTGTTGCAAGCCAATACTCTGAATCAACAAATTCATATGAGATAAAATCACCACTATTCACTTTTGCTCCATAAATCTCCCCACTAATATTTTCAAGTTCACCACTGAGTGATGAAGAATAAATAGGATCTGAATACATTTCCTCTACCCCATTTCTGTTAATAATAGAAATATTTGGAATACTTACATCCCAACCATAACCAATCAAATGTTCTTTTGCTTGATCTTGACTATTATAATCAAATGAAAGAGAAGGCTCGACTCCATTTCTACCAGCAGGCGTTTCGATAGGAATAGAAAAAGAAAATGCACCATTCCACATATTTTCTTCATATTCAGAAGGTGCTTGCAAATCTGACAAAATCGCATCAAAACCAAAATTTGGAGTTTCATCTAACATAGCTGGCGAAGACAAAGGTTCAACTATATCTTGATCAACTTGTTCATCATTAGTATTTGCATCAGTTGCAAGATCAGCATCTAAAAGTGAAGGATCCACAGGCAAAGGCACCACAGTCTCAACTTGCTCAGCTACAGGCTCAGCAGAATCGACAGCAGTTACAGCAGTCTCATCAGCAAAGGCAGTAGGCATAAAACCAGCCATCATTGTAATTAAAACTGAAAAGGAAAGAAGCTTCTGTAAATACATTTTCATAAAGTTAGTTATTACGTTTAGGCCAAAACTATATAACTAAAGCGCAGCAAAAAGCCAGTATTTACTGTCGACGAACTACGGCGGCACTCAACACCAACCTATTCCATCCATTTAATCGAACAACCTTGCGAATAAACCTGTTCTTGCGCAGGCTCTTCACCAGACAGCAATGAATTAACTGCAGATTCAAGATCATCAAAACTACCTCTATATTTTAAAATACGCTCTTCCCCATACACAAAAATATCTGGCGTACACTGCGCATCATAAGCGCGGGCCATCTCTTGCCCCTCATCATATAAATAAGGGAATTTCTGCCCCTTTTCCTCAGCATACTCCTTCATTTTTTCGAAAGAGTCCTCAGGGTAAGCTGGATTTGCATTTGAGTTCACACTGACGAATTGAACCTCCGAAGACATGCCATTTTCTAAAGTCACCAAATCATCCCAAATCTCTTGTACATATGGGCAGTGATTACACATGAAAATCAAAACCAAAACTTTCGCATCAGAATAGTCAGCCAAACTATGCATTTCGCCATCAAGACCTTTTAAAGAAAAATCATGGGCAGAACTACCTAGAGGAACCATACTAGACTGGAGCAAAACCATAAGAAGAATTTAATACAAATAGGTAAGCCAAAATACCTACAACAATTATACTAAGCAAGGAAATCGCAACACGCCTACCAACAGGCTTTGAAGCAAAGAAGAAAACAATACCACCCTTAACCAAGGTGTTAGTCATAGTCGCAATTATAATTGCTAAAGATGCAGCATTTAAACTTAAATCATTTGTAGCAGTTAAATTCGCCATTGAAACCGTAATAGCATCCACGTCCACCAAACCTGAGAAAAAGGCCGTTAAATACAAGCCCTCGTCCCCAAAATAGATACTTACAAACTTAGACACAAACAACAACGCCGCAAAAAGCAAACCAAATTGAATCGCAGGCCAAAGTTGAAATGGACTAGATAAGCTTAAATCTTTTTCAGTGAATTGAGGCGCAGCTTTCTTACCTTTGAATAAGAAGAAAAACAAAGAAAGTAGAAGCCCCCAAGTTCCCATTGCAAGCATTGGAACATATAAAAAGGCTAGCAAATCTCTATTTAAAACCGAAACCTCCAAGAGCACCCTAAAGAACATCGCTGTCGATGCGATAATAATTCCAAACACAAAAGGATTAACCACTTTTTTACTCTTCTTACTCAATGATGAAAAGCTCATTGAAACCGCAGTCGAAGAAATCAATCCACCCAAAAAGCCACCCAGGCCAATACCATTTTTAGGCCCAAGAGTTTTAATCGCAACATAACTTGCAAAAGAAATACTCGAAATTAAAACAACCATCAGCCAAATTATATAAGGATTCAATACGTCCAAAGGGCCATAAGCTTGGTCTGGCAGCAAAGGCAAAATAACAAAGGCAATACCTACAAACTTCAAAGTACTATAAATTTCTTGCTTATCTACTTTGTGCGCAAATGAATGCAGCGACTCCTTAAAATAAAGCAAACTCACCACGGCCAAAGTAATCACCGACGCATACAAAAGCTCATTCATCGCAACCAAAATCCCAACTATATACACAAAAAAGACAGCAAGCTCAGTTGTCGCCCCAATACTTTTATTAATTATTGAAGAAACCAAATATGAAGCAATCACCAAAAGTAAAACTGCACCAGAAAAAACTGAAAACAAAATAATATTGTCACCAAAAAGTGAATAAACCAGATATGCAAAAGTCGAAACTAAAGCAAAAGTTCTTATCCCTCCAAAATCGTGCACCTTCTCTTCTTTATGATGCCGCTCCCTTTCAAGACCAACAAGACCCCCTAGCAACAAAGCTAAGCCAAGATTTTGTAAAAAGAAAAGTGGATCTGTCATATGTGGAGTTTCTTCAAGATTTTACATCATTTGCAGATTGATGAAAAGTTTTTCTAAATAGCTTGAACTTTACCATAAATAAGTTAGTATATGCCGGCATGGGCAAGTGGCGGAATTGGTAGACGCGCTAGCTTGAGGGGCTAGTCTCCTTCGGGAGGTGGAGGTTCAAGTCCTCTCTTGCCCACCACAAAGCGGAGTGAACGAAGTGAGCGAGGCTTAACCGAGCAAAGCGAGGTTTGCGCCCATCCCCAAAGTTAAAACTCAAAAGTGAAAATCGGTTCACCCTCCTCATAAACTACAAGAGTTCTTGTAGTGAAATTTACAATCACAAGTCGAGTCGCATCTTTAGACTTTTTAACCCAAGTCCTAGCACGAGGATTTTCTATATCTTGAATATCACCACTTTCATAATGAACACGAACAACATTAGGGCTTCTCAATTTCTCAAAGGAATCGATCACACTATAATCAGGCCCCTCTTCCACAACTTCCTCTTCTTCCTCGACCTCACAATTTAATGGGTAGCCTTCATACCTAATCAACTCTCCAGAATCTTGAGAGATAAACATAGTCGTTTTATCACCATTAGGAATCAAAGCTATTCCTTCTTGCGCATTACCAGGAGCAGCATATTTACGAATCAATTCGCCATCTGCAGGATTCAACTCAGCAATTCTATTACTACTGTCATATAATGCAACTAACACACCACAATAAGCCTGCAAACCTGCTAAATCCGTATAAAGATCTTCACCAGTCGGGTGCCTAGGATCCAAAAGATCCACATATTCAACTTTTCCTGCAGCCTGCAACTTCACCACCAAAATATTTCCAGTCTCTTGCACTCCAACATAAAACAAACCATTCAAAAAAGTAATTGCCTCAGCCCCACTATTCCCAGCCGTTTTAATCCATGGAGTAAGATCCCAAGAATCTAAAAGCTCACCAGTTTCAGGATCCAAAGAAAAGATTCCATCTGGATTCTCAACCAAAACATATAAAATTTCTTCATCTTCATCATAAGTCACCCCCTCTAAATCATCATGAAACTCCCAAGAAACAACATCAGAGCCATCAAGCTCCATATGAGAAACATAAGAATAGCCAGAATTCGTAGGATCACTCACAACATACAAACGCTCATTATCAGGATTATAAACTGCGCCACTCGTCTCATAATAAAGCGGCAAATCAAAACTAATATCCACTCCTTCGCTTAGAGACAGATCTTCAGTCGACACATATGCGAATGCAAAAGTAGGAAGAACAAGCGCTGAAATTAAAAGAGCGCCAAAAAAAGTACGTATATTCATTAGTTCGTGGGTTAAACCAAATTTACTCTACCATATAAAGTCCACACACAGAAATTTCAGATATACTCTCAACACAAGATCAATAAAGTAGATAAGTTACACTTGCGTTTCTGCTCTTCTTGAGTACAATAGTGGGGATTTGACTGCACACACAGGCAGGCACATTAAAATTTCGGGCGATTAGCTCAGTTGGTTAGAGCGTCTGGTTTACACCCAGAAGGTCATTGGTTCGACTCCAATATCGCCCACCAGTTTGATAAAACGGCAGCCCACGTGGCTGGCGCTTTATCAATGCCGCGTTAGCGGTAATTGGAGGAGAACCAAAGGTTCGATGCTGACTAGGAACGAGAGTCGCGACAAAGCTCGCTTTGGCATGACTGAGTGACGACATCAGTAAAACATTCACGCAGTGAATGGATACTCCAATATCGCCCACCATCTTCATCGACTTCCGATGGTTTTTTTACTTTCAACCTGTAAATCGAATCGACCATTTGGTATATGCTCCCTAACCACTTTTTGGTCGAATCGAAAGAACATTCTAGCTATCTGCTTGTCGTTCACCTCTGAGATCTCCACCTTCTCAACAAGCATATCAACCAACTGCTTCTTCCCCTTATAACTCAAAGCACTCATGTTCTATTCTTAGAACCACTTGGCCTACCCTTGCCGGGCTTATTACCTTTTGAGAAAGTCATCAACCTTAGTGTAGAAAGTGTAATTTTAACGTACTCATTATGACCCTTCAGTTTCCAAAAGCAACTCCTCAAAAAGACCTAGATCTTTCTTTGACTGCTCAAGGATTTCACGAAAACACTCATTGCAAAACGACTTTTTACTGGTGAAACCTCCAGACTTTTTTGGAATCAGAAAGCAATCCGTACCTTTAACAATGGCCTCCTTGCACCTCGTACAATTGCGAAGCTTTTTAGCCTGGGACTTCTCAGGCCGTCCACTTGAAGCAGTAATTAGAGATGGCGTCTTCCCACGTTTATTTTTCATTTTCAAGGATTTTAATAAATTGTCGTGTAAGTTGATTCACAACCTCATCAAGCTGCTGCATCATAGTTTTGAAATCTGATGTACTCCACTCCCCTCTTTTCCTAGAATCCCTTTTCGAGACCTCTTGATTAATGAGCACCAAACAGGCGATAGAATCGTTTCCAGCTGGAACGCCAACGTTAATAAGCTTACGCCCTCCACGCTTAAGACCCAAACGGTTCATAAGGATATTTGCACAAGTCTTCGACTTCTCATTCAGCCTTTTACGTGACTCCTCCCATTGCTTCTGCGGCTGCACCTGAAATGGTTCAGCAGCTTTGGAGGTAACATTGGGCTGAACACCTTGCTCTAGAACCAAAGTCCTCGCCTTGCTTGAATCTAAGCCTAGTAATTCCATCCTTGTCTCTAACTCTCTGATCAAATCTTCTTCATCAGCCGTTACAAACGCCTCCTCAATCAAAGAATCTGCAATCTCATGATTAGCCATTGCCTGCTCAGAGACTCTAAGCCTCCTTTGCCCTCCAACATCACTCCTAGAAGGCTCAGGATCCTGCCCACCAACAACCTCATCCCAGAACCTCTGATCATCTTTCTCAAATAGTTTGAACTCAACAAGCCTTTGATCAAGATTCATACCCACGTGAGTAACAACATGACCAAAATTATCAGGATGAAGAGGGTCATTTTGAACGATAACTCTTAATATACGACCAACGAACTGTATGTATGGAGCAAGCGACCTATATGGTCGGAAAATTGCCGCAACACTTAGCTTAGGGTGATCAAAACCCTCACCAAGCATCTGTACCTGAACTATACAATCTAGCTCACCACTCTTAAGGGCTAACTTAATTGCTTTCTTTTTAGCCTCATCAAGTTGAGCATAAATAACTTCAGCCTTGTAGCCTCGCTCTACATACAAAGAACGAATTGCCCTTGCATGATCAACAGAGCAGCCAACAGCAATCAACTGATGATGCGTACCAGTCTCCCTCAGCTCCTCTAACTTCTCCAGACTATTGTCTACAATGTTTTGATTACAGACTTCAGACAAAGCAATTCCTTTACTAAACCAGTCCTTAGTTTTCATTTTGAGAACATCAGTCAAGGTATAAACCTTAGTTTCACCTTTTGCAGTGAAGGTCAATTCAGACGGTGCAACATAAGAAGCCTTAACCCTCTTAATGTATCC
This sequence comes from Candidatus Peregrinibacteria bacterium, assembly GCA_018658105.1. Lineage (GTDB taxonomy): Bacteria > Patescibacteriota > Gracilibacteria > UBA1369 > 2-02-FULL-48-14 > JABHVW01. The sequence goes on from JABHVW010000003.1 coordinate 10,618, forward strand.
ATTGATCGTAGCCTTTCTAAAGGGGTAACGATAGATTTTATCCCCACCAATAGACTTTCCATCACTTCTGAATGGAGTAGCGGTTAGTTTAAGAATTTTAGCGTCCGTAAACCAATCAAACACTTGTTGCCAGCTTGAAGCGGGTGCATGATGAGCTTCATCGACAATAATTAAGTCAAAGAATCCTGGGTCAAACTTTTTGAGCCATTTATCTGCATTCGTTGCTAGCTGATGAACGTTTGTAAGCACGATGTGAGAGTCGTTACAAACGGAAAGGTTTCCTGAGTCCAATGTACAAACATATGGCCCACCAAGCATGTCCTTACTAGCCAATACACCCCTCTTACGCCAAAAACACTTTTGACGATTCGTAATGTCCAGCGTTTCAAGCAGCCCCTCCTTTATGGTTAAATTTGGGGAAATAATCAAAACCCTACCCTTTGAAATACCGAAGGGTATCAGCGAAGCCAGTCCCGACTTACCACATCCAACAGGTAGCTGAATGATTGCCTCCTTGCCACCAGCACTAAAAAAGTCATACGCTCGCATATACGCTTCGATCTGAGGCTCTCTCAACTGAGGATTCTCATCAATACTAACCCCAACATCCATGAAAAACGACTCAATTGGGCGGCTCGCATTAACCCAAGCATCAAGATCTTGACGGCTAAACACCCACTTCTTACCAATTTTTTTAGAAGGCACCTTACCGTCACGTGTAAGGCCATAGAGTGTAGTCTTGCCCAAATTAAGATAAGCGGCAGCTTCTTCAAGTGAGATCCATTGATTCATTGCGGTGGAGTTAAGTGTCATTTGCTGCCAAATGATATCAAATGATAGCGAATGGGCAATCATTACAAGTTGACTCACATCACATTTCTCATCGCAATATGCAAACTAAAAGAACAGATAACCTTTCAGCGCTCTAATACCAAGTCACAGGCTGCATCAGGTATGGGGACATACTGGTTATTACCAGCAAAATCCTTCCTTCCTACCACTCTCAACGCCACCATTAAAATTCCGTGGCTTGAAGAGTCAAGAATATTTTTGAATTAGGAAATTATTCTTCAGCCATAAATATCACCAAAAAAATCATTTCAGCAACTTAAGCTTTTTGGCTCGGTATAAATTCAAACATATAACACTAATAGACAATAATGGACCCGAATAGAAAGGAAGTAAAAAATATAATGGTGTAAACAGGGTTAGCAAAACATACAAGACATCAAGCAAAAGAAACTCAAGTGTTAGTCCATAAATAGCTACTCTAAACGCCTGCCTACATCTAAGATTTATACCTATAATTTTAGCGACACATAGTGATACTAAAGCTATAATAATTAGATACAAAAACAATAAGCATGAAACAAACAAAGTAAACACAAACCATAGAATTGGAAGAGAGACCAAACAAATTATCACTACCATTTGAGTTATTTTTTTATCCATATAAGGCTTGTCTATCACCAAATTCTCGGTGTTTATTAAATCAAACTCATCATATCTAGCAACATTACTCAAAGTATCTCCATCAAATATATACAAGTACTCCCCCGTCATTAACATCACTGTATTGTACCTTAACAACCCTTCTATAGGCGTATTAACTTCCACTAAGGTGTCAATTACAAACAGATGTGATTCCTCCCCTTCAAGATCTTTATAAGTAATATTCCACTCCTCAGGAAGAGGTTCATTCGGCCCTATGAAATATGGCTCTTCTACATTCGTAGAAAGCTTATAATCCTCAAAAACTAATTCAAGCTCTTCCGGATACACATCATATGGTATATTTATAAATTCACTAATTTTCGGAGAATAAATATAAAGAAAAATAATTCCAATTATTACATATACCGACAGCACAAGCATGGATAACTTCAATAGATACCATAAAGAAGCACTCACTCCTTTCTGACTAACAATTGATGAATAAAACTTTGGCGAATAAATTGACTGTTTAATTGTTGTAAGAAATTCTTTCATAAAAATATTTATCAAATCAACCTTATCACATGATAACATCCAAATAAAAAAACCCCACCTTGCGGCAGGGCTTTTTAAATTTAGAACTAAGCAGCATCCTTAGGAAGGATTTTGTACATTCCTGTAGAACATGTTTCGCATTTACCTTTCATGGCAGGGCGACCATTTTTCATAGTTACGCGTTCAGCTTCGTCCATTCCAGACTTAGCTTTACATTTTACGCAGTAACCGATTTCTTTTGCATTGTCATCAGACATAGTAAAGGGTTTTAAAAATAAGTATCCAAACTCTAGCACAAGCACAAACAAATAACCACTATTTCCTCTCCTCCAAGAGCAAGTCGAGCTCAAGAATCGCTCCAGCTCGCCAAACTTCAAGCTTAATTTCATCACCAACAAAGAGAGTTGAGAGCGAATTTCTCGGTGTATATGTGCTTGTAAACGGATTTCCATCCACAGACAAAATAACATCATTCTCAAGCAGACCAGCTTTATCAGCCGAACTTCCAGTAACAATTGCGGGCTCACCTAACTCATCATCGCCTAAAAGCAAAATCCCATAATCATAATCTAAAGAAAAACGTTGCTGCACACTTTGAGTCACAGGAATGTATCTCACTCCAAGAAAAGGCCGAATAATCCTGCCATGCTCCTCATAAGACTTAAGCACTCCTGAAATATCATTTGAAGGAATAGCAAAGCCAATTCCCTCCGCAGTAGAATCAATTGCTGTGTTCATACCAACCAGTTCCCCATCAATATTCACCAAAGGCCCACCACTATTACCCGGATTAATCGCAGCATCAGTTTGAATCAAATCCACCAAACTATAAGAGCCACCGGCATTCCCAACAGAAATTTGCCTACCTGTCGCAGAGATAATTCCCGCAGTTGTAGTATTTGAATACTGGCCAAGAGCATTACCAATTGCTAAAACCGGCTCACCCACAGAAACCTCATCAGAATCAGCAAAATCCAAAACTTCCAATGCGCCAATCCTATCATCGTCACCTGTTAATTGCATGATTGCGATATCATTCAAAGCATCTTTCGCCAAAACCTCAGCCTCAATCTCACTTCCATCAGACAAAATCACAACATAATCCGCAGAATCATCTTCTACCACATGCCGATTTGTAACCAAAATTCCATCCGCAGTAATTATAAAACCTGTACCACTACTAACTGTTGTTGGGCCAGCAACAGCAGTAAACCCAAATCGAGAATAATAATCAGTTAGATCCTTCTGAGCCACAACACTCACAACCGCAGGCGATGCATCTTCCCAGGCATCAACATAAGAAGTAGCCTCACTATGAACTTCGCGCGCAGGCCTTCTACCTTCCGGCCTATCATCGTCAAAAATCAACTCCCCGCCCAAGCCACCAATTCCTCCAAAAACAAGAGCAATCAAAGCCGTATATACATAAAACTGTTTTTTCATAATAATTTTTTAAGGATCAGAATTTTATCACGCGCTTTGTCTTTACAAAAGCTTTGGGTAAGTGCAAACTGACAACGATGAAACAGGGACTACGTGCTCAAATGCGTGCTAAACGCAATGGCCTTCCACCCAACTCATATGCGCAAAAAAGCGCTCAGATCCGCGATAAACTCGAATCCTTAGAACAATTCAAAAAGTCAGAACATATTTTGGTATACCTGTCTAAAGAAAAAGAAGTAGATAGTCATGCTTTAGTCCGTGAATTAATTCGCAGCCATAAAGAGGTTTATGCCCCAAAAGTAAATGGCCGCGACTTACATGCATACAAAATCAACCGATGGGAAGAATTAGAACCCGGCCACTTCGACGTGCTCGAACCAATACACAAACACCAAAAAATCCCGCTTAGTCAACTCGATCTTATATTAGTCCCAGGAATTGCGTTTACACCAGATGGCCATAGAATTGGCTACGGAAAAGGCTACTACGACGGCTTGCTCAAAGACATGGATGCCATTAAGATCGGACTCGCATTTGAAGAACAAATGGTAGATGAATTCCCAACCGAAGATCACGACATACCAGTAGATATAGTAATTACAGATCAAAACGTTTATCAATAGTCCTTTAACCCCTTTGCCATGTCCACCACAACAGATGAGCTCAACCCACTCATTCTTAAAAACTGGGAGAACCTGCGAGATTTCGACCCCGAGATTTACGGTGCTATTCGTGGCGAGGAAGTTCGCGAAACAGAAGGAATTGAATTAATTCCTTCTGAAAACTACACTTACGCTGAAGTACTCGCAGCAAACGGCTCAGTATTCACAAATAAATATGCCGAAGGTTACCCAGGCCGTCGTTACTACGGTGGGCAGGAATACACAGATGTAATTGAAAGCCTCGCAATTCAAAGAGCAAAAGACGTATTTAAATGTGGGCACGCAAACGTTCAACCCCTATCTGGCTCACCAATGAACCAAGCCGTATACCTCGGATTTCTAAAACCCGGCGACACAATACTCGGCATGGATCTTTCACACGGAGGCCACTTAACTCACGGACACCCAGTCTCACACATGGGTAAAATCTTCAATTTCGTAAGATACAAAACATATCCTGAAGAAGAAGGACGAATCGATGAAGCAGAACTCCTAGCACTCGCGAAAGAGCACAAACCAAAAATGATCCTTTGTGGATACACTTCATACCCACGCGATATCGACTACGCAATGTTCAAACGCGTTGCAGATGAAGTTGGAGCCTTAACAATGGCAGATGTTGCACATATCGGCGGTCTAATTGCCGGTGGAGTAATGCGAAACCCTTTTGATTACGACTTCGACATAGTAACAACTACAACTCACAAAAGTCTTCGCGGCCCACGTGGCGGAATGATTCTTTGCAAAGAGGAACACAAGAAAACAGTAGATAAATCAGTCTTTCCAGGCTTACAAGGTGGCCCACACATGCAAACAATCGCATCAATTGCAGTAACGCTTAAAAAAGCTCAAGAGCCAGAATTCAAAGAATATGCAGAGCAAGTAATGAAAAACTCTAAAGTACTCGCTCAAACTCTTATGGATGGCGGAATGAAACTAGTTACAAATGGTACCGACAACCATATGATGGTAATGGACACCACAGAAAGCTTTCAAATTGGTGGGACACAAGCCGAAGAAATTTTAGATAGAGTTGGAATAACAACAAACAAACAAGTCATACCAGATGACCCAAACCCACCCCTAAAACCAAGTGGAGTTCGCCTTGGAACACCTGCAGCTACTAGTCGCGGATTCAAAGAAGCAGAAATGGAGAAAATTGGAAACTGGATTTTAGAAGCACTAAAAAATCATGAAGATGAAGCCAAATTAAATGAAATTAAAGCTGCCGTAATGGAAATGTGTAAAGGATTCCCAGTTCCAGGAATTAGCTAATAAACCGCTAGTTTAAGCCCAGGAAGCTTGCGCTCCTGGGCTTTTTATGTTATAGTTATGTGATTTAGCCATTTACCTAAATAAATCATGTCAAGAACCAACCCCGGAAAACAACCAGACCTAGTCCACGACACTTTTCCTACTCCAGAAGGAGCCAATAACAATGAAGCCTTCGATCCTACAGTCGATAATGCACGAAAAGGTGTAGCCAAAAGAACAATGGACATCCTTGCGCAGCCTGCAAAAGATGCTTATGGAGCTGCAAAAAGTGTAGCAAACAAAGACGTCTTTGGAGCTGCAAAAGGTGCAGCAAAAGTTGCAGCAAGCCCCCTAACTGTACCAGTAAAATTAATGAAGAATGGTGCTGAAATTTATGCTGAGAAAAAAGCGGCAGGACGAAAAGCAGGAACGGCAGCATTAACCGATGTTTACAACAAAAACAAAGAAAAAGTAGTGGCAAAAGGTGAAAAAGTTCAAGCCGCTATTGATACAGTAAAAAAAGGTCGCGCAAAAAAGAGAGAAATAATTAAAAATGTTGCATACGCACCTATAGCACTCGCTAAGAAAAGCGCTGAAGTAACAGGAAATGCCGTAAAAGGCGCTGCAACTGCTGCTAAAAACGGCGTTGTAACTGCCGCTGAAAACAAAACTCTTGAACTAGTAAAAGGTGCAGCCACAAGCGCAAGAGGCGGAGTTGAAACACCAAAAACAGTAACTTGGAGAGTACCAGGTGAAGGAGAACAAGAAATCACTCCCGAGCTAGCTCGCCAATATTCTAAAGAAAACTGGGGAGAGGAAGTACGAAAAGCCGCTTAAATATCCTTTCGCTTGAATACAAGCAAAGTCATGTCATCCTTTTGTTCGTGACCACTAATGTGGTCTAAAACGTCTGAAAGGATGGCATTTTTAATACCCTCCGCAGTATATAAATCCGCAGCCACATCCTGAACGATCGCCTTCAAGCGTTCCGTCCCATACTGCATCCCCTTCTTATCAACAGCCTCAGGAATCCCATCACTATACATCACTACAACATCATTTTTATTCATTTGGATTTTGTGCTCTTTCAGCACACCCTCAAGATCATCGGCCAAACCAAGCGCCATACCCTGTAAATGTAGGCTTTCAGTAGAATTTTTTTCAGAATTATAAATGAATATCGGCGGATGCCCAGCATTCACATAAGAAAGCGTTTCATCAGTTTCATTCCAAATCGCCATAGCCATAGTCATAAACAGTTGATCATTGGTTTTTTCACGCAAAACCTCATTGAGTAGCCTCGCAATATCCAACAAATTTTCCTGCCCACGCAGGCCATATAAGACCGCATTAGCTACAGACGAAATAATACCCGCTGCAACACCATGACCTGTTACATCGCCCAAATAGGCCAAATATCGCCCATCTCGCATAGGAATATAATCAAATGCATCACCACCAATTTCAGATGCAGGCACAAGCCCACCAGCCAAATCCATTTTCGGCAGAACAATCTTATCCTTTGGCAGCAGTTCCTGTTGAATATTTTTCGCAAGATCCAGCTCCTTTTTCACACGTTCTTGATAAAGCATCGCTTCGGTCGAAGCCGCCAAATCCTCCGCCATTTTATTAAAAGTTTGAGCCAAAAGGCCGATTTCATCTTTAGTTTTAACCTCCACTCTAGTATTAAAATCACCTCCAGCAATCTGCAAAGCACCCGCTTTCAAGGACTTAATTGGCCGAGTAATGCTTGAAGACAGCACAAAAGAGACCATTACCGTCAAAATCACACCCAAAAGGGCTACAAAACCAATCTGAATACGCGCATTTGCCAACCTTGAATCAAGTTCAGCATAAGATACGCCATAAAACACCGTAAAAGAATCGGCATAAGGCATAGCAATATTCAAAATTTTATCCCTTTCATCAGGTGCATAAACGAGCTCTTCATTAAAATTCACATAAGAAACCGACTTATCCTCCCCCACCTGAACATAAACAATTTCACCTGTTCCCAACTGCAAAGACAGATTTTTTGACTGAACCCTATCTAAACTAGTTTGATCTGGCAGTCGCCTTGTAGCACCATCATATTGCTGTTGCATTTCTTCACTTGAATCGTAAACAATTTCACCAGTATAAGAAACCAATGCTACATCAGAAACAGCTGAATTTTCCCTTAAAATACCCTGAACCTCCCTATTAAAAGGTAAAAAATTACCAGGCTCTAAAAACTGAGAATATGCCTCAACAAAATCTTCAACAGTAAAACGCGCAAAAGACTGAGTTGAAGTAGAAATATCCACCGAAAGTTCACGGCCCTTTTCACTAATCAAAAACACGCCTAAAGCAACAAACAGAAGCACCATCAGGGTGCCAAAGGCAAGTGTGAACTTAGCTTTAATAGAATGCAGCATACGTGGACATAAATTTATCCTCTTATTTTACCACATTTCCGAAGATTTCTGAAGCTAAAATCTGTCCGTCTAACCTGATATCCCAAAATATATCTGGGCTAAAACTGTAGAGTAACGACGATTCGAACAAAGGCAAAATAACCCTATCCTCCATTAAGACGTCTGCAATCTGCCTAAAATGATCTCTACGGGCGTCTAAATCATGCAAAACAGACACATCCTCAATAAGTGCATCAAGTGATGAGTTTGAGTAGTTTATGCCGTTAAAAGCCCCATATTTACCATCTGATGTGTGCACAACCGACTCATAAAAGTCTGCTACATCGCCTAAATCATATTTCCAGCCAAAAAAGTAAAGCTCAGACTGCCCAGAAAGCGCAATATCTTCAAACTCACCAATCGGATGAGAAACAACATTTATATTCACACCAAAAGGCTTCAAATCTTCTTTCACCAACTTAGCAAAAATCTCCAAGCCCACCGGCACATCCAAATCCAACTCAAGACCTTCAAAATCAGCACTCAATTCAGCAGCCAATTTCAAATCTTGCTTCCTACCTTCAAAACTAGGCAAATATCCCAATATTCCAGAGGCAGCAAACTGGCCACTCGGCAACAAATATCCACCACCCAAAAGCTGAGCATAGTTATTTCGCAGCGCAGCCCAAAGCAAATCTCGCAAGTCATCGTTACCCAGCAAAAGTTCACTATTCATCATTAAAAAACTCAATTCCAAACTTGGAAAAGAATGCACATGAAAATTAGCAGCCTTCAAGTCACCAACAAATTGCGGCGGAACATTCGCCAAAACATCAATTTCTCCAGATGACAAAGCCTGCACACGCTTAATTGGATCAGGTTCAAATAATAAATTCACCACCGGGAAAAATGGCGCAGAACCCCAATACGAGTCAAAGCGATTCAGAGTCAACACAGGACCCTTTGTGCTCGCAAACTTATATGCTCCAGAACCAACCGGCAGATCAAAATGGCTATAATCTTCAGGTGAAATATAAACATTGGTCAGCTTATTCAAAAGCAATGGATCCGGCGTACTAGTTTCAATTTCAACCCTATGCAAACCCGTTTTTTCAACTCTCACAATACTACTGAGCAGTGAACCCAAATCAGAAACTTCATCTTGTCTCGCTAAATTCAGGGAGTAAATCACATCATCAGCATCAAAATTTGAACCATCATGAAAAACAACTCCTTTACGCAATCTAAAATCCCAGGTGTTATCATCTAACCTTCCCCAACCAATCGCCAAAGCAGTTTTCGTATTAAAACTTTTATCAAAACTAACAAGCGGCTCATAAATATTTGCTAAATATTTTCTATCCTTGGCCTCATAACTCAGAGGGGAATAACTAGAAAGTGGCTCAGCATAAGCAATAGTTATCTCTTCTGAAAAATACAAATCCGGCTCAGGAGTACACGCAGAAAAAACAACTGTTAAGCCCAGCAAAAGAAAGAAAAATGTTTTATATGAATGGCGCAATTTCATCGAACTAATTGTAACACTAAGCATCCTTCTTCAAAACCGCTAGAAACGCAGATTGTGGAACTTCTACACTTCCAAACATTTTCATACGCTTTTTACCAGCTTTTTGCTTCTTCAATAACTTATTTTTTCGCGTCACATCACCACCATAAAGTTTAGCAGTAACATCCTTTCTAAGCGCCGGAATCGTTTCACGCGCAATAATTTTCGCACCAATCGCAGCCTGAATCGGAATCTCAAACTGTGCTTTCGGAATCAAATCTTTCAAACGTTTCGCCACAATGCCACCATGCCTTTGCGCCTCAGTCCTATGAATAATTATCGAAAGTGCATCAATACTTTCCTTATTCACCATAATATCCAATTTAACCAAATCACCAACCCTGAAATCTAAAAACTCATAACTCAAAGATGCATACCCAGAAGATATACTTTTTAGCTGGTCGTAAAAATCTACGACAATACTCGCCAATGGAATTTCATAAATCAAATTACAACGCATTTCATCCAAATAATCCATATTAACAGATATACCTCGTCTTTCATTCATAAGCTTCATTACTGACCCAATATATTCTTTTGGCACCAAAACCTCGATTTTCACCCAAGGCTCACGAATTTCATCAATATAATTTCGCTCTGGCAGCTCAGAAGGATTCGAAATCTTGAACTCCTCACCATCAGATTTTTTCACCTCATAAGACACACTCGGAGCAGTAACAATCAAATTCAAATTATATTCTCTTTCTAAACGCTCCTGAACAATATCCAAATGCAAAAGTCCCAAAAATCCACATCTAAAGCCATGACCCAAAGCCCCAGAGTGCTCAGGCTCAAAACTTAGCGCAGAATCATTCATACTTAGCTTATCAAGCGCATCACGTAAAAGCGGGTAATCCTCTCCTTCAACACAAAACACACCTGCAAAAACGAAAGGAGTAACCTTTTTATAACCCTCTAAAGCCTTAACCAATTCCACACCCTCCATTCCACCTTTTTCTTGCCGCCAAATCGTATCTCCAACCCTTGCGTCACCAACAGACTTCATACCTGTTACAACATATCCAATCTCCCCACTTATAATACTCTTTTTCGGCTCATATTTTGGCCTAAAACAACCAACCTCCGTCACTTCCGTTTCAGTTCGAGTATTCAAAAATCGAATTTTATCCCCTCTTTTCAAAGAACCTCCCATCATTCGAACGTATGCCACAATTCCCTTATAAGGATCGTAAACAGAATCGAAAATCAAAGCTTTCGTTTGCCCTTCATCAAGCTCATCTACAGGTGCAGGAACAACATCAATAACGCGCTCTAGAACTTTTTCAACATTTGTCCCTTCTTTTGCAGAAATCGCAATTATTTCTTCCCTAGGAATTCCAAGAGCATTTTCAATTTCTTGCGCACGAGCATCCACATCTGCAGCTGGCAGATCAATTTTATTCAAAACCGGAATAATTGTAAGATCATGCTCAAGCGCCATATAACAATTCGCTAAAGTCTGAGCTTGAATCCCCTGACTTGCGTCTACAACCAAAACCGCTCCCTCACAAGCTGCAAGCGAACGAGACACTTCATATGAAAAATCCACATGACCCGGCGTATCAATCAAATTCATCTCATAATTTTCACCTTTATACTCCCAATCCATGCGCACAGGCTGCAATTTGATCGTAATCCCTCTTTCTTGCTCCAATTCCATAGTATCAAGCATCTGACCATGCTTCATTTCCCGCTTCGAGAGAGTAGAAGTTAGCTCCAAAAAACGGTCAGCCAAAGTCGACTTTCCGTGATCTATATGGGCGATAATACAAAAATTTCTTATATGTTTCATGCTGGACGAGTTTAACAGCTTTGTACGCTTGAAAAAAGGCTCATTTTTTGTTATAATTATAGGATTAGAACAGGTTAAATATGCAATATAAAATTCCACAAAACGTAAGAGTCGAAGACAAGATTGTCGGGCCACTCACACTGAAGCAACTTGTATACCTTGGCGTTGGAGGTGGGCTGGCATACGCTTCTTATACAATTTTAGCCAGTAAGTATTTTATAGAAATATGGCTTCCACCAACGCTTTTTATAACAATTGTGACTCTTGCAGTTACATTCTTGAAAATTAATGGAATCCCATTTACAAGGTGGATTTTTTTAGTGGTTGAATACATGATAAATCCTCGTAAACGTAGCTTCAGCCTTGGAAGTGGAGACCATTACCAAGCAAGCATATTTGCAAAAGAAGCAGAAAAGAGTAAAACTGAAGTAGCCACAAATACAGATAGATTAGAAAAAGCAGAGCGAATTAAAAAGCTCGGCGAGATTACTAAGCTTGTTGATGACTACCAAATAAAAGAAAAAAATGTCTAAAAAAGAAGAAAAAAAGGAGAAAAAACTTATTCCAAGCATTCGCAAAGGGAATAAGAATAAAAAAATGAGCACACAAACTCATTTGAAAATCGCTGAAATACGTGATGATGTTTTGATTTTAAAAAATGGTGGACTTCGTGCTGTGTTAAAAACATCCAGCATGAATCTAAATTTGAAATCTGAAGACGAACAAAATGCCGTTATTTATTCTTATCAAAGATTTCTAAATACACTTGAGTTCCCTATTCAAATCATAATTCGAAGTAAAAAACTCGACCTAGATAATTACGTAGAAAAACTAAAGAAACTAGGCGTTAAACAACAAAACCCACTTCTCCAAAAACAAACTTTTGAATATATAGAATATATAAGCCGATTAGTTGAATATGCAGATATTATGGAAAAAGAATTTTATGTGGTTGTACCACAAGATGCATTTGGCAAAGAAAAACGAAGCTTTCTGCGCTCATTCATGGGCTACATGTTCCCAGAAGACAGCGTGAAAAAAATTCGAGAAAGAAATAAACAATTTGCTCAATTAATAAAAAAACTAACACAAAGAGTCGACACAACTCGTGGTGGACTCGAAGGTTGTAACCTAAAAGTACAACAATTAAACACTCAAGAGTTAATTGAATTATTTTACGAAACATACAATCCAATGACTTCCCGTAGCCAAAAATTTGAGAACAGTGAAGACTTAGCAGTTGAACAAGATAAGCCCACGACAGAAAAACCTGGTACTGCAGAAGTACCTAAAAAATAGCTCAGAAATTGACTAATACGGCCATAATGTCCTAGTATACCCTTCTAGAACACTATTTTTATATGCTCGAAGTTTCACCAGATGATATAAGATATTCTTATGATGGCCCAGAAATTGTTTTTGGAATGCCAGAGTTAATACCTGAAGACGTTAAAGCTCTTGCAGTAAAACAATACACTCAAGTAAGTCACAGGCCACCATTCTCATATCAAATAACTAGAGAAGCAGATCATTATCAAGAAATTGATGAAGAACGATTATTCGCCTTAGAAGAAGAACTATTTGAAGGGATTGAAGAACTTGAAGATGAAAGACTAATAACAAATGCAGCCTGCAGAAGGGCAAAAACAAAGCTCCTACAAGCACGAAGTGCACTAAAAGATACAATGCGGGAAATCAAATCTAGACCAGAAAAAACACCTGGTCTTTTAAGTACAGTTATTGCAGAAACTCACCATACTTCAGAAAAAGCACTTGGTCTCAGAACTAAAAAGGAAGAACTGAGAGAATATGAAATAGCAAAAGATAGATATTTCAGAACATTAAAAACATATTTAAGTTGTTTAGAACGTAGCCCAAAAGTTTCTTCATCCAAAAAAAAAGATGCACAAGTACATAGGGACAAAGCAGAAGCTATACACATTGGCCACGCTACATACAGTGTATTAAAAAAGTGCATTCATGAGGGCATGGCAAGTGGTTTATTAAGGGATAGTGGAGCAATAACCATGCACCACCTTTATCAGGTCTGCTTGCATTATTTAAATGATCTTTTTGACGAACTAGATGAATGCGCACATATAGATGCTGAGTTGGAACTATTGCAAGAGGCTGAACAGGAAGTAGCTAGACATATGCTTCATGACGCCGATGAAGATTTAGACACACCTCTGGACCAAATCCTTGACAAAGTAAACCAAAGAGTAAAAGTCACAGATGAAGACTTAGTAAGGCTACTAGAAAATGATGAACTCGAAGCTTTTGACGAAAGTTTTCACTCAATCGACAAAAACGCACCTTACATAAAAGAATGTGTTTTAAGAGTAAGTAAACCAAAAAATAAAGCTGATAGACCAGGATATATACGAAGACAACTAAAAGAAATAAAAGACCTTTTATTCAAAATTCGAGACAGGCTAAATAACCTCCATTCATTGAAATACATGCAAGAAAGAGTAGATAAAGATGAAACTGCAATGCAGGTACAAGCAAGAAAAATAAGAGAAACAGAAACAGAACTCTATGCATTAATCGACGAAACTATAGCAAAAACAGGCCTTTTAACAGGTTTAGAAAGACACTACAAACTTCTCATGCGAATGAAAGTAGATTTACAAAGAGAGTGTCTAAGACAAAAAGTAAGACTTAGCGGTATAAAAAAAACGACTTAATCTAGGCCTCGACCTACACTTCCACGGCTAGACCGCAGTACTATCGGCGAATGAGGGCTTAACTGCTGTGTTCGGAATGGGAACAGGTGTACCCCCTCATCTAGAAAGACCTAGATTAAATCGTTTTTTCAAATATCTTCTTGAGAATTAATTCATTTAAAAATTATTTGCTCAGAATGCCAAACCAAAAAATGGAAGATGACATAAATCATCAGTGACCTATTAGTACCACTCGGCACACGCATCGCTGCGCTTATACCTGTGGCCTATCAACCTCGTAGTCTACAAGGAGGTTCATGGGGAAAATTTTCTTAGGTTGGGCTTCCCGCTTAGATGCTTTCAGCGGTTATCCACACCAAACATAGCTACCCAGCCATGCCGCTGACGCGACAACTGGTACACCAGAGGTTTGTCCACTCCGGTCCTCTCGTACTAGGAGCAGATTCCTTCAATTTTCCTTCAGTCATGGCGGATAGGGGCCGAACTGTCTCACGACGTTCTGAACCCAGCTCGCGTACCGCTTTAAATGGCGAACAGCCATACCCTTGGGAGCTTCTCCACCCCCAGGATGCGACGAGCCGACATCGAGGTGCCGAACCGCTTCGTCGATATGAACTCTTGGAAGCGACTAGCCTGTTATCCCCGGCGTAACTTTTATCCGTTGAGCGATATCCCACCCACATGGTGATACCGGATCATTTTCACCGACTTTCGTCCCTGCTCGGCTTGTAGGCCTTGCAGTCAAGCCAGCTTGTGCGAATACACGACAATTCCGATTTCCATCCGGAACTAGCTGACCAATTGCGCGCCTCCGTTACTCTTTAGGAGGCAACCGCCCCAGTTAAACTACCCAGCAAACGCTGTCCCCACAAGGGGTTAGAATCTAAACAAGACAAGGGTGGTATCTCAAGGATGCCTCCACCGGAGCTTGCGCTCCAGCTTCAAAAGCTCCCACCTATCCTGCACATATAGTGCCCAGATTCAACGTCAACCTATAGTAAAGCTGCACGGGGTCTTTCCGTCCTGCCATGACAAATCGGCATTTTTACCGATAATGCAATTTCACCGGGTCTATGCTTGAGACAGTGCTCACATCATTACTCCATTCGTGCGGGTCTGAACTTACCAGACAAGGAATTTCGCTACCTTAGGACCGTTATAGTTACGGCCGCCGTTCACCAGGGCTTAGTTTCGAAGCGTGAACCTCTCCACGTAACCTTCTGGCACTGGGCAGGAGTCAGCCCGTATACATCGTCTTACGACTTAGCACGGACCTGTGTTTTTGATAAACAGTTGCATGAGCTCATTCGCTGCGGCCTACCCCCTACTTGTAAACAAGAGAGGCAGGCAAGGCTTATCCCGAAGTTACGCCTGCTGTTTTGCCGAGTTCCTTAAGCATAGTTATCCCGATCACCTTAGTATTCTCTACCTACCCACCAGCGTTGGTTTGCGGTACGGTATCATGTAACTCTCGAAACGAGGGTTTTCTTGTCCGCTGAATTCACCCAGATCAATCCCAAAAGGGACTTCTACATAACATCTCGCGAACCTAAGCGGATTTACCTACTTAAGCTTAAACTAAATGCTTGTACAGAAATTCATTGATCTGCCTGAGTTATCCTGCGGCGTCACCCCGAATCTAGCGCCAGGTTCGCTTGATAAATATCCGCTCTCCATCCCGAAGGATTTCAATTGGAAATAAATCTCACTCCCCTCTTGCTTGGGCGATTTACATGATGTGCAGGAATATTAACCTGCTGTCCATCGGTTACGGCGTTCGCCTTGGCCTTAGGACCGACTAACCCCAAGTTGATTAACATAGCTTGGGAAACCTTGGGTTTTCGGTGTCAAAGTTTTTCACTTTGATGACGTTACTCATGCCAACATTTGCACTTCACATCGCTCCACCAGACTTCACAGTCTGACTTCAGCGCTGATGCGAACGCTTTCCTACCATATATAAATATATCCGCAATTTCGGTTAGTAGTTTGAGCCCCGTTGTATTTTCGGCGCAAAATCGCATAGACCAGTGAGCTGTTACGCACTCTTTAAAGGAATGGCTGCTTCTAAGCCAACCTCCTGGTTGTATCTGCAATTTCACATCCTTTACCACTGAACTACTATTTGGGACCTTAATTGGCGGTCTGGGCTGTTTCCCTTTCGACTACGGCACTTAGCTGTCGCAGTCTGACTCCCGTACATGGTTTCTCGGTATTCGGAGTTTGTCTAGGTTTGGTAGACTTATTTCGCCCCCTAGCCTAAACAGTGCTCTACCCCCGATAACCTAATTACGAGGCTAGCCCTAAAGCTATTTCGGAAAGAACCAGCTATCTCCAGGTTCGATAGCAATTTCTGCGCTATCCACAGGTCATCCGGTCGTCTTGCAACACGAGTCGGTTCGGTCCTCCAGAAGGTTTTACCCTTCCTTCAACCTGCCCATGGATGGCTCACCTGGTTTCGGGTCTAGTGCATGATACTTAGCGCCGGTTAAGACTCGCTTTCGCTACGCCTACGGGTTTAACTCCCTTAAGCTTGCATCATACAGCTAACTCGTTGGCCCGTTCTACAAAAAGTACGCGGTCACCCCGAAGGGCTCCCACTCCTATTAAGCAAAGAGTTTCAGGTACTATTTCACTCCCCTTACTGGGGTACTTTTCACCTTTCCCTCACGGTACTAGTTCACTATCGATCTCAAAGACTATTTAGCCTTGGGAGGTGGTCCTCCCAGATTCAAGCCGGATTACACGTGTCCGACCCTACTCAGGAACACTCTGCCGAATATACTGTATTTCGCCGACGGGGCTATCACCCTCTTTGGCGGGCCTTTCCAGGCTCCTTTGGCTATACGGCATATTCAGGTATTGAGGTCCTACAACCCCCTATCCCGAAGGATAAGGTTTGGGCTGTTCCCATTTCGTTCGCCACTACTTTGGGAATCTCTATTGATTTCTTTTCCCAGGGTACTTAGATGTTTCAGTTCCCCTAGTTACCACCCACAACGTGGGCGTTACGACATAATTCGTAACAGGTTTCCCCATTCGGACATCTCCGGGTCAAAGCTTGCTTAGCAGCTCGCCGAAGCTTTTCGCAGCTGGCCACGTCCTTCATCGGATCTTTGAGTCAAGGCATTCACTCTCTGCTTTTATTAAAATGATATAACGTCATCTTCCAGTAATTGTTTTTGGCAATCTGAAAAAATAAATTTTTAAAAAAATTGAATTAATTTTTTAAGAAGAAATAAATTGTCAAGGAGCAAGCAATCAGGCCGAGGCCCGATTTAAAAAGAGTGTATGTCATCCATACACTCCAGAGTCACAAATACCTTTTTAAGGTTAATTTTTGAAAATCTGGAGTAAATAGATGTCTATCATATAAGGGATTTATAGATAACCTGAGCTGTCAGGCCGCGCCATTATAAGCACGGCCAGTAGCCACGTCAAGAGTTTTTTATTCAGAGTCTATAATAGGGCATGAAAGGCGAACAAATGAAAGCTCTGACACATTAGCACCAGCAGTATTTTTTACCTTTACACCATTTTCAAACGAACACCCAGGCTTATTTAAATATCCTGCATTTTTATCAAGAAATTTCTCTACATCAGTAATTGCCTTACCATCTTTCAATCTACCACTAACATTTAATGTAATCGTTGCTTCATCATTTTCAACTTCATATTCTGCCTCTACATCTAAGCCAATTGCTTGCAAACCTTGTTGGACAGACTCACCCGCTGAGATCAAATAACGCTCAGCCTGATTTGGAGTATATGCACAAGTTACCGTCAAACCTTTAATACGTTGATACTCAAGACTTGGAATAGCTTCACGCTTAGCTGCCAAAAGAGCCAACGCCTCAGAGTCAGTTACTTCATCAGGTGAAGACGAAACCGAAGAATCAAAAGCAATCGCAACAAGTCTTACAACAACTTGTCCACGTTCTTCTTCAGTTAATTGAGGATCAACATCCAATAGATACCCATCAATCTCTTTTAAGAGCTCAGGTGATGCTAAATCCACCTTTGCCTTCTCAATAAAAGAAAGCTTTTTAGGTAAATACATATTCTCTACAGCCTCATATGCAGCTAAAGACATATTTGCTGCCTCAGCCTTTTGTGCAGAATTTTTTGGCACAACAACCGCTTTTTCGGCTTCCTCTTCTTCTAGCTCAACACGACCTTTAACCTTTACCTCACTTACTCCTCCAGCATCTTTAGTAACAAGATCAACTGCGCATGATTTAGGAAGATCCAAAGCATTAACAGCAATCTGTACTTTTTCAGTTTGATCAAGAGCCCAGTCCTCACCAGTAACTTTTAAATCAACCGTTTGAACAGTCCCTGCAAAAACACCAGTCCCAAATTTTTCCTCAGCAGTAAGGTGAAAATCTTCTAATAGACCATCCACCTCCAACAAAACACCTTCAGTCATTTGTCGAACATTATATTTAGCATCCCCATCAATAGTAGGTTCAATGTCCACATCTAATGCTTTTTCTGTTTGAGATGCCCTGTCAGGAGCAGCAGAAACTACCTCTTGCGACTCAGCAGCATCGGTCTTCATAGCACCAACAAGACCTAAACCAACTAAGGCACCCGTCATAAATCTGTCTATATTTCCCATAATATTAATTTATTATTTAAAGAGCAGAATTTAAACACATTCTGCGGGGGTCAGTCAAGTCAATTGTAGCGGACAAATCCCTATAATAGGGCTCCAAATGTATTCAAAAGGAAGCTTTGTAAGGTTCCAAGTGACCACATCAAACCGAAAATAAAAAATCCAACACCTAATATAATATAGAAAGTCCACGTACCGCCTGGCCCCAAATATCGCTCTGCAAAACCAATATTGCCCGTAAAATCTTTTATCTTGGGTCTAAAGATGAGGATTAGCATCCCCAACAGCATCATTAATAGTCCTTGAAAAACTTGCATATAAAGATTTTGCCACAATAAGCTTGATTTTTCCATACAAGCTCGGTACCTTTTTCAAGCAATTAAATGGGGACTTAGCTCAGTTGGCTAGAGCGCCTGCCTTGCACGCAGGAGGTCAAGGGTTCGACTCCCTTAGTCTCCACCATTTAGACACGACGGCTTTAAAAGCCTACTCGTGTCCGCGAGGACCATTCAGCCAAACGGCTGACAATCACTCCCGGGCGATTAGCTCAGCTGGTTAGAGCGCGACACTGATAATGTCGAGGTCGGAGGTTCAAGTCCTCCATCGCCCACCATTTTAAAGTTCCATGCCGAACCTAGAAACAATTTGGCACAAACACAAAGCAATATTTTTTAGAATTTATTTTGCTATTTTTGTATTTTTAATTCATCCGAAACTTTACCAAGCAGCCGTAGAACCTTTTTACCAAGGTGAATCAAACATATTCATAGGCTCCATAGTTCTATCAATTTTTGTAATTGAATTCTTAGGAGTAAAACTTCAAAGCAAATATTTCAGAAATGACAGATACCTGTGTTCAAAAGAAAATGAGCTCTACAAATACCTCATCGGCTTCATTGGCTTCACAAGAATCATTCTAGCCCTCACACCCCTCTTGTTTATTCGAGGCGACCTATCTGTAATCATTTTATTTCTCCTTTTAGCAAAAGACCATTTTGTTCTCGATGCCCTAATGGAAATGCCAAACAATATGAGAAAAAAATGGGAATCAAAATATTTAAAGTGGGAAATTCTCGGCGAGCTCTGCCTGTGGATTAGCATCAGCATTCTTTACACCCTAAGCTGGGAAGTCATAACACACAACATCACGCCCTTTAGTGGCCTTCAAGGAAAAGAGCTTTGGCAAGAATTATTCTTCGGACTAATATTATTCCTCGCATTTTTCATTCCAATTCAAGCACAATACATCGCTGAAGACTTCCTAAGAAACAAAACCCTCAAAAGCTGGATTCTCTGGGCACTATCATTTCTTGGAATCATCGCAATTGGAATGTATCCTTTATTTACATGAATTTTTTCCTACGTTATAACGGCATATTTCTAAATGCATTTATTGCAATTTTTATTCTATTTTTCAGAAATTGGCTTTTTGAAATTGCATATTCAGTCATGTTCAATCAAGCACAATCTGTAATTTTTCCAATCATAATCGGCCTAGCAATTATTGCAGACTTATATGGAGTTAACTGGAAATTAAAATTCATAAAAGAAAAAGATAAAACTGGCAGAATATATAAATTAGACACATCCCTATTTTTCATTTGGTTCGGCCGTGCAATTCTGCAGATGATCTTGGCCATGTTTATCATCTCTAGCCTTGGCGGAAGTGCAACAGATTTAAATGCACTCGGCACAATATTAATTGTAGGTTTAGTAGCTAAAGAATTATATATTTTAGTAAAACTATATGAAATTTTTCAACACAAAGTTGATCCAAAAAAGCTCACTAAAAAGAAAGAGTTTCATGCTAATTTAGCTTTATGGTTCAGCATCACTATTTTTTACACTGTAATTTGGGAAACGCTCTTGGCAAACAGCTCAATAGTAAGCTGGCCAGACTTCATTGCAGGCTTCATACTTTTCTGCATGCTAATCCTCCCAATGCATATGGTTTACCTAATTGAAGATGTGGTAACCGTAGACACAAACAAAGAAAGAGCCATGTGGATATTTTCATTCATTATCACAGTTTTAGTTGCATTTCTACCTGCAATCTAAATTCCACACTACAAAGATATATTTCTATAATTCAATATCCGGACAATAAGTATTCCAACGTGTCTCAAGCACGGCTTTTGCTTGTTCCCCTTTAAGAGGACCAGCTTCGCCCACCAAAAATATTTCTATACTATCCAAATCAGCATCAAGAATTTCATGACAAATAGATAAGTCCATCAACTCTTGATTCTCATTAATTGCCGTATACGGACTGTCAGTTGGCACGCCATCAGTAATAAAAATTATTTCATCATCTACAACAATTTTTTCAATCTCTATACTTGAATCAGAAGATCCATTAAGTGAGCGAAGATTCCCCCCAAGCCCATCAGAATTTCTCAAAAAGAAAAAGGTCAGAACAAAAACAAGGATGGCAACAGCGAGAAATGTAAGTTTTACTTTTATTTCAGAAAAGTTAAATTCCAAAAAAGTATAACAAAAACCCCTCTTAATGAGAAGTTAATGATTCTGACAATCCAAACGTAATAGAGAGAAGCCCTGGTTCAGGTGAATAGTCTCGCGACTATTCGCATCTGTAAAAGATGGTCGACCTGGGATAATTTACACGACCTCTTGCGAGGTCCTAGTGTCTCCCTTATAGGAGGTGGTCCATCCGCACGTTCTCGTACGGATACCTTGTTACGACTTAGTCCCAGTTAATAGTTTTACCTTAGGCCCTACTTAGTAGGGACTTCGGGCACCCCTATCTTCCGTGACTTGACGGGCGGTGAGTACAAGACCCAGGAACATATTCATCGCGCCATGGCTGATACGCGATTACTAGCGATTCCAACTTCATGAGGGCGAGTTGCAGCCCTCAATCCGAACTTAGACCAGCTTTGTGGGATTCGCTCCGGATTACTCCTTGGCTGCCCGTTGTACTGGCCATTGTAGCGCGTGTGTCGCCCTAGGCATAAGGGTCATGCTGATTTGACGTCATCCATACCTTCCTCCTGGTTATGCCAGGCAGTCTCCTGTGAAAAATACAACACAGGACATGGGTTGCGCTCGTTTACGGACTTAACCGAACATCTCAAGACACGAGCTGACGGCAACCATGCAACACCTGTCATTCTGTTCCTTACGGCACTACTCCCTTTCGGGTGTATTCAGAAGATGTCAAGCCTAGGTAAGGTTCCCCGCTTATTATCGAATTAAACCACACGCTCCACCGCTTGTGTGGGTCCCCGTCTATTCCTTTGAGTTTTAATCTTGCGATCGTACTCCCCAGGCGGATCACTTATCGCGTTAGCTTGGGCACCGAGAGGGTCGAACTCCCGACACCGAGTGATCATCGTTTACGGCGTGGACTACCGGGGTATCTAATCCCGTTTGCTCCCCACGCTTTCGTCCATGAGCGTCAGAACATTCCCAGTACACTGCCTTCGCTTTTGGTGTTCCTCTACATATCTACGGATTTTACCCCTACATGTAGAATTCCATGTACCTCTGAATGTCTCTAGCTTAGCAGTTTCGAATACGGTCTTAAAGTTGAGCCTTAAGATTTAATATCTGACTTGCTAAGCAGCCTGCGGACGCTTTACGCCCAATAATTCCGGATAACGTTTGCACCTTACGTATTACCGCGGCTGCTGGCACGTAATTAGCCGGTGCTTATTCCTAAGGTACCTTCATAGTTATTCCCTCAGAAAAGCAGTTTACAACCCGAAAGCCTTCATCCTGCACGCGGTGTCGCTCCATCAGACTTTCGTCCATTGTGGAAGATTCTTTACTGCTGCCTCCCGTAGGAGTGGGAACCGTGTCTCAGTTTCCCTCTGACTGATCATCCTCTCAGACCAGTTACCCGTCATAGTCTTGGTGAGCTTTTACCTCACCAACAAACTGATAGGCCGCAGGCACCTCCCGAACCGAAAAATCTTTACCCTTTCGGGACTATCCGGTATTAGCACAAATTTCTCTGTGTTATCCCTGAGTTCGGGGTAGTTACCAACGTGTTACTCAGCCGTCCGCCGCTCCTCTCGAAGAGTCGCTCGACTTGCATGTATTAGACGCACCGCCAACGTTCATCCTGAGCCAGGATCAAACTCTCCAATAAAAACAGAATAAATCTGAAAAAACTAAGTTTTTTTGATACCAGCTCTCGTTGTTCGCATCAGAATAAATTCTGACACGAGTTTTGTCTTAAATTAATAAGACTATAGAGAGTGGTTATATAATTTGAATAAAGGTCTGCAAATGCAGACCGGAATATCCGGGCACTCTCTACTACGTTTGAATTGTCAAAGATCACATTGTCTTAGCGGCATTCCGAAAAATGCGCTCCGCCATTCTAGCTGTACAGAACTGGAAGTCAAGAGTTTTTTTACAAAAGGCCTACAAAGATAAATATATTCTTCAAAAAGTGCTTAACATGCTATAATCCAGCAGAAATTATTAACCACGCCAAATGAACAATTTCTACCAATTTACAAAAAGCGGCCTTTTTACTGGTCAAGTTAGAGACATGAAAAACAATCATGGCCTTTATTCAGGTTTTCAACCCATAGATAACAACCTTGTACCTACAGTCATCGAAAAAACACATGCAGGTGAACGTGCATTCGATATTTTTTCTAGACTATTAAAAGACCGTGTAATTTTTATGCACACTCAAGTTGAGTCTAATATGGCCTCACTGATTGTGGCTCAAATGCTCTTTTTAGAAAATGAAGATCCTAAAAAAGACATAACTCTATATGTAAACTCTCCGGGTGGACATGTAACTGCTGGTCTCGCAATTTACGACACAATGCAATACACAAAAC
>JABHVW010000002.1 GCA_018658105.1 Candidatus Peregrinibacteria bacterium
ACTATAGTTCCTAACCTTAAGCTCCCTCTCCATCTTCTCCAAACATTCCATAATATAAAAGTTAAATTGCAATTCATAATACATCGCATATACTGACAAAGACCTTAATTCATTCTGAATAAATTCAGAATGAAAGGAGTTAGGTGAAATATTGTTCAGACGGCGGTATAATTAATTTGTTTAATTTTCACTACTAGGTTTTATGGCAAATGTTTTAATTGTTCACGGTGTAGGTGGGGATCCAAATGAAAATTGGTTTCCTTGGTTAAAAATACAACTTGAAGAGCTAGGCCATAAAGTCATTATCCCACAATTCCCCACCCCAAAAGGACAAATACTTTCAAATTGGCTAGAAATCTTTGAAAAAATAAAAGGTGAATTAGGAGAGCAGCCAATTCTTATTGGCCATAACTTAGGTGTACCATTCGTAGTAAACATAATTGAAAAAAATCCAGTCAAGGCTGCATTTCTAGTGGCAGGGTTTACAGGAATAGCCGGAAACCAATTTGACGAAAGCATGAAAACATTTGCTCAAAAACCTTTTGATTGGCAACAAATCAAAAAGAATTGCAAAAAGTTTTACATATTTCATTCAGATAATGACCCATATATTAAAATTGAAAAAGCTGAAGAGCTAGCAAATAATCTTGATACTCAATTTACATTAGTACCCGGTGGTGGTCATTTGAATGCATCAGCAGGTTACACCCATTTTGATCTGTTGCTAGAGAAAATCAAACATGAATTATAAAAATTCATTCGCCGTCTTTCAATAAATCACCTAACAAAGTATAACCGGTTCTTCGCTCCGCTCATCTCCCAAATTGCCCGGGTGTTCGCCTTCGGCTATAATACACCCGCCCAACTTCGGCTCATACCTCGCCGTTAACTGAAATGAAATTTTTGACTCAAACAAGAACACTATGAAAGAAATCAATGAATGGCTTAGTCAATTTACAGAAGCATGGAAAACACATGCTATAGATAAAGTTTTAGCATTATTTTCAGATGATCTTGAATATTGGGAAACTCCATTTAAAAAAATTACCAATAAAATAGAACTAGAAAAAGAATGGCAATATATAAAAATTCAAACCAATATTCAAATTAAGTGCAAAGTGTTTTCCATAAGTGGAAATAAATATTCTATCTTTTGGGAACTAAAGTATGAAAATAATAAAAATGTACAGAAAGAACTAAGGGGTATTTACTTAATTGAGCTAGATGATCAAAAGAAATGTAAATATTTCTTTCATTGTGGTGAGTCAAAAATTTAAAATCAGCTAACAAAGTATAACCGGCTCACTTATTCTATCCCACAACAGGCAAAATAGGTGCTTCCGGTTTTTTTATAATATTTCATCTTCCTCGCCGCTCTCCCAAATTGTCCAGCGCAAACCACTTCGTGGTATTGTAGCGCTGTTCAACTTCGGCTCATACTTCGCCGTTAGCTGAAAACTTTCAAAGAAAAAATGAACAAATATATTAAAATATTACTAACATTGTTAATTGGAATATTTTTCACATTAATTTCTCTAATATATGAAACTTCATATGAGTTATGCCTTCAAGTTTATTGTGAAATTAGACCGGCATGGGGCTTCCCCTTTCAATATTTCTATGACAACGAAGTTACATCACCAGTTTTGTCATTAAATATCGAAGATACTTTCAAAATATTCCAATTCATATTAAACGTAATATTTTATTCAATTATATCAACAGGTATTTGGAAATTACTCAAAGGAAAGTCATCAGCTAACAAAGTATAACCGGTTCACTCACTTCATTCCCTCTCCCAAATTGCCCAGCGCAAACCACTTAGTGGTATTGTAGCGCTGTTCAACATCGTCAAACTTCGCATGAGTCAGCAAACGTTGTGTAAAATAAGAAGAAATGCTAGAATATTTTCTTATCATTAATTTCATTACCATGAGACAAGGAGAAAGGCTAAGCACAGACAATTCACTTGAAACAGCAATGGAATGGCCAATCATTAGTAAAGACAGAGCATGCAAAGATGGGAAAACACTAACTGTTCATTCCGATGAAATTGGAGAAGAAGATATCGAAAAAATTACCAGACATGGTCTTATCGACCTTGGTGACAATAAGTATATTGCATTCACTCGAGATGGAAAGAGAGCATTATTAATATATAAATAGCATTTCTATTACATCGCACAACAAAGCACAACCAGTTCTTCGCTACGCTCATCTCTGAAGCTGTCCAATGACACCGCTTCGTGGTATTCTACACATCAATAACACAAAATATACATGGCTACATTTGAAGACTTTCAGAAACTAGACATTCGAGTCGGGAAAATAGTTGAAGTGGAAAGTTTCCCGGAAGCTAGAAAACCATCTTTCAAATTAAAAATTGATCTTGGTGAAGAAATTGGGATCAAAAAATCATGTGCGCAACTTCCACAAAACTACAAAAAAGAAGAACTCGAAGGCAAACAAGTACTTTGCATAGTCAACTTTCCACCAAGACAAATCGGGCCAGCAATTTCAGAAGTATTAACACTTGGCATTCCAGACGGCAACAATGAATGTATTTTAATCACGCCCGACAAAGATGTTCCATTAGGCGGCCAGCTGTACTAATCAACAAAAATCATGATAGAAATCACATTACACATATTCTTTATCTCATTCTTAATAAACCTAGTATGGGAGGTTTTGCACAGCCAGCTCTATACAACATGTTTAGAGATGCCATTCAAAAAATACCCGTCATTAATCGTGAAACAATCCATAAAGGATGGATTATGGATATCAACATTTTACCTAATTACATACTTTCTATTTCAAAGTGCCGAAATTTTAACAAACAAACCACAACTAATAGCATTTATCACCTTAGCTTTAGCATTCTCATTTATTGATGAAAAAGTATCCATCAATCTAAAACGCTGGGAATATTCAAAACAAATGCCAACAATTTTTGGCGTAGGACTCACGCCTCTTCTTGAGCTGGCTGTAACAGGAGTTATAACTTTCTTATACGTTTTCTTAACTTAAGAGCAAATCACAAAAGAAAATATGGTTAACATGACAAATAAGACTAAATACGTTCTCCCATTTATTATCATTATGCTTGCAGTACTGGTGATATACATGTTCATAAGTTTATCAAACTCATGCTTTTATTTAAACTGTGGGGGATCTCTTGATTATGGAGAAGTAGGAGGAATATGCTGTGTTTACGAAACAGTATTTGAAAATCCAAAAAAATATTTAACTCCAATAATTACCGGAGTTTTTGATTTGTTTTTATTGTTTTATTGGATACGTTTATTAGTTAAAAAATGAGAAACACCTACTCAAGTTTAAACATCACACAACGAAGGAAAGTACAATTTTACAATTAAAAATGTCGCCATTAGAAAGTGTACCATCCCAACCCTCTGGAGAAGTTACATATGAAAATATTATAGATGTACTGATAATTGGACAATCTTATGAACTACAAAGAGATTTTGCACTTACTGCTAGCGGCAATAGATGGATGAGTATCCTATTAGAAGCAGGCTGGCAATTCAGAGTATTATCCTTAACAAAGGGAAATGTTAATGGCGTCAGGATTCAAATTGGTGAATTAAAGATTGAGTGCTCACTGCACAATTTGATTGGCATGAATGTGAAAGAAGCCTAAAATTTTCAGGAGTTATAACTTTCTTATACGTTTTCTTAACTTAAGAAGAAATGTCGTATATAATAAAATCATATGGAAAACGCATTAATGGCAACAGAAATATTATCGAACATAGGAGTCTTCATGCTTTCTCTCGCAGTATTTTGGTTTGTGTCAGTCTATAAAGATAAATAAATTTTAACCCACAAGCTCATGTCACAAGGAAATAAAATAATTATTACTGCATTAATCGCAGCACTCATCGCTGGTGGCGGAGTTTACATATGGCAAACAAATCTAAAACCAATTTCACCAGCAAATGAAACTGTTCAGGCAAATGAATGGGAAGAATTAATTGGATACAATTGTGAACTCAGTGGAGGCTTATTCAGTGACAACAATTGTGAATGCCCAATTGAAGAAGCAATAGGTCAAACACAAGAAGAAATCTACGATAAAAATTCGGGTTACTGTAAAACAACAATGGGCGCTCCAGGTGGAGATGCTTTTGCTGCCTCAGTCGGTTTGCCATGGGGCAATTACTCCAATTGGAGTGACATAGTGGGGGCAAACTGCACAGAAACAGCTGGCTCATGGTTAAATGCAAATTGCACCTGTTCAGGTGAAACTTCATATGATGAAGAAACTGGTTATTGCGAATAATACCTGCAATATAAACTACTCATCTACAACAACAGATTGTGCAAGGTATCTATTGAACCCGCACCCATAATTAGAAGCAAATCATCTTGCCCCAAATTTTCACGCAAATGTTTTGCAGTAGCATCAAGACCATCAATAAATTTTACATTCATGTGATTTTTTTTGATCTCACTCACAAAAGATTCTGCATTAATCCTGTTTTTATCAACCTCAGTGTCTCGCACCTCATAAATACCAGGAATTATAATTTCTGAAGCACCTTCAAATGAAGAAGCAAATTCATCAAGCAAAGCAATCGTTCGGCTATATTGATGTGGCTGAAAAACAGCGATAATATTTCTATTAGGAAACTCTTCGGCCGCAGCGCTTAAAGTCGCCCTAATTTCGGTAGGATGATGCGCATAATCATCAATTACTGGAGCGCCATTCATCTCGCCCTTATATTCAAAACGGCGCCATGTGCCCGCAAATGAAGCTAATGCAGTAGCAATAGCAGCTTCTGGCACGCCCAAACGCCTAGCCATATGAGCGGCCAAACCTGCATTCATCAAATTATGCTCACCTGGCACACTTAATTCACCACTATATTCAGAATAATCATCAGGCCAAATCGTTTCTTCAGTTTGCTCAGAAAGCTCCTCAAAAGCAGACCGATAATCAAAAAGATCTTTATAGTAATCCATATGATCCAGCTCAATATTTGTCACACCCAAAAGTGCCGGATTTAAACTTAAAAAATCACGCCTATATTCACAAGCCTCTACAAGCATAAGATCACCTTCTCCCAAACGAATATTTTTACCTTCGAACTCCCTAACTTTCGTACCAACCAATACTGTCGGATCACAACCAGCCTCAGTCAAAATTAAAGCCAACATTGCAACCGTAGTAGTTTTGCCATGCGTGCCAGCAACAGCAAGTAAACGATAATCTTCAGCAAAATCACCCAATGCATCAAAATAATTCATCTCTTCAATTCCCCGTTCTTTCGCCTCGAGCCTTTGCGGATCAGTTTTAGGAACCGCTTCGCTGTAAACAAGCAAATCCACTTCCGGCAAAGCAACATGACCGATAGTTACCTTCACCCCCTCCAAGCCCAAATCACGAGTAAGCTCAGTAGCATTCAAGTCGCTGCCAGAAACATCCTTCCCTTGCAAATGCAAAAGACGCGCCAAACCGCTCATACCTATACCTCCGATTCCAACAAAGTAAATTTTTTGCGCCCCTTTCAATATCCCCATAATGTTTGCTATGATAAGTGCCGACACACTCTAACAGATATGCAAGAAGGAAGCTACGATTCACAATTTGGAGTAATGAGGATTGGACTTATTGTTGGATTTTTCGTTGTGGCCTACATGCTTTACAATTTAACTGTTTCGATTTATGACAATTATCAGATTGAACAGCACATTGCGGAATTCGAAAAAAAGAACACAGAATTAGAAAGCGAAAATAAAGAAAAGCTTGAAGACTTACAATATTTCACTTCAGACGAATATATTGAAAAAGTTGCGAAACAAAATCTTGGCCTAATAAAGCCAGGCGAAAAAGTAATAATTATTCCAGAAGATGACCTTGTTGTACTCACACAGAGTGAAGATACCGCAGCACTGGCTGAAGAATTAAGGGCAAGCTGGAGCACACCAAAGAAATGGTGGAAATTCTTCTTCAGTTACAATCCATACAAAGCATAAGAGACTATTGCCAAAAGCGTCTCTTTTCCCTAAAATGCAGGCCGTGGCAGAGTAGCTCAGCTGGTTAGAGCGCAGGACTCATAAGCCTGAGGTCGGCGGTTCAAGTCCGCCCTCTGCTACCATATTATTCACTTAAAACTGCTAGTGCGGCTAGTTTTGCAGTACATTTTTGAACATTTTCAACATCTTCCATTAAAGTAAAGTATTCAAGACGAAGAAAAACAATTTGCCCAAGGATTGCAAGATGTGTGTCACAAGAATCTTTTCTATCGTGTGCACATAGAAGAGTGAAATATCTCAATGAATTGCCTGTTAAGCCTAAATAAGTAGCAATTGCGTTAATCGATTTTGGACTTGGAGCTCTTTTCCCAATGAGAATATTATGAAATGCTCCTCTTGTTAGGCCCACAGATCTGGCAATCGAAGTAAGCTTTTCAGGGGCCTTAGAGGTAACTATATACTTCAAATATGCCTGCAAATTATCGAATGCAAAAATACTTTCAGAAGACTCCGATTCAACTTCTTCCTGATCTATTGGCAGATCAGGCCCATCATCACCAATATCATCAGAGATAGTATCCATATTAATCTAAATTAATATTTACTTATTATTTTTAAATAGCCCAAATCATAACATGCTTGATTGATAAGTCAAGCCCACCGATCTATAAATACAGGAAAAGCGCCCTTGCCCAAAATAAGCTTTTTCCGTATAGTCCCTCTGCGGGGTAGAGCAGTGGCAGCTCGTCGGGCTCATAACCCGGAGGTCGCAGGTTCGAATCCTGCCCCCGCAACCATTCACGAAAGCAAAACCTAGCGGTTTTACTCTCGTGAGCTCTCTTTTCCCTATATTGTTATTCGTCATCAGAGCTTCGCTTAGGCTCGTGATTTTTTAACTTAGGGAACCCACAAGACCCTAAGAAAAATCACTACGCGTGCTTAGCTCTTCTTCCTCATACTTTTCCGCTCATCTTTCACGAAAGCAAAACCTAGCGGTTTTACTAAAACAAGCTCCCCTGCCCTTCAGCTTGTTCTTTTTTTTCAGTAGGCAAATTTTGTATTGTAGGGAAATCTTTTACATATTTTAGGCCGCCACCTTGCAGAGACCTTAAAAACTTCAGAAATAATTCAGCAGTAGCCCTTGCGTCATGCAAAGCCCTGTGAGCCTGCACAAGATCGATTGAAAAGGTTTCGGTCAAAGCACCTAAGCCATAGGCCGGTAAATTAGGATGTACGCGCTTAGCCAATTTAAAAGTACAAAGGTTCGGATTATTCATTTCTTCGCGATCATGTCTTTGTAAATGAGTGTTCATAAAACGCCAATCAAAATCAACATTATGAGCAACAAAAACAGAATCCGTACCAATAAACTTCAAATACTCATCTGCGACTTCATCAAAACGAGGTGAATCTTTAACCATATCACTCGTGATCCCAGAAATATCTGTTGTAATTTGCGGGATGAAAATACCCGGATTCACCAAAGTATCCCACTCCTCAATAATTACACCATTTTTCACCTTAACAGCGGCAATCTCAACAATTCTATCGAGCTTGGGTTCAAGACCAGTGGTCTCTAAATCGACTACAACAAAAGGGGTTTCAGAAATCATACCCAGCAAATTTATCAGTTCAGAGCCTAATGAACAAGCTCATAAACTGCTGAATGTATTTGAGCAAAACTTCCGCCAGTTGGCAAAAGAATATATGCCCCACTCACATTAATCGTTGAATAAAGATAATTTCTATTGCTAATTACTAGCCCTGTATTCAGCACAAAATCATTATAATCATGGAAATGACTCACTAAATCCAACAAAGTTAAATCTGTCGTAGAAAAAGAAAGTGCCGTTTGAAAAAGCTGACTCAAAGACTTCATATCTGTAACTAAATCAACTTGCTGAAGTTTATTTTTCACAGCATATACAATTTTTTGCTGCCTCGCCGCTCTATCAAAATCTGTGGTCGACTTTCTACTTCGCGCATATTTCAGAGCATCCGCACCATCCATATGATAGTGACCAACATCAATCACGTAAGGGTCATAACCACCATTTGAATTTGGATAAGAACCATCTTGAATCGCCTTATCAACATATAGATCAAGACCACCTAAAATATCAACACCCTGCACAAAACCATTCAGATCAACCTGAGCATAATTATCAATTTTCAGGCCAGTTACCGATTCAACCATTCGAGCTAGCTGATCAACACCATAATAAGTGTAATAAGCATTAATTCGACGGCCATTAATATATAAATCTCTCGGTATCGAAAATAAAGAAATCTGCTGTTTCGGCTCGTAAATACTCATGACCATGATCGTGTCAGTGTGAGATCCATTCGTTCCAAGCAGAAGAATATCGATAGTGTCATCTTGCTCGACTGAAGATAGCTCAAGAGAATCATCGGACTTCAAAGCTTCAAGCTTCGCAAAGTCTTGTGAGAAATCCTCAAACAATCCCGTAAATTCATTTGCATTTTCACCCTTACTTAAAATCGTTTCCAAACTTGTAAAATCGTCACCAATTAAACGCAAAATCGTTTCTTGCGATTCCACTTGCTGAGAAAGTGAAAAACTTTCATTTCGAATTTCACCAATTTCATCTACCAAAGATGCAAGCTGTGTTTCGCTCTCCATCAAACCACTTTCCAAATCATTATTCAGCCAAATCAGGCCAGTAAAAATCATTGAAACTAGCAAGAAAGAAAGTATTCTCCAAAGCTTTGATGGCTTCTTTTCTTCCCATTCAGGCCCAAGATGTAAAACATTATTTTCCATTTTCATCTTTTGGTTTAACTGGTGGAGCTTTTGTTTCTGGCTCTTCAATTGCTTTATGCGGCGGCTCAGAATCTTTAACTGGCACATCTGGCGCATGATCAGCATTTGTAGTTTCATCTAAATCTTGAATATCGATTCCAATTCGTGCAGAAATTTCTTGCTCCACAAACAATTTCTTACGACCATATTTCATACGAGAATATTTCTTAACAATCTCTCGCACTTTTTTACTCGCCCTAGATGTATCCCAAATGGTTTCGAGTGAGAATGGCCTTGAAGTCGCATTGCGAACATTCAATTTTATGTAAGCTTTATAGTTTGAAATACCAATAATATCTTGCTCAGTCAGAACCGGCGCATATTCTTTCGCCAAATATTCAGCATCGTCTGCACCCACTTTAAATGACTGCAAAGTACCCACATTACCAAACACCGCATCTTTAATATCTGAACTCTGTGAGCCATATTTACTAACGATTAACTGGTTAATATATTGATGAGCCATGATCAAATTCAAACGGTATTTTCTGGCCTCAGACAAAATTGAAGAGAAAGTATCCGTTGCAAAATTCTGGAACTCATCGACATAAAGATAGAAATCTTTACGCTCATCTTCCGGCGTATCAGTCCTACTCATCGCAGCCATTTGTATCTGCGCAACAATCACAAGCCCCAAAAGCTGCGTATTTAAAGTTCCTAATTTACCCTTCGAAAGATTAATCAAAAGGATCTTTTTATTATCCATTACGTCACGTACATCAAAGGCCGATTTCGACTGACCAATTGTATTACGCATAATTGAATTTGTAATAAATGGCCCAAATTTACTTGAAAAATACGGGATCATTTCTTGCCTTTCACGATCACCAGTATTTGCGTATTCATTATCCCAGAAAGATTTCACAACCGGATTTTTCACCTTCGCAACCTTGTATCTCATGAACTCTTCATCCACAAAGATTCTTGGCACATCAAGCAAAGTTGCACCTTCATCTGGATCCTCCATAAGAGTCAAACAAGCATTACGGAAGTAATGTTGAATACGTGGCCCAAAGATTTCATCACCAAATATTTTGATGAAAATTTCAGTCGCCTGACTCGAAGCCATATCTTGCTGTTCAGGAGTTTTCGCCTCCAACATATTCAGACCCATTGGCCTTTCCATATCTGCAGGATCAAAAACAATCACATCTTTTGCTCGTTCTTTTGGAATGTACTGAAGAATATCTTCAATCAAATCTCCATGCGGATCAACCACACAAACACCATCTCCATTCCAAATATCTTGCCTAGCTAAATAACTAATATAAGCCGATTTACCAGTACCCGTTTGCCCAATAATATAGTGATGTCTACGTCTGTCTTTTCGGCCAAATCTAACTTCATTTTTATCACCACGGTAAACATTGTAACCAAGTAAAACACCATCATCAACAATGTCATTTGGCATCGGCAATACCTTGTAATCCATCCATTTAATAACTGGAGTATAGTTGTATCGAGTCGTTGGAAAGTGAAAAATCGAAGCCAATTCATCAGGCGTTAAAATCGAAATTTTCTCACCAAAGCTAAAGAGTCGTTTACGAATACTTAAGTTCATTATCGCAGAATTTATTTTATCGAAAAGAATCAATCTTCGAGATTGAAACCAGTTTGAAGCAGCATCTTTTGTTGCATTAAAGCTCACAAAAAGTCCGTTCAAAATTTCATCACATCTCGGCTCACCTTTGTCAGAAGAAGCCGCTACACGAATCACTGTTTCGAAACCAACCTGATTAGATTTTTCACCAATTCTTTTAGCAAGTTCCTCCTCAGTTTGAAGCATACGAACATATGAATCTCCGCTACTTGCACCAGGTGCATTTGTTCCAGAATCCGCCGCCTCAACACCAGAAACCGCTGCAGTAAAAAACCAACCAATAGTACGAACTATCGATCCGAAAATACCATTTCCTCCACCCTTATTCCCCTTAAATAAATCTGAACCAAAAGTTCTAGCAATTTTTTGCCACTTAGCATTCATCGGTCTAATCATAATTTGAATCACAGCCCTTTCGTTTTCATCTAACTTTGAAAGTACATTCGTCAAATCATTTAATGGATCATTTTCAATCACCTTAAAAGTACGAATCGGATACCAATTTAATTGTTTTAAATATAGGTAATAAGATTTAATGAAATTCTTACCATCCTCAGCTTGAAGCGCAGGTGGCTTCAAATAATCAATACCCGCATTTGGATAATACGAAGTAATTTGTTTCTCTAGAATTTCCGCATAATATGGATGAATCGAAGCAAAAAAAGTAACTTCTTTATGCTTACCGTGAATTTCAAACGAAATATCGTGCCTAGCAAAAAGCCAAACCATGATTTTATTTGATAAATTCAGTTCACGTATTTCATGCAAGCCCCTAAAGAGCTGATCCATTATCGCAATTTTCTCTCTAAAATCTTTTTCAGTCGCATTTTCCTTGTCTTTTTGTGACTCTTCACGTGGCATTGTCACCTGCATATAAACACGTTCCGGAGACCACTTAAAAGTGTACAAAAGGTCTAGAACAAGCCACATCCACTTCCAAAGAGCAAATATAGAAACAAGACCAATCAGAGCCCAAAGCCAGTAGCTTTTTGTGAACTCCCACACTACCCCAAGAATTTCAAGAAATTCTGCCATACGTAGATTAAAGATTTAATCTGTTAATTATAGCAGAAATCGCACTTTTTATCAAGACACTAAGCCCAGATTTTATCCATAATATACGTGCGTAAATCCTCGATTTTCACACGTTCTTGAGACATTGAATCGCGTTCACGTACTGTAACACTCCCATCCTCCTGGGAGTCGAAGTCAAAAGTCACACAAAATGGCGTTCCAATCTCATCTTGGCGCCTATAACGCTTGCCAATCGCACCAGATTCATCGAATTCAGCACGGAAAAATGTCTTTAAATCCCTATAAACCTTAATAGCATCTTCAGAAAGCTTCTTTTGCAAAGGGAAAACTGCAACCTGTACAGGAGCGATTTTCGGGTCAAAATGCATAACAGTACGAGATTCGCCACCCTCAAGCTCTTCTTCCTCATAAGCTTCAAGCAAAAGCACCAAAAGTGCACGTGTCAAACCAAGGGCTGGCT
Organism: Candidatus Peregrinibacteria bacterium; assembly: GCA_018658105.1. GTDB lineage: Bacteria > Patescibacteriota > Gracilibacteria > UBA1369 > 2-02-FULL-48-14 > JABHVW01. Next base: position 11,923 of record JABHVW010000002.1, read on the forward strand.
CAACCACATGTGGCACAAACACTTCATTTGTAATCGGATCTCTATATTCAAGCTTTTTACCTGAAAACTCGGCATGCTGATTAAGATCAAAACAACCTCTATTCGCAACACCCATCAATTCACCCCATCCAAAAGGATATTCATACTCAAAATCAACCGTTTTAGTCGAATAATGCGAAAGCTCTTTATCTGCATGAGCACGAATTTTCAACTTTTCACTGCGTACACCCAAAGATTTAAAGAAATTCTCATACATTTCAACCCATTCATCAAATTTTGCATCCGCATCATCAGGATGAACAAAATATTCAATCTCAAGCTGTTCAAATTCACGAGTTCGAAAAATGAAGTTACCAGGTGTAATTTCATTTCTAAAAGACTTTCCATATTGACCAACTCCAAATGGTAACCGCATTCGAGTTGAATCTGTAATATTCTTAAAATTCACAAAAATTCCCTGTGCAGTTTCAGGCCTTAAATAAACCTGCGCCGCCGTATCTTCAATAACTCCTTGATAAGTCTTAAACATAAGATTAAAAGCACGCGGCTCAGTCCATTCAACCTTAGAACAACTAGGGCATTCCAGCTTAGAATCCATCACTTTTGCAAAAATCTCTTCATTTGATTGCCCCTCAACACTTTCATTTAACTTTTCCTCAATAAGCTTATCGGCCCTCACCCGTTCCTTACAATTCTTACAATCCATAAGCGGATCAGAAAAATTCGAAATGTGACCTGATGCCTCCCAAACTCTAGGATTCATTAAAATTGCAGAATCCAAACCAATCATGTCATCACGATTTTCAACAAATGTTTTCCACCAATAATCCAAAATATTCTTCTTCAATTGTGAGCCATATGGGCCATAATCCCAAGTATTCGCAAGACCACCATAAATATCGCTACCCGCATAAACAAAACCGCGCCGTTTACAGAGTGCCATTACATCTTCCATTAATCCCATAATACTTTTGTTATAAAAAAAACTTAACTGACTTTCTCCTTTGAATCAAGAATTATCGTCAGCGGCCCGTCATTAACACTATTCACGTGCATCATAGCCCCGAAAACTCCAGATTGCACAGGAATACCTCTAGAAGCCACATACCTTTTAAATTCCTCATAAAAGTCATTCGCTTCTTCTGGCGGCGAAGCTTTAGTAAAACTCGGCCTATTGCCCTTATGCACATCTGCACACAAAGTAAACTGTGAAACCACCAGAATCGAAGATGCCGTATCGGTTATTGGGAAATTCATTCGCTCATCTGAATCCGGAAAGATCCTCATTTTTAGGATTTTCTCTGCCGTCCAAATCAAATCATCATTCGTGTCACCTTGCTGAACACCCAAATAAATAAGAAGTCCAGAGCCAATCCGACCAACGGATTCCCTGTTTACGATTACTTCCGCCTCTAAAACTCGTTGAATAACAGCTCTCATGAGCAGATTATACAGTAAAGCAACTCAAGCTGCTACTAAGCATTTCCTGGCAGAGGTGGCATTGGCGCTGCAGGTTGCGGAGGCATTGGTGCATGAGGCATAGGAGCCGGCATTGGCGCAGGTGCTGAAGCTGGTGTAACAGCAGGAGTAACCCCAGGAGCTGGAGCAGCTGCATTATGAGCAGCTTGTTTTTTCTTAAAATCTTCAAGAGCACCAGATAGTACTTTTATAAACGATTCAGCAGTCTTTTCATTCATGTTAACTCTACTCACAACTTCAATAATTGGAGAAGGAGTATTTGGCAGTAAATAGCCAAAATCCACAACAACTTCATTTGAATTCACATTCACAGAAACAGCATTAGAGTAAGTACCCTTTTGCAAATCATCAGGTACTTTTACCTGTAGTTGCTGCTGACCTCCTTGTTGACCATTGTTTTGGTTTTGGTTTGTATCTGACATAAGAACATTTTATTTTTAAGAACTTATTATAGTATATCATAAAAACTTGTCTAGGTCACGTGCTTTTCAACTGATAAGTTCTCCTGCAAAATAGAAACATCATAACCACCCCACAAATGAAATCTTCATGCAATCCAAATGAATGCCACCTTTGGTCAGGACTTATCCTATTCGTAGTTGGAGCAATTTTCCTTCTGCAAAAGCTAGATGTAGTGCCAGAAACAACTTGGACATACCTTTGGCCAGCAATGCTAATTGTTGTTGGATTAAAACTAATGATGGCAAGCGGTTCATCATGCTGCGGCTCAGGAATGTGCGAAACACCTAGCCCAGCTCCTAAAAAAGCTGCTCCAAAAAAGACAGCTAAACCTAAAAAGCGACGTGTAGCAAAGAAAAAATAAGCTACTTCGCAATTAAATAAGATAACTGAGAGGCTATTCGTGGCCTCTTTGTTAGTAGGTCGAGTAAAAAGTCTTTGGGCAAATCATTCAAAGCTACCCGCAAATCACTTTCATCATCATTATTTTTATAACCAGAAAAAGATTGCATACGCTCTATACAATCTTTAGCCAAATCTAATTGAAATTTTAACTCTGCAGATTTTTTCTCAAAGGCATAAAGCAAACACTCAGGATCATGAGGAATATAACTCCTCACCCCTTTCGAATCATCAAAGCTAACAAGTCCTCGTTTCTGCAAAGAATCCAAAACAGAATATAAACTCACTCTCTTTAAATCCGTTCGTGCAGCAATTGAACTCACCACCGACGGTCCAATTCTGAGAAGCATTAAATAGACACGTGCTTCCTTCTCAGAAAAACCCAGTTTTTTCAGGTCCTCTGTCATAGCATTTGTTAAAGACAAGTGAATTTTTAAACAAATTCCACCTTTTGTAAAGCATTGGCTGCCGGCGACTTCCGTCAACAAAGTCACCAATTGTTGTTGACGATCAAACACAGTATTTTAACCTGCAATTCACAAGCAAACCTTTACCAAACAACAATGACTTTTAATATAGAAAGCCCTAATCAAACATTATGCATTCAGTAATAATCACTCCATACCACCTACAAAGCGCAATTTATCAAAACGCACTCAAGCGAGAAAACATACAAAGCATTTCCTACTCACCAAAGGCCATCGCAAATAGCACAATTGGCACTGATGCAATTTTAATCCCACACCCACTTCAAAGACAAGAATGGCGAAAAATTAAAACCTTTCTTGAAAGCTTACAAAAAAGAATCCCCATAATAGTAATTGGCATGGCTCAAAATCGCATTTTTAACGAGCTAGCTTGGGACGGCCTGCTACATCGATGCGTCTTCATCGATGAATCCATCTCTTTAGACAAAAGCATTGAACTAATTCGCGAAATCATCTGCAAAAACGACGAAGACAACAACAAAGGGAAAGAATTATCAATCGCAAACTACACATTAAGCTCAAGAGACAGAACGCTGAAACACAAAAATCAAAGCGTGCAATTAACCAGAAAAGAATTCTATTTGATGAAATTATTCATGCAAAATGTCGGCCGCGTCCTCAGCCACGAAAAAATAATTGACTGCGTTTGGGACAGGCGCGAATACGTGGCAAGAAACACAATTGAAGTCTACATAAGTCGCTTACGCAAGAAAATAAAATGCGAAAATCAAACAAGCTCCATCAAGACGATTCCTTGCCTTGGCTACAAATTAGTAATAGATTGAGATCTATGGAAAACAAAATAAAACTCGCCCAAAAGCTCCAAGCCCTAGGTTTCAGCGAAAAAGAAGCCATGGTTTACATAAACCTTCTCGAACTTAATGAAGGAATTTGCAGTAGCATCGCAAGAAAAGCAGGAATCCAAAGGTCAACTACCTATAGCATTCTCGATCAACTCGCCAAAAAAGGCCTCGTCAGCATCACAAAAGAAAATGGCCACACTCAATATCGAGCTATAGACCCTAAGATCTTTCTCGAGAAGAAAAGAGAGAATTACAAAGACCTCGAGAAAAAAATAACTCAACTTGAATCAACACTCCCCGAACTACTCTCACTTCACAAAGATTTTGTGAACACCCCCCAAATGGAAGTTTTCAAAGGCGAAGAAGGAATCATCAAAATAATGGAAGATTCACTAACATCCTCTGGAGAAATTCTTTGCTGGTCAAACGCTGAAACTGCTTTTGAAGCATTAGAGAAGTACTATCCAAAATACATCAAACAGAAAGTAGAAAAAAGAATTTGGTTAAGAGGTATATTCAGCGAGGGGAAAATTGCGAAAGTATTCAAAAACAACGGAGAAAAAGAACTTAGAGAAGTATATCTTATACCAGCAGACGAATTTCCATTTTTAAATGAAATAAACATATATGATGATAAAATAAGCATAATTTCACATGAGGATAAAATCGGCGTAATCATTCAAAATGCTGCAATGGCAAAAACTCAAAAATCAATTTTCAACTTCGCATTTAAATATGCAAAACAATTATCTAAAGAAATAAAAAACAAGAAATGACTGAAAAAAACAAACTTTACAAAACACTCCAAGCACTAGGTTTCAGCGAAAAAGAATCCATGGTTTACATAAATCTTCTCGAACTTAACGAAGGTATTTGCAGCAGCATTGCAAGAAAAGCAGGAATCCAAAGATCAACTACCTACAGTATTCTCGATCAACTCGCAAAAAAAGGCCTCGTTAGCATGAGGAAAATCGATAATCATTTAAGATATCGAGCTATAGACCCTAAAGTTTTTCTCGAACGGAAAAGGAAGGAACACAAGAAACAAGGTAAGTCCATAGGTGCCCTAGAAAAAAGCCTCCCCATCCTCATGGATTTACACTCAGACTTCACAACCACCCCACAAATGGAAGTCTTCCACGGCAAAGACGGCCTCATCCAAATCATGGAAGACACCCTAACAACCAGCACCGAAATATTGTGTTGGGCTAATGTTGATCTAGCCGCTAACGGTATTCTCAAAGAATACTATCCGCAATATATAAAGAAAAAAGTAGAAAGAAAAATATGGCTTAAAGGAATCTTCCTCTCAAATAAACTAGGTAAATTATGGAAAGAACGAGAGAAGACAGAACTCAGGGAAGTACTATTGATTCCAAAAGAAAAATACCCGTTCAAAAATGAGATAAACATCTATGATGATAAAGTTTCAATCATCTCACATGAAGATCAAACTGGAATAATCATACGAAACAAAACAATGGCAGATACACAAAGAATCATCTTTGACTTTGCATTCGGAAAACACTCCATCAGCTAACAATTGACTTAAGTGAGAGGAAAAGATAATTTGAGGTAAGGATCTATCTCAAATTAAGAACATCCATATGCCAAAAACAAGAGTAAGTTCCCCTTCATTCAATGGTGATAAAGAAAAGCTAATTTTAGCGATTACTACCCCAGAAGTTGAACGAGAATACATTGAAGGTGTTGAAGACAGAAGAGCTAAATCAAGAAGTGCCCTAGAACCACTTAAACATACTTTACCTTCACTTCAAGAAATAAAATCAGTTGCCAATGCAATCCTTAATGAACAACCTGTAGAGATCAATATTGGTATATCTGCAAGTCCTGGCCCCATATCAGCTTTCCTACCATCTTGGATAGAGTTTGGACTATGTAGATTATCTGCAATTCGTGAGATTACAAATGCAAACATAAAGCTTAGAGTTTTTAATTTTGCGTCAATAACTGCAAGAACAAATGGAATAAACTGGGATGATGAATATCAAGAATTAACTGCTAGACAAAGAAGGTTTTTAGAAGAATGGATCCAGGCATTTCACCCAGAAATTGCGGACTTAGTAGAATTCGACTATTTTGACGAACCAATCCCCCCAATGACTCCTCAGAAAATTGAAGAATATACTAGCATGCTATTATCCGAAGAAGGCTTATGTGAAAGCGACATTAATCAATTAAGAGAAAAAGGAAGAAAAAAAAGTGGAGAAAAAGGTGAAAATAATGCCATTGGTTATGCAGCGGAACATACCAATCAATTTGGCTTTGGAGATCAAAAAAATGATTCCACCACTAGAATAGCAATTGCAGGGAGGAGTGAAGCAGTTTTTTTTAGAGCAAGAGAAGCCATCTGCAAAATTGCCGGACGAAAAGCAACACCATCGATTATTGTTCCCCATGGAACATGTGTAATCCCACCATATAGCCCAAGAAGAATTGGAGATAAATCCATTAATGACTTAAGAATGGATACGTGGTGGAATTCACCAATGAGTAGAATAGAACGCAAAGGCCCCATTCGTACAGAGGGAAAATGGATGGCTGCTGCAAATGGATATGAAAATTTTATGAGCTTTGATACATTCTTTAAACAACTCAGAGTATGAATTTGATTAAGATACTTACCGACATAGGATTCAGCAAAAAAGAAGCCGATATTTACATCGCTCTACTTGAACTAGGAGAGACCGCACCAAGTATAATTGCAAAGAAAACAGACATAAAACGACCAACAGTTTACATAACTTTAGAAAATTTAAAAAAGAGAGGGATAGTAAGTCACAAAAAAAAGAAGAATGCACTATATTATTCAGCAATAAATCCTAAGGTTTTACTTGAAGATCAAAATCGTAGGGTTAAAAATTTGGAGAAAACAATACCTAAATTACTCACATTAAAAGATAGATATAATATATCTCCACAAATATCAATTTTTGAAGGGGAAGAAGGCGTAATCCATGTAATGGAAGATTCTTTAACATCTACAGATGAAATACTATGTTGGTCAAGTGCAGGAAGAGCATTGAAAGAAGATTATTTCAAAGAATATCATTCACAATACGTAAAAAAGAAAAATAAAAAAAACATATTTATAAGAGGATTATTCTTATATGAGAAAGAAGGCCTTCAATTCAAGAAACTAAGTGAAAAAGAAAAAAGAGAAATATATTTAATACCAAAAGAAAAGTTTAATTTTGAAAATGAAATAAATATATACAATGATAAACTAAGTATAATTTCATACAAAGATAAAATGGGAGTAATAATCCAGAACGCAGCGATTGCCGACACACAGCGATCAATTTTCAATTTTGCATTCGAATACGCCAAAATGCTAGAAAAAGATATTTTGACAGACGAAGATCGAGCTTACTTAAACAATAAATAATTTAACCTGTAAAGCCACCATTGCAGTAAAATTGTCAATAATTCTGACAACAGTAAATGCCCCTCCAGCCCTTTACAAATTAGTACTTTAGTGGTTAATCTCTGGTTCGTGGACGTAAGACCACAGCAAAATATTCGTCAAGATTTTACCCCCTGTCAAAATGAATAACGCCAACTTCACCATCAATAGTCAGCTCTCGCCTCAAGAGCTACAACTACATGAATTGATACAACATCTACTGATTGTACTTTCAGACAAAGAAAAATATATTATCGAAAATCGTTTTGCCCTAGAGGATGGCAAGCGTATGACTCTTGAAGAAATTGGGAAACACTTCGGAGTAACTCGCGAAAGAATTAGACAAATCGAAAAGAGTGCACTTCGCAAACTTGAAAGAAATGCACAAAACACAAATATTCGTATTTTAACTGAATTCGCAAAAGCTCTTCTTGAAAAAGAAGGTGGCGTTGCAAGAGATAGCTACTTCAAACAGCAGCTAATGAAAATTCTACCAAATATTAGCGAAACAGATCTGCAAGATCTTCATTTGGCTTTGGTATTAGACGCAAAGATTCACTTCGAATCTAACACTCTAAAATACCACCCTTTCTGGAGACTCGATGATTTCGATGCAGGTCAAATCAAACAAACAACAGGTAAAGCTCTAAAAATATTGCAAAAGGCAAAACATGTATATACGGCTGAAAAATTATCGGTAAAAGTTAATGAATCTCTCAAGATCAAACTGGATGAAGCAACCCTTTCAAACATTCTAAGAATCAGCAAAGATTGCAAATTTACAGATGAAGGAATCGGTCTATTCAGCTGGAGACATATTCACCCAAGAACTCTAAGAGATAAGATCAATTTCACACTTAGAAGAGAGAAAAAACCTCTACATTTTCAAAAAATTGCAGACCAAATTAGAAATGCAAAATTCGACGAAAAAGATGTGAATGTTCAAGCCGTACACAACGAATTAATTCGCAATGAAAACTTCGTACTGATTGGCCGTGGAATCTATGCGCTTAAAGATTGGGGGTTCCAAACTGGAACTGTTGCAGAAGTAATTGAAAAAATTCTTTCAGATGGAACAATTCGTAGTCGTGAAGAAATCACAAAAGCCGTTCTTGAACAACGCCAAGTAAAAACCATCACAATCTATCTCAACCTGAAAAACAAACCGCAATTTGCTCGTGTCGGTCGCGACCGGTATACTCTGAGCAAACTTGCAAACTAAATGAAAAAGCTTCTCGCCACACGAAAATCAGCATATTCACTTGTCTTCGCCTTCGTAATGATGACGGGGATTATGCTAGTAGCCTCAAGCACTATTGAAAACACTCAGGAAAAAGTAAGATTTTTTCAAGATCTCGAAGCAAACACCCAAGCCAGACTCTCTGCTGAATCAGCAGCTGAAACTGGCATTTTAAAGCTAAACACAGTTGGTGGAATTGGATATGAGCTCAGTAGAAACGACATTTTTTGCCCAGAAATTGATGGCGCAGAAGGTGATGAATGCAAAACCGCCGGTGATTACGAAATTTTCTCCACCGCAGCTAAAAACGATGCAACAATGGATAGCTACTACTACACCCCAATGCCCGGCACAGGCACTGCCCCACCCATCGAAATGTGCTCGATTTTAGACGAACACCTAGATCCAGATCACTCCTGCAATTGGAATAAAATCATCCAAGGCCAGGGTGTCAGAACCCCCCTATTCACAACCGTAAACGCCAGCAATCCAGATCAGCTCGCAGCAGACAGCAACGATGACGGAATACTCGATCCAACTGAACTTGGCCTAAATAACTTCAAACTCCTAGTTCGCACTCCCTGTGAAAACGGCAGTTTCGGCGCAGTATGCGAAATCGACGACGTTTTAGCTGAAAATGACAGGTACAGGTTGGATGCTGGAGGCCCAATTCTTTCTGACCTTTACAGTGTAAATACAGATGACTCTGTAATATTATGGCAGATTGTTGGTGAAGACTCATCTTTAGAAGAACCCATCACGTTACTGCCAAACACATCAATTGAAGATGTCGGCTTGGATCAATATAGGCCCTCTGACTCAAACACCGAAATCACAGAATCCATGATCAACGCAGCATACGATCTAGAAAATTACGTTGTCTTCCAGGCAGGAGGCAGTGGCACACCGTTCGACAAAATATACAATATGGCAAAAAACCTCTTCACCTACCACAGCTACGAATGGGAGAGCCTATACCTGGAATTCACCATAGGAGCCCCACTTATAGCAGGAAGTGGTGCATCTATCCCCTATCTTGAATGGCAATTAATCACAAATAGCCTAGATGGCCCATTTGCCGACACAAAAGCCGTTTTAGTAGGTGAAGGAACCTATGCAACTGAGTCTGGAACCACATATTATTACCCATACGTAATCACAAGAGAATTAACAGGTGAACTGAACAGCATATATACACTATCAAATTAGTTTATAAGCAATCTGAAAAGCTCTCTGAGACAAGCCAAGTCAAGGTATATCGACTTGACTTTTAACCTGTTTCATGCGAAAGTTGTAGCATAGATAATCCCCTAAAAAGATGTCTGAAGCACTACAAAGAACTGAAGCCCCAAAAAGCCTTGTTCGAAGTGCCGTAGAGGCTGTAGTGGGAGGCATAGGGAAATACACAAAAAAATACGGGATGCAGCTTTTAGCTGCCGCAGGATTAGCAGCTGCAGCTCCAAATGCTGAAGCTGTTACTGTTGGTGAAGAAACTGAAGTAGCTGGTGTAAACACACACGAAAAAAATGAATATACTCCAGATTTAAATGAAGACGGAGATTTAGTATTTAAGAGCGACGAACTAGGCATGATTGCAGGTGACATTATGTTGAAAAAAACTAGTGGTGAATTGATTGACATTGATACTGATGGAGACGAAGAAACTGGATTATCAAATCTTCAATTTTCACCTGATGGGAGGGGGATTCAGGGAACATCACCCCTTCAAGGCTCTGATATTTACTCAGTATACGACACCTCTCCAGATGAAAGCTGGGATACAGCATCATCAGCTTTTGAACATTCCGGTGACTTCACTGACGGAACATGGACTTATGGTCCAAGAGAACAATTACTTGGTACAAACATAAATGACGGACTACGTGAAATCGTGAATGAAAGCGGTACCACAGTACTAGCCATTGACGGCAGAAATATTCATAATCCATCATACGATGGAGACGGACACATGTATTACAACAATTGTGAGCCTGACGATAAAAATGCCTGTGAAGTTGAAATGGTATCAATTGGAGATGACTTAAGCATCACAAGTGATTCTCAATGGATTGCTACAGGAATTTTCCCTGCAGCAAACTCACAAAGAGTAGTTTACTCGAAAGATACTGGTGGTGGAAATTATGATCTCTTTGAAAAAAGCATCGATGCAGAAGCACCAGCTGAACTAGAAGTCGACGCTATCGGTGGCGAAGAAGGCGAAGTGCTTTCAACAGAAGTTCCAACTGTACTTAACTGGGAAGACGCTCCAGACTACAAAATCACCTTATCAAGCAATCCTGAAGCAACATTGACTGGTGCTACTCTAATTACTGCTCTAGATGCAGAAGTACCACTTACCCCTGAAGAACTAGGTGCGAACCTATATTCAGTTATAATGAAAATCGGTGATGCTGAATCTGGCCCCTGTCAGGTTATTGCACACTACTCTATTGGCGGAGAAGAGCACGATCTTGAATATCTATTCGACATTCAAGATGAATCAGAGTTAGTTGTAACCTCAGATGACGGTGAAACTCCATTATTTGGTGGTGATGTATCTACTGAAGGAGACACTGAAGTATCTGTTATAGGCGAAGGCGCTGTAAGTGTTGAAGGAGAAGGTAGCGTTTCATTTGAAGATATTGGCATGGGCTACATGGCCTCTTTTGAAGATGCTGGCTTTGACGCTGGATCTGAAGGTGACGATATGGATGCAGTGACCCTACCAATGGGATCTATTGCTGACCCTCTTTCAAGAAGCGCTTTGAATGCAGACACTCAATACTGCCAGATCAGAGATGATGAGCTTTGTACAGTTATCACAAGATCAACCCACCCAATTTTAATTATGGCTCCTAATGGAAAAACGGTTGTAATCACTCCAGATCAACTTCCTATGGCATTCCATGGAGCAACTCTTAATGAGGTTCTATCTGGAGACACTGGAAACAATAATGGGGAAACAGGAAAAGGTGGCGGTGCAAGCGGCAACCAACCTGCCGGATGTAATATAGGTGGAAAATCTGATGCCGGAGCCGGTCTACTTCTCCTTCTAGCAGGAATGATGAGAAGAAGAAAAAAAGGCAAAAAATAAACAAGCCCTTCCCTACTAAAACAATAATACCTCACAACAAACATTGTCGGGGATTTAACACATGTATACGACTTTGCACCATTCGGCGCACAGCTTCTTAGCGAAGACCTTGGCGACTCAGACTCACAATACTCCTTCACAGGCAAAGAGTTCGATGACACAACAGACCTCTACTACTTCGAAGCCCGCTACTACAGCCCAACAAGCGCACACTTCACATCCCTGGATCCTATGCAGCTTAGGGGCGTGCCAGATCTTATTATGGATCCGCAGCAGCTAAATGCTTATGCTTACGCG
>JABHVW010000005.1 GCA_018658105.1 Candidatus Peregrinibacteria bacterium
ATAATTAGATAAAACAAATATAAAATCACGTATGGCGCGTAATTGTAAAAATTTTGGCTTCAGTAAGCCCTTTAACGAAAGGCATGTTTTCTTTGAAATGGATCGCGAACTCCTAACAGAACGCCTGACTCCACAACAAACTAACAAAGACAAACGAAAAGATTACACTGCCGAACAAGCAGATTTGATGGAAGACATCGACACTGCGGCAATTGCAATTAGCACTAATCACGCCGAAGCGGCTCTTAGCAAATTAGACGATATTTTGGAACAAGGCCGCATGACTGCAGATGAACGAAAAGCTGCAATTCAAGCAATTATTGCCGGCCAAGAAGTCAAAAGCAGCGATGGTGAACTAATAATTAGTTCAGCTGACGCTGAGCATATCAATAAAGTTTTCGGAAGCGCCGAGAAAATGCTTTCAATTCACGAAGCTAAATTCCTAAAAGTTGCCTTCCTCGTAAAAGACGGCAATAGACTTTTACCAAATAATATTTGGGACGAATTTAAAGTTGACGACGAATATAAAATCGATTTTGAAACTGACTTCGATGAAAAAAATGCAAAAACTTTCACAAAGAAATACGACCTTCATGAAATGCTTCCAAATGATGTTACAAAAGTACATCTACACACTGCAGAAGGAATCGATTACGACCTAGTAAGAAACAGTAAAAACGGCCGTTTCTACAACGCTGACGATACAAACAAAAGAATCTCAGTATATCAAGGAGACAAAATCAAAATCCTTGAACGTGCAGATGGCATGAAACATTCATTAAGCAAAAAACAAAGAATCGAAAATGCCTTAGAATCTAAAATTGTTGCTGCACCACATAATTCTGAAGAGTTAGGTGAAGCATATGTACGAAATAGACGTTACGAAGAACGTTCAAGACGTCGCGCTGACACAGCAGCTCATAATGCACTACACGATGCTGAAAAAATGCTTAAAGGTGGCCGTAAAGAACGCATGAGCGAAAATTTAAGAAATCTAAGTTTAGACAAAGAAGGATGGGAAGAAAAAATGGAATCTATGCATTACGGCCAACAAGCTTTAGAACAATTAAGAGTACTTAGAAAAATCGCCGGACTAAATTCAGAAGTTGAAATGTGGAATAAAATTCGTAATAAACATATGGCACAAAATACCATTAGTTTCAACGAAATTGCTCGTGCAGTATTTGGGAAAGACCCAGATAAAATAATTAAAAAATACAAAAAATCACAAATTGGAAGCGATGAACACCAAACATATCTCGACTTTACAATCGCAAGTTACCGGCTTCTAGAAGCCGTTCCCCATATGAAATATGTTGCCGAATCAGAAGGGCTAGCAACTTATGAAGCTGCACCTGACGACTGGGAACTTTCACCAGAAGGTGAAAATATAAAAACAATTCTTGATCAGATTTTCCCTAAATCAGACGACAATCCAACTTCAAGAAAGAAACTTTTAGGAGGATACTCAAAAAATCGAGAAGCAAACATGCAAAACCTCGATCGTAAATACAAAAAAATCGATGACCACCTAAACAAAGCAATGTCATCAAAATCTGCAAACGAACAACTATATAGAAAGTTCGTGAATTTTGATGGTAGTGCAGACCCAGAAGCATTCATGAAAGAACTAAATAGATTGCTTGATTTAGGTGTGTTGGACGCAAAAATAATTGCTCCAGAACTACTATTAACCTATCAAACAGGTGACCTAGATATTCACCAAATTGAAAACGACGAACTAAGTGGAGCTGAAGTTGCCCTAATTAGGCTTGGTATGGCCCACGGTCAAAGCCAAATAATTATGGACAATCAAGAAGCAACCGACAGATACGAACGTGCTCAAATTCAAGACATATTAAGCAGTGAGGCTTACGGTAAAGAAGCACGCATCGCCATTAATAGTATATATGAACAAACAGGTGGAACATTAGGCGCAGACGAACTTACTGAAATTCGCAAAAATTACACAGAAGCTCAACAAGACGCAGACGATGTTCGCGCTCAAGCAATTGGCCGTGTTAAAGAAATGGATCTTGGTACATTTGGAATCTACTTCGAGCACAATAAAATGAATTTCTATAACCATGAAATTCAACTCGATGAAAATGACCCACAACCCCAAAATGTACAAGAAGCATGTCTTCTATTCCTACAAAAAGGTGGTGATTTAAATGATGTAAATGATCTAGTAAACACACACGTTACAAACCAAATTACAAAACTCTCTTATACAAAGAGTTGGAAATTATGGAGCGACGACAAAGGTAATTCAATGTCACTTAATACCGGTCTACATGGAAATCCAATTAGCAAAAGCATTGGAATTCACGTCGGTGTTGGTGGAATGAAATCTTTCGGTAAAAATAAAAGATGGAGAGTTGGAGCAACTGTTGGTGGTTTCGTTGATACAACTGGTGCAGGCGCAGGCCTTCAAATACCTATTGAAGTTGCCCTTGGTAAATACCGCACACATACATTAAATGGATTTTTAGGTGGATCTTATGACGTTGCAAGAGGTGTTGTTATTCCAACTGTAGCTGGATTTGGACTTAAACGTAATCTCGACGCAGTCTCTTCTAAAAAAGCTGCAGAAGCTTGGAAAGCAGATGCTGAAAATACAATCCGCGATGCTGTTGAGCAATATGCTGATGCACTCGACGGCGATTTAAGCCCAGAAGGAAGACAGCAAGCCATTGACCAATTAATGGAATACTACAAAGGTGAGTATTCAGATCGTGGTGTAGAAGAAATGAAAGGCCTCCAATGGAAAGGTTTCGACCTTGGTTTACTATTTAATCCACTAGCCGGGTTTGGTGTTTTCCGTTTTGCAATTAAAGGTAAAATCCACTCTCACTTTATACGTCTGGACAATCCAGAAATGGAGAGCATTGGTGATGCCCAACTCGCAATGGCATATGCAGCAAGAAACAACCTTGATCCTGCAACTGTTCATGGAATCACCATTAGTTCAGGTAACCTAGAAATCAATGAAGAAGGTGAAAAAGTTCTTTCTGAGACCAGAACTGAGGGCGTTCAAGTTGACCAAATGAATGAAAACTTCGCAAGATTTGCAAAAACTTTTGCAGATATCGGAGTACACTTAACTCAAACAGATGACAACAGAGTTAAACTGAACGTTCAAGGAGTTAGCGGTGTAATAAACATTTTCACTGATCCAGATTCAGGCATAGAAACCTATATTGAAGGCGGTCACACATACCTTAATCTTGAAAGAACAGATCATTTAACTATGCGCCGTGTAGATGAGCACTATCCATATGAAAATTTTGGAGGAACTCAACACGCGAACATATACATATCAAATAATGTTAGAGTTAAAAATTCAAATATCGAAGAAGCAAGTAAGAGTAAAATCCGCTACGTTAAGCTTCCAGATGCAGAACCACCTACTCAAACAAATGCTACAGAAATTATTCTTAGCACTGAAGCTCGAGCAGACAGAATATTCTCAGATATTGAAGGCGGCCAAACTGCAAGAGAACAAATCGAAGCCCTTGGTCTCACATATATTACAGATTACTTCGACACCACAGCTCTCGAAGCTCAATGGACTGCTCATGAAGCAATTCGCGATGCACTAGAAGCAAATGGCACTTCTGAAGTACTTTCTGCAGACAGAAAACGTGAATTAAGAGACGCTGCAGCCACTTATGTTGCAAGAACTTCAAGCAAACAAGAATTCTATACAAAACTTACAAACACTGAAGATACAGACTATTTCACAAAATTAATTGATGTTGTAAACGATGAATTAGAAGATTCAGCAGAAAGCAATCTTGAACGTACATATATAGTTCAAGAATTATTGATGCAATCTCGTCCAGATGCGCCATCAAATCCTGCAAGATTTAAAGCTCATATTGAAGGATGGAACAAGCGCGCACTCACTGCCGCTCTACAAAAAGATAGACTTGGCGAACATAAGCTAGATGCAATAACAGCAGGCGAAGTCGCTGACAAAATAATGACATATTACGCAAGTCAACTAGACCTTTCAGAAGAAGGCCTACCAAGCACACAGATCGAACAAAATTCAATCGTACATACGTACATATCTGTAGAAACAGGTGATAGAGGTGAATTCGTAGAATTCATTCAACACCCAGATAATGAAAGACGATCACTAGTTGGATTACGCGATATTTCAAATGCAAGCTCACTTGCTAGCCTAATTGGCATAAGTGAAGTTCAGGCAGAAGCCTACATTGCAGCAAAAACTGCAGAAATGGCACCAATGCCTGAAAACGAACCAATGAAAGTAGTTCGCAGTCCACTTGGACTCGCTCTGCTAAACGTTGCAGATATTCTTTACGGAGCTGATGCAGCTACAAAACTAGCCGCAATTATTACTGATAAACCAGAAAATCTAGAAGAGATAGGTGAGCCAGATTCAGAAAAAAGAAAAATCTGGGACAAGTTCTTCGAACATGTAAATCACTTACGATCAGCCGGCACACTTAATGTAATTCCTCCAGGTAAAACTGAAGCAGTTAAACTAAGCCCGCGCCGAGTTGTTTCAATGGGTTTCATTGATGAATGTAGAAACTTTACAACTGCTATCAGTGAAGAATTAGACATAGAATTGCCTATAGCAGCACAAGAAGGCGACTCAGCAGCAGCTCAAGCTATCCAAGCTCTACAAGCCCGCAAGCAAGTGAACTTCCACCTAACCGGTGTAGCAGGTGCTGCAAGCTTCCGAACAATGAATATTCATGACTTCAAAACGACGCCACCACCTCCTGAAGAGACTACCAGCACAACTGTTCAACCAGTTGAAACAGGAACCGTAGAGGAAGGTACTGAAGTCCCAGAAGGAACAGTAGAACCACCAGCTGGTGAAGGAGATGAAGAAGGTGGAGATACAGCAGGTTCAGGAAGACCAACAGGCTAAAAACTATTAAATGAAAAAAATACTAACTACAATTCTAACTTTATGTATCATGCTAAGTGCATGCAATACAACAAATGTAGACTCAATTGATAATCAAAATCTAGAAGGAGTAAAAGTAAATGCAGATATAAATGATACTAACAGCCCTCGTTCACCTAAACCTGAATAATGTCAAAAATTAAATATTTATTTTTCATCATAGCTTTAACAGTAGGAATTCTACTGCCTCAAGCTGTACACGCCTACTTAGGTGGTGGTGACTATCATAATAACGAAGATACACGAGTAGTTAGCACAATTAATCCAACCCCCGACTATGACGATGGTACACATGTTTGTACTGGTGCTAGGCAAGTACATAGATACAAAAACATATCTACAGATACCCCTACGCAAGAATTCTATGCAGTTGTTCATTCTTTTGCCATAAGTATTGAAGATAATTTCTTTGATCAAGTTGATACAGACAATCTATTATGTACAAATGGAGACGCAGTTTATAGAGACTGTGGATTCAACAAAGACACTATCCGTACAGGAGATATCATATACTCCAATCCAAGTGTAAGAAATGGAGTAGAAATACGATATGACAGACTTGGATGGGTTAGCGGAGCTCCATATGGATTTATTTGGGAATACGGAACATCAGACCCAACAAATGTAGATAAGAAACCATGGGCCGCTAGTGGTGAACAGAAACTTGAAGCAATTTCATTTCATCTAAATGATTATTCTGATGAACCTGATATAACTACAAAAAGTTGGACAAAAACTGAATTTTACTACATCGATCCATCCGATGATTACCTTGATGATGACAGTTGGCACCATATTTACTCTGTGAATGTAGATACAGATGGTGATGGTGATGATGACAAAGGAGTAGATAGTGATGGTGATTATGTTTATTGGTGGGGTATAAATGGTACTGTTGTAAGTCATTTTGAAGATTGTGAAGAACCACCCGAGGAAGAAGAAGATCCCGTATGTGATCATCTTGATATTACGCCTGGAGCGCTTAATTTAGATGATCTTGGACGAGACTTTATTCCAATCGAAGTACAGGCTGTCGATCAATTCGGTGAAGACATGAATGATGTCGATTACCACTACGAAGCTTTTGATTTCGATAGAACACCTGCAGATTCAGGTGATTTCAAATATGGATTTCTATATGGCTCAAATGGCGATAACGATTTAACAACTGGCGATAAAACAATTCGTTATGTTAAATCTAAACCTGGTGACTCAATCACTGTTGAAGTTGTTGGTGCAACTCGCGCATGTAATGCAAGGCTTGAACTTCCCTACTGTAGCGATTTGGATTTCACAAATCCTGTAGCTCCATTTTTGGTAATCGATGCAGATACAATGAGCGCAGACCTAGCGGTTTCAGCAAGTGCCTCAACAGGCGAAAGCTGGCCTTATGAACTAAATTTTAGTTCAACAGATCCTGACTCAGAATTTAATGGTAGAAGTAATCCTTACGAAACAACTGACCACGAAGTAACATACGAAAGCGAACAATCTGCAACTGTAGATGTTTACGCTCTAGATGATGTTGCTGGATCTTGTAACGACAGCGTTACTTACACAATTCTTCCACCCGAAGTTGAGGTTGAAGTTTGTGCAGACTTAGAAATTACTACTCCAAGCAGCCCAGTTTCATATGAAATTATGGAGGCTGGAAATCTACACATTGTATGGGAAACCCTTATGACAGACGGCTCAGATGCAACCGGACCTTGGGACCTAGTTTCAAGCAATCCAACGGGTGTATTTACTGGCCCTGGTGGCGCAGTTATGAGTATTGACGGTGAAGCTAGAATTAGCTTCAATGAAATTTATTATACTGGTGAGGCTGGCGATTCAATCACAGTCACAGATGCGAATCTTGACTACTTTATTTGTTCAGACTCAATCACTAGCACCCTTCCCCCTGGCCCAGAGCCAGTTGGAGTTTGTAGTGATCTCGAGCTAGAAGATCCTGCAGGTCTAGACAACCTAGAGACTTTCTACGCACAAGACGAAGTATGTTTCAATTATACAGTTGACGCCGATAACTCAGTATTCTCAGGTCGCCTTGAAGCTTCAGGTTTCGAAGACGACAGCCAAGGTCGCCGTTCAGGTGTGCTTACACTTGCCCTCGACCAAACCGGCACTCAAGTAATCGGAAATACTGTTAGACATTTAATTAGTACTGGCGCACTTCAATACACAGGTTCTGTTTGTTACGAAGACTTTGCTGAAGGCAATATTCTTGAACTTTCTGTAATCGGTGAAGAAGCCGCTTGTAGCGATAACTTTGAGTTCCCTACTCAACCAATCACACCAGACGAATATATTTGTACTGGCTTAAACATAGATCCAAACGCCTACACTTTACCTGAAGGTGAAACTAC